>NZ_JBEXNW010000038.1:0-89590 GCF_040611295.1 Streptomyces sp. NPDC002935
CCCTGGGCAGAACGGCACCCACGCCGGCCGCGGCCGCTCCGGAGCGAGCGGAGCGGCCGCGGCCGGCGTGATGGTCGGCGGGCCATGACGGGCGTGGGCCCCGTGAGCGTCAGCGGGCCGTGCCGAAGTCCTGCGTCCAGTAGTTGCCGGGCTGCGCCACCCCCACACCGATCTCCTTGAAGCCGCAGTCCAGGATGTTGCGCTTGTGGCCGGCGCTGGCCATCCAGCCCGCCATGACCTGCTCGGGCGTGGAGTACCCGTACGCGACGTTCTCGCCGTAGGTGCTCCAGAGGTAGCCCGCGCGCGTGATCCGCTGTCCCGGGTCGGACCCGTTGGAACCGGTGTGCGACATGGTGTTGTGGCTCGCCATGTCCGCGCTGTGGGCCTGGGCGGCCTGCGAGAGCTTCGCGTTCAGCGCGACCGGGGAGCAACCGACCTTGGCGCGCTCGCTGTTGACCAGAGCGACCACGCGGACGACGGCGGCGGACGCGGGGGTCGCCGCGCCTGCGGCGGGAGCCGTGATGGTGGGCGGCTTCGGTGCGACGGTCGTCGAGGGGGGCACGGCAGTCGGCTTCGGCGCGGCGGCGGTCCTCGTCGGGGCCGGCGGGGTGATCGCCTTCGAGACGGGCGCCTTGGACTTCTCCGGGGCGGGCGCCTCAGTCCTGGGAGAGGTCGTCGGCGAGGCCGAGGGCGAAGCCGTCGCCGTGGGCTTCGCGGTCCGGACGTCCCGCCCCCGGTGCCCGTCCCAGGACGCCTTCCTCCCGTCCGTCCGGTGTCCGTCCCAGGACGCTTTCCTCCCGTCCGTCCAGGGACCGCTGGACGTGGCGGTGATGGCCTCGGCTCCTTCGTCGCCCATGCACGCCATGGCGGCCGACGGCACCGCCACCGCGCCCATCGCCAGGACGGCGACGGCTATGGGCCGGCGGCGCGTCTTCCTGCCGTGCTTCCGGTGGTTCCTCATGCGGACCTCGTTCGGTCGACTCTCCTTGCGCCTCCGGCGGGCTCGGTTTCACACAGACACTGTGCTTGACCTGCGGGGACGCCTTGCGGGGCCGTCATTGTTAAAAGCCGCGGGAGGGCACGACAACGGGGGCTTCCACTACCTCGCCTAGTAGGCGAGGGCACCCTTGAATCCGGCCCGGGATTGTGCGGGGCCGCCGCGCCGGACGCCGACGGCGCCTCACACTCCGTCAGAAGGACGGCAGAGGCGGTCCGGCGGCTCGAGGCCGGTGACCCGGGCCGGTGCCCCCGGCCGAGATGCCGCGTATGCCTGCTTCCATATGCCAGATCCGCCTATATCAGCCACACGCCACGTACTATCGCGGCACGTTGATGAGGACCGGGCCCGTGAGGGATGTCACTGACTTTCCCCACAACCCTTTCGGTGCCCGGCGTGCCGGGGTGCAGTCAGGCGGCGGTGACCGTGCGCAGGAGCGCGTCGAGGCCGCCGGCGTAGATGCCGTGACGTCGTCGACCGCACCTACCGCCAGGCCATCACCGCCGCCGCCAGCGGCTGCCAGGCCGCCCTGGACGCCGAACGCCACCTCGCGGCGCTGGGCGACGAACACGCCCTCGCCTCGGTCCCCGCGTAAAGGCAAGAGGACAGCACCGGGACATCTGGTGGAAGGCATCCACTGCGACGTGGATGCTGCCAGAACCGATGCTGAGCGCCCCCGTGCCCGAGCCCGATCTACGGCCGGGCTGCGCTGTGGAGCCCAAGTGGGACGGGTTCCGGACGCTGGTCTCCGTCGCGCAGGGTGACCGCACAGGCCGGACGCCTCCCGTCCTCGAGGGAGTGCCAGCGGCTGGGCAGCAGACGGCCTGCCCGCCGGCGGGCTGGTCACCGAACTGCGGGCGCACCTCGGTCAGCCACCACGCCAGCAGCCGGTCCACCCCGTCGATGGCCGTCACCAGGTCGGCGGCGTACGCCAGGGCGCGGTCGACGTCGCCGAGCTCCCGGTGGATCCCGACCCCCCGATGCCCGGAGTACGTCCTTTTCAGCCATTCCCCTATAACGCCCCTGCGCGGAAAGGTACTTCCGTACGGGAGCATGCACCTGACATCTTGCATCCACCACTCGTTTCGTACGGCCCCGCCGGTGCCCTCAGCACGGCCGGGCCGTCTCCGGAGGACGCTTTGATACCCCACATATCCAGCCGGTCTAGACGCACGCTGGTGCTGGCGGCCACGCTCGGCGCCGTCCTCGCGTTCGGCGCCCCGGGCGCCCTCGCGGGCACGCTCCCCATCGACCCCTCCCCCGCGCCAGCCGCCAAGGCCCACGCTCCGGCCGCCGTGCCGGCTTCCCAGAGTGCGACCTGGGTGGCCGGCACGCGCGCCTACCTCGTGATCACCGCCCCCGGTGACAGCTCGGCGGTCCGCTCCGCGATCGCGGCCAACGGCGGCACCGTCTTCTCGAACTTCGACGCCATCGGCGTGATCGTCGCCCACTCGGCGTCCAGCGGGTTCGCCGCCACCATGCGCGGCGTCACCGGCGTGCAGCAGGTCGGCGCCACGCGCACCTCGGACGTCCCGGCCGACGCCTACAACCCGGCGCTCCCGGCCAATCCGGCCCAGGCCTCGACCCCGGCCGGAGAACCGGTCCGGGCCGACATGAGCCAGATCAAGGCCGACCAGGCCTGGGCCGTGAACCCGGGCTCCGCCTCCGTCACAGTCGGCATCCTGGACACCGGTGTGGACGACCAGCACCAGGACCTGGCGCCCAACTTCGACGCGGCCGACTCAGTCTCCTGCGCCTACGGCAAGCCCGACACCCGTGCCGGCGCCTGGCGGGACGTCGACACGCACGGCACCCACGTAGCGGGCACCATCGCCGCGGCCAAGAACGGCAAGGGCGTCGTCGGCGTGGCCCCCGGGGTGAAGATCTCCGCGGTCCGGGTCGCCGAGCCGGGCAACTCCTTCTTCTTCGCCGAGAACACCATCTGCGGCTTCGTCTGGGCCGGTGACCACGGCTTCAAGGTCACCAACAACAGCTACTACACGGACCCGTGGCAGTTCAACTGCCCGGACAACATCGACCAGGCCGCCATCATCGAGGGCGTCAAGCGCGCCCAGGAGTACGCCGAGGGCAAGGGCTCCCTCCAGATCGCCGCCGCGGGCAACGAGAACTACGACCTCGCCCACAAGACGACCGACTCCGCGAGCCCGAACGACTCGACGCCGGTCACCCGCACCATCACCAACGCCTGCCTCGACATCCCGACCGAGCTGCCGGGCGTGGTCACGGTCGCGGCCAACGGCACGGGCGTCACCAAGGCCTCGTTCTCCAACTACGGGCAGGGCGTCATCGACGTCGCGGCGCCGGGCAGCAACGTGTACTCCACCGTCCCCGGCGGCGGCTACGGCAGCAAGAGCGGCACCTCGATGGCCACCCCGCACGTGGTCGGCGTGGCGGCACTCATCGCCAGCGCCAACCCGGGCATCACCCCGGCGCAGATCCGCGCCAAGCTGGCCGCCCAGGCCAACGACATCGCCTGCCCCTCGGACAGCCGCTGCACGGGCACGACGGCCAACAATTCGTTCTTCGGCGAAGGACAAGTCGACGCCCTCAAGGCCGTCGGGACCACCCCGCCGCCCGGCAAGTACTTCGAGAACCTCGCGGACTTCGCCATCAACGACAACGCAACCGTGGAGAGCCCAATCGCCATAACCGGCGTGACCGGCAACGCCCCGGCCGCCCTCAAGGTGGGTGTGGACATCAAGCACACCTACATCGGTGACCTGAAGGTCGACCTGGTGGCGCCGGACGGCACCGTCTACACGCTGCACAACCACGCCGGCGGCAGCGCCGACAACATCGCCCAGACCTACACCGTAAACGCCTCCTCGGAGGTCGCGAACGGCACCTGGAAGCTGCGCGTCAACGACAACGCCGCCTCCGACACAGGCAAGATCGACGCCTGGAACCTGACCTTCTAGCGCAGGGCCCGGCAACGCCCGCGTACAACACGCACTGCGCCGGCGACAGCTCCTTGCCCGCGGCCACGGACAAGGCGGGCTGCGGTCTGTTCGGCCAGGGCTGCGAACTGCTGGGTGGCAGAGGGCATATGGGCCTCGGCAGCGGTGAACGCCGCGGTCGGGGCCCATATGCCGGAGACGTCCAGGAAAGGCCGCGAACGGCCTGGGGCCGACGTCCAGCTCACCGTGCGCCTCCCTGAGGAGCTGCAGGGCCGTGTCCGCGCTGACCGTACGGGAGCGGGGCCGCGGCTGCGCGCGCCGCGGCCCCGAGGAGTGCCGGCCGGCTCGACCTACTGACACCCGCGCGGCGGCGCAGAGGGCGCGGCCGAGGGAGCGTCGGCGGTGATCACCGCGCCGGTCAGGTCAATGCCGTCCAGGAGCGGGGCGAAGGCCGGGATCTCATCGCTCTTATCGTCGATCTACCGTTGGGCGAGGACCTGGCCGGTGTGGGGCATCGCCGCGATCAGTGCGACGGCTGGCCGCTTCGCGGTGCGGGAGCCCCGAAGTGTTTTGCCGTCGACGGCGATGACCCGCCGGCCGGGCCCCGGCTTCTGGCGTTCGGCGCGGTGTAGCCGAAGCGGGCGCGGGTGTCGATGACAATGCCCCCAGTAGTCGCCGCCTTCTGCGGCGCCTGGGCGCGAATCTGCGGCTGCCACCGCTTCTTCACCTCGCACTCCAGGGCACGGCGCGGTCGGGCGCGGCGTGTTGATCTGGTCTTTGACGTACCGCTCGACGGTGCGCTGGGAGATGCGCAGCATCTGGGCGACCGCCTTGGTGCTCTTGAGTTGCTTGACCTTCCCCGCGAACGCACCTGGATGGCGGGGCGGGCCCCAACCTCAGGGTGAGCGGTCACTTCATATCGGGCGGCAGTCAACGCGGCCTGTCGCTTCGGGAGTAGCGCGTCCCGCGTACGGAGAGGAAACGGGAAACAGTGCCATCTGCCTTGTCCGCCCAGTCAGGGGGTCGCATTCATTCGTGCAGCAACCTCTTGCACCTGGATGGACGGTCCTGGAGGTTTCCGTGCCGCAGCCGTCCAGAGGGTTCGGCGAAGAGCTGAGGAAGCGGCGCTTGGGCGCCGGCTTGAGTCTCACAGCGTTGTCCGCCGTCGTGCACTACAGCAAGGCGCAGTTGAGCAAGGTCGAACGAGGCATCAAGGCGCCCAGCCGTGATCTGGCTCGGTTGTGCGACGCCGCCCTGCACGCCGGCGGTGCGCTGATCGGCTTGGTCGCCACGCCCGCTACTGGTACGTCGAAGGAACCGGCTCGCTACGGAATCGATGAGGAGGAGTGGGTGATGCGGCTGTCGCCGGGTGGTTCGAGCTGGTTTCAGCCTGTGGGCCGGCGGGAGGTCGTGAGCGCCGGGGCAGCCTCGTTGGTGAGCGGGGGTACGGGCAACCAGGGCCGGGTATCGACGACCGGGGGTGTCGGGATGTTGGATGCATCCCGCTCACTGTTCACGCACTACAGGCGACTCGGCCAGAGCGTTGAGCCCGGATTCCTGCTGCCGGGACTGATAGCGCAGACCCATACGCTGCGGGAACTGTCCGCGCACGTGGATCCCCGCACCCGCCAGGAGTTACTGGCGCTGGGGTCCCGATATGCCGAATACGTCGGCTGGCTGGTACAGGAAACGGGCGACGAACAGGCGGCGCTGTGGTGGACGCAGCGTGCAGTGGACCTTGCCGCGGCCGGTGGCGACCGGGCACTGGCCGGGTACGCACTGGTCCGGCGGGCCCTGGTCACGCTGTACCAGGACGATGCCGAGCAGACCGTTGCTCTGGCACGTCAGGCGCAGAGCGGCACGCTCCCGCCGCGAATACGGGGGCTTGCCTCGCAGCCTCCGTAGGCGTTGTCCGGCAGCGGCCATCGACGTTGATCAACGGTGCACCGTAGGTGTTGAGGATGCCACCGGGATCTCCCGAGATGGCGGTCGGCCGCATTCCACGCGAGCAGATACACAGCAGCCGGTCAAAGACGTGTTGCTACGCGGATCAGGTCGGCAACTGCGCGAAGTCGGCTCTGCGACGGCCAAGCGATCACTGTCGTCACGGGTGGTGCATCCAGGACCGGCACGGCGGTGAGATCCCGGCGCAGTTCGGCGCCGGCGGACTCGGGCATGATCACGGTGGTACGGCCGAGCGCGATCAGTTGGAAGAGCTGTGTCAGGTTCCGTACCTCTGCCCCTGGTCCCTCCGGATAGCTGCCGCCGGGACCGGGCCAGCGCGCCATCGGGAGTTCCGGCAATGCGGTGACCTCGGCCATCCGAATCTGTGAGCGGCCGGCAAGTGGGTGAGAGATGGGCAGGATCGCCACCTGCCCCTCGGTGTACAGGGTTTCGGTGTCGAGTCCGGCCGTCGAGTCGAACGGCAGGTGCAGCAGAGCCACGTCGGCTTGCCCGTCCTGCAGCAATGTCTGTTGCTGGTGGGCCTCGCAGAGCAGCAGATCGACGGTGGCTGCGCCGGGCTCCGCGCGGTAGGCGTCGAGCAGTTTGGCCAGCAACTCGTCGGCGGTGCCGGACTTCACGGCGAGGACGAGGCGGGGGCGCCTTTGCACAGCCTGCTGGGTACGCCGCTCGGCTGCGGCCACCGCGCTGAGGATCGCGCGCCCCTCGGACAGCAGTACGGCCCCGGCTTCGGTGAGCGTGACCTTACGGGTGGTGCGCTCCAACAGCATGACACCGAGCTGTCGTTCGAGCCGGGCGATCGCGCGGGACAGGGGCGGCTGGGCCATCTCCAGACGCTGGGCGGCCCTGCCGAAGTGCAGTTCCTCGGCGAGGGCGACGAAGTACCGCAACTCGCGTATCTCCATACCTGCACAGTAGCTGCGCGGACAGTCGATTTATGTCGCTCGGGTATTGGTGCGTTACCGAGGTGGTGTTGGTGCATGGTCGAAGCACGGCCATGATCGCTGTCATGAGCGAGAAGACAATCGCGCTGGTCACCGGCGCGAACAAGGGAATCGGGTACGAGATCGCGGCCGGGCTGGGCGCATTGGGCTGGAGCGTCGGTGTCGGCGCCCGGGACGAGGAGCGCAGGACGGACGCCGTGGCGAAACTGCGCGCGGCAGGTGCCGACGCGTTCGGCGTGCCCCTGGACGTGACCGACGACGAAAGCGCGACCGCCGCGGTGCAGCTGATCGAGGAGCGAGCGGGACGCCTCGACGTGCTGGTCAATAACGCCGGCGTTGCGGGCGGCTGGCCGGAGAGGCCCACGACCCTCGACCTGGAGACCGTGCGGCGGCTGGTGGAGACCAACGTCATCGGCGTCATCCGGGTCACCAACGCGATGCTGCCGCTGTTGCGCCGCTCGGCACACCCGCGGATCGTCAACCAGTCCAGCCATGTCGGCTCGCTGGCCCTGCAGGCCACGCCCGGTGTCGACCTCGGCGGGATCAGCGGGGCCTACGCGCCGACGAAGACCTACCTCAACGCCGTCACCATCCAGTACGCCAAGGAGCTGAGTGACACCAACATCTTGATCAACAACGCCTGCCCCGGCTACGTGGCCACCGACCTCAATGGGTTCAGCGGGACTCACACCCCCGAGCAGGGCGCGGCGATCGCCATCCGGTTGGCGGCTCTGCCTGACGACGGCCCTACCGGTCAGATGTTCGACGACAATGGAGTCGTGCCATGGTGAAGTTCTGGTGTGTTCCTGCTCGGCTGGGCTGCAGCTCAATGCGCCCCGCCATTGCCGTGTGAGCAGCCATTCCCTACGGCCTGAGCGTGTCCTACCAGGGGCTTCTCGGCTGTCCATAGCAGGGTGCGCGGTGTGCTGAGCCAGGCGCAGAGCGCGATGAGACATGCGTTCGTCGGCTTGAACCCGCAGGCGTCGAAGTGCAACTCCCGTGGGTCGTCCTCGAAATCGACGTGCAGCGATGCGCGGCCCTATGCGGTTGAGGAGGGGGCGTTGGTGGGTCTGCCGGGGTTCGAGGTCAGGCCAAGCCCTCGACACGATCAGCGGGCCCGCCGACGGGCCGCGGCAGCTGCACTTCCCCGACGGCACGACCATCGAGACCGATCTGGTCATCGGCGCCGACGGCGCCCTCTCCCGGGTACGCCCGGCCGTGTCCCCCGCCGTTCCCCAGTACACCGGGGTGAGCTTCCTGGAGGCCTGGTTCTCCGACGTCGAGAACCGCCACCCCGACATTGCTGAACTGGCCGGCCTGGGCGGTGCCCATGCAGCCGACGGCATCCGCGCCCTGCTCCTCGACGAGTACGCCCACTGGTCGCCCCGCCTGCGCCAGATGATCACCGACAACGACGGCCCCTACGTCGACCGCCCGATCTTCGCCCTCCCCGTCCCGCACCCCCTGGGAACACAACCCGACCGTGACCTTGCTCGGCGACGCCGCCCACCTCATGCCCCCGCTCGGCGTCGGCGTCAACCACGCCATGTTTGACGCCGACGAACTCGCCCTCGCCCTCGCCGACTCCGCCACCGTCGACGACGCCATCCGCACCTACGAGAAGACCATGCGCCCCCGCTCCACCGAGACCGCAGTAGACGGCGAGTGCCCAGGCCGTCGGGCTACGGGTGATACGTACGCCGGGAGCGGCTGTCGAGCCCGGCGTGAGGGAGGCCGTGTCCGAATGCGTGCGGCGGGATGGCGGGCGAGGGCCGGCCAAGGGGGTACGGCGATGGCGGCCCAGGCCCCCATTTCACCGCCTCCGAGGTTGCTGTCAAGGAAACCGCCCGTGCGCGGGGCGTGTCGGCGCAGCTGATGCGCGCGAGATCGGGGTGAGGTGCTGGCGCCTTGAACGCGGTGGGGACGGCGAGCCCCAGCCGGGCTGGTGGGTGCGTGGAACGGGCCGGTGGTGTCACGCACCGGCCCGCAGCCCCGTCAGGGTCGTGTGCTTCGGAGGTCCGTCGTGCGGTTCAGAACTGCTGGACGAAGTACGGCTCGACGGTCATCCAGCCGTTGCCGCGAGCGCCGTGGCGGGTTCCGTTGTCGCTGCTGGCCAGGGTGTACCAGGAGTCGACGTAGTCGGGATCGTCCGTCCACCAGTCGTTCGGGATGGCGTCCAGGATCGCGTTCACCAGGGGGATGTAGGTTCCCTGGTCGGTGATGGTGAGCAGGGCGGTGGCGATGGCCTTGGCGAGGTCGCGGTAGTTGGTGCTGCCGTCCTCTTCCATCATCACGGCGTCGGCCAGGTTGTACTTGTAGTTCGACCAGTTGACCAGGATCTGGCCGGGCCGGTAGACGGTGCCGTCATTGTCGAGGTAGGGCATGTCGACGGGGTCGACACGTACGTTGCCGTCCTGCCCGAAGCCGGTGACCAGCGTGTAGATCTCGGCGTCGCCCTTGATCCAGGGCTCCTCGTCGTCCGACAGCTCCACCGCGCTGATGCGGGTGGTCCAGAAGCCCCCGGCTGCCGCCTGGGCCTGTGGTTTCTTGGTGGCGCCAGGCTTCGGTGCTGGTGCTGGTGCGGCGGAGGCCAGGCCGTAGTGGCGCAGTTGCTTGTTCAGGACATCCAGGCCGGCGGCCAGTGCCTTGGAGCCGTCGATGTCGACGACGTACACGGGACGGGCGGGCGCGTGGCGGGCGTCGAGCGTGTGGGCTCGGCCCCGGCTGTCGTAGGCGATGATCGTGGTGGCGTGGTCATCGGCGGTGGCGGGGGCTACCCAGGGCGCCTTTCCGGCGGACAGTGCGCTGCGCATCGTGTGGTCCCCGAGTCGCAGCCGGAGCAAAGAACCGATGTCGGCGTCGAGGCCCTTGGCGGCGGCGATCCGGTGATCCGCCGCGGCCAGCGTGGACTTCAGGCCGTTGTCGGCACGGCCGGCCAGCGCCGTGACGGACACCTCGTCGGTGGTCAGGGCGGCATGCTGGACGCGGGCACGCCAGGCGGAGTCGGAGAGGGAACGGGCTATGGCACGAGCGGCCTGGTCCTGCGCCGCGGCGACGGTGGAGGCAGCAGCGGGTGGGGCCGCGGCCGCGGGCAGGGCAGCGACGGTCTGACCGACGGACAGGGCAAGTAAAGACAGTGTGACGGCGGCGGCGCCACGGCGGCGCGGTTGACGAGGTCTCACTGGGCGATCCTCCCGGGAGCGGGTGCGGACGGACGCGCTGTCAGGTGGAGCGGCGAAGCGATGGATCTATGCGAGTAGATTCACGAGCCAAGCATGGCGGGTTCATGACACTCGAGCAAGAGGCGGGACGCTGCGTGAAGACCTCGGTGAACGTCGCCGAGACCAGCCAGGACGTTGACGCCGGCAAGAAGGGCTCCCGCCGCCGCGGCAGGGGAAGCGTCGAGGATCTGGCGCTACTGTCTTCCGCCAGGCATAGCGAGCTCGAACCAGATCACCGGGTCGGCGAGGCGCATCAGGCTCAGTTCGCGGGTTCGCGGAGGGTGCAGTCGGTCAGTCCAGCCGCGGTCTGGGTGAGGTGCTGGGTCAGTACCTCAGCTGCGGTGTCGGCGTCGCGGGCCAGCGCCGCCTCCTCCAGCCGGCGGTGCTCGCCGGCGTGGTCCCGGTCGGGGACGCGGTGCGCCGACCAGCGGCGAGCCAGTTCGCTCGCGGTCCACGTCCGGTCGAAGGTCTCCAGCAGGACGGAGTTGCCGCAGCCCTCCAGCAGGGTGCGGTGGAAGACCCGGTGGGCTTCGGACCATGCGCCGCTGTAGTACTCGCCCTCCCCCGGCCCGTACGCCGGGGTGCGGGCCAGGCGGTGGTGGGCGGCTCGTACACGGGACTCCCAGTCGAGGTCGCCGCGCTCGATGGACATGCGCAGTACGACCGGTTCGATGGTCCGGCGGGCCTCCGCGATCTCCTGCCAGCGGCGGTCGGAGCAGGCTGGGACGGCGAAGCCGCGGTTGGGCAGCCGGTCGGCGAGGCCCTCGCCGACCAGTCGCACGAGCGCCTCGCGCACGACGGCCAGGCTCACGCCCTGTTCCTTGGCGAGGTCCTGCGGTTTGAGGGCGTCCCGGGGGGCGTGGTTGCCGCGCATGATCGCGTCCCGCAGGTGTGCGTAGACCTGCTCGGAGAGCATCTGCTTCCCCGGTGAGGTCGAGGTGTGGGCCGTCTGAGTCATGGCCCAAGCATAGACGATCCAGCGAATAATCGATTATTGGTGTTATGGTCGATCCAGCGGCCGGTGAAAGGCGGTGGCGGTGCCTCCACACGACGCTGTGGGCCCCGTCGGCCGCATCACCGCCAACCCACGGCACGGCCCGAAAGGAACGACGCGATGAGCGCCAACGACCCCTTCGCCCGCCTCCCCGAGGCGGCCTCCTTCACCGTTACCAGCACCACCGTCACCGACGGCGCCGCATGGTCGCCCGAGCAGTACTCCTCCGGCGTCCCCGGCGGGAAGGACGTCTCCCCGCAGCTGTCCTGGAGCGGCGCCCCGGAAGGCACCAAGAGCTACGCCGTCACCGTCTACGACCCCGACGCCCCCACCGGGTCCGGGTTCTGGCACTGGGCGGTCGCCGACGTCCCCGCCACCGTCACCGAGCTGCCCGAGGGCGCCGGCGACGACGCCGGCTCGGGCCTGCCCGAGGGCGCCTTCCAGCTGCCCAACGACGCCCGTGCGGCCCGCTTCATCGGCGCCGCCCCGCCGGCCGGGCACGGCCCACACCGCTACTTCGTCGTGGTGCACGCCCTCGACGTCACCTCCATCGGCGTCCCGGCCGACGCCACACCGGCCGTCCTCGGCTTCACCATGACCGGCCACATCCTCGGCCGTGCGGTACTGACGGCCACCGCCGAAACCCCCGCCTGACGGGCAGCATGTCCCCACTCATCGACACCACTCAGATGTATCTCCGCACGATCCTGGAGCTCGAGGAAGAGGGCGCGGTCCCCCTGCGCGCCCGCATCGCCGAGCGCCTGGACCAGAGCGGCCCCACCGTCAGCCAGACCGTCGCCCGCATGGAGCGCAAGGGTCTGCTGCACGTCGCCGGCGACCGGCACCTGGAGCTGACCGGGGAGGGCCGGCGGATCGCCACGCGCGTGATGCGCAAGCACAGGCTCGCGGAGTGCCTGCTCGTCGACGTGATCGGGCTGGAATGGGAACGGGCCCACGCCGAAGCCTGTCGCTGGGAGCACGTGATGAGCGAGGCCGTCGAAAGCCGCATCCTTGAGCTGCTGCGGCACCCGACCAAGTCGCCCTACGGCAACCCGATCCCGGGCCTGGAGGAACTCGGCGGGAAGAGCACCGTGGATCCGCTCCCCGGCGAGAGCATGGTCAGCCTCAGCGACCTTGAGCCCGGGCCGAACGGCGCGAGCGCTCACGACCACGCCGGGCTGCACCCCGGCGTGCCGCAGGGCGTACATCAGCTGAGGGTTGGTCTGGATCAGCTCCCTGATGCACCGTACGACTGCCGGTCAGGAGCAGAACGGCGAGGGTGAGCGCGAGGGTCTGGTCGTGGTCGCGGTGCGCCGGGTCTGCTTGTCTGCTCATGCGCGGCGCAGGCATCCGGACGGCACCTGGCCTCCGGGTAAGACCTGCCACAGGCTTCCGCCGCCGCACTCGTGGTACTGCGACGAGTTCCGGCCGATGGCGACGATGCATGACCGCACCCGCTCGCCCCGGCGCGGATACCGCACGATCGGCGAATGTGTCGTCGCGACCGGTCTCTCGTTCCATGCCGGCCTGCGCACCGACACCTTCTGGACGGCCCGCCAGGTCGACGTGCACGGTGCGGAAGCGGCAGCGGCCTGCGGAGCAGCGGCCAGGGCGGTCGCGAGGACGGCGGCGACGGCGGCAGCCGCCGCCGCCATGGTGAGCAGACGTCGAGTGGGATGCATGACTACTCGTTCCCGCGCGTCGACGTCACGCCCGCGCCCAAGGGCCGTTACGCCACGCTGAAGGTCCGTGGCATAGCCGAGAACCGGTGCGCAGGTCGACCGAGGTCGCGGCCCTGGCCTCCGCTGAACCGGGCCGCGTTTCCCTGCTTGCCACAGGCGATCACGCCGCCGTACATTCCCTGCACCCGGCTTGTCCGGCCGCTTCGTCTATCCCCTTTGAGCACATGAGGAGCGCCCGATATGACGGGTGTACTGGCGGTCGCAGGCGGCACCGCATCCGGCAAGTCCACCCTTGCCGAAGCCCTGTCGCTGCAGTGTCCCGAAAGCGTGGCGCTGGTCCATCTGGACGACTACTACGTGCCCGCGCACGACCCCCTGAGGGGTGTGTGGACGGTCAGTGCCGACGGGCACGCCGTCCTCGACTGGAACCATCCGGGGTCGATCGACGAGACAGCGGTGGCACACGCCATCGACGCGGCGCTGCTGCGCCCCGGCGTGCTGCTGGTGGTGGTCGAGGGCCTGTTCGCGCTGTCACTGCCGTCCGTGGTCCGGCGGGCGGCGTGGCGGGTGTACGTCGACACCCCCGACGACATACGCCTGGCCCGCAAGATCCTCCGGAAGATCGAGATGCAGCGGCAGGACCCCCGACTGTCCCTGCGCAACTATCTGCAGACCGGCAGGGACCGCCACGCAGCCCACGTCACGCCCTCCCGGGCAGCGGCCGATCTGGTCGTGGACGGCACCGCGAGCGAGGCGGAGATGCTGACGGCCGTCATGCCGCTGATCGGGCCGGCCCTCACGCCGCCGCCCGCAGCGCCCTCGCGGGCACGGGCGGTGCGCGGGGTGACCCGTACCCACGGAGTCCCGGCGTTCGCCCTGTGACGTGCCCCGGGGCACCGGCCCCGGCGAGGGACGCCGCGTGATCACCCTTCCGGCAACACAGCCCAACCCCCGGCGGGCTCTCAGGCGCATCACGACCGATCCAGTTCACCTGCAGCCAGGCGAACCGCAGGGGCGACATAGCCCCCGGCAGAGGGCGAGCCGGTACCGGACGCGCCCCGGTCACAGGACTCCCGATGGGCCGCGAACTTCGCCGCCGCCCGCCAGTTCCACGCCCGCGAGGGCCGTCTAAAGGGTGTTGCACAAGGTCCTTCTCGGGCAGGTCAGAGTGGTGCTTGACCTGGTGTTTCACCCGGTGAGTCCTGGCCCAGAGGTCCGGGTAACGGCTCCTCGGTAGGCGGACCACGCCTCGGACGAGGCGCCCGAGAGCAACGAACGGGGGTCGAAGCCGGGCTGCGGGAAGCGCGTGTCGGCCTGCACGGTTGTGTCGCCGGGACGGCGGGAAACGCGGCCGGACGCCCATCACTTTCCTACAAGGAAGAAGACGGGCACGCTCGGGAGTCCTTCGGCGTGCCCGGGTATTTCATGTACGAGCTCCTTCGCGCCTCGCTGCCCGAATTCTTCGGCAGCCTCGGCGCCGCACTGGTCCTCACCGCCTCCGCCTGGAGTGCAGCACGCCTCCGCAGCCGCCGCACCCGCCCCCGACCGTCCGAGACGGACGAACAGCCGTAGTGCAGCTCCGTGGGCTCCGGGTCGTCGACCTGCCCCGGAGCCCACACCAAGGGGAGCTTCAGCGCGCGAGCCATACGGATACCGCGCCGGCTCCGGTGACCAGGGCGCCCATGAGCCTGTAAGGCGGCCGCTGCACGGTGATACGCAGCTCGGCGAACCGCAGCTCGAAGAACGGCTCCGGCTGCACGGACTGCGGATCGGTCCCGACCGTCGTGAGGAACGCCGGGTCCGCTGAGAGGGCATCGGAGCGATGTCCTTGGCGTGCGGTACGTTCGTTCATGGGTCTCCTGTCTCAGCCAAAGCGGTGGACCCGACGAAGGCGAGAGGGAGATCCAGTAGGCCGCGGCGGCTGTAGGAGGCAGGCCGCATCCGAAGGATCTCCCTTCGCCAGACGAAGGGTTGCCTTGAGGCCCTACGAATCTATGGCACCTGACTGACAAAGAGGACCGCCCACGGGTGCCAGTGCGCTCAACACCACGCAGCGCAGGGCGAATGAGGCGGCTAGGAGCGAAACCCACAGCTCAGCGGGCACCTGCGGCGCTAGGCCCGCCAGTACGGTCACCGTGCAATTCGGGCTCCTGGAGTCCGAACTGCAGCGTCGTACGACTCGTAATAGGCCAGCGCAGCACGTGCCCGAGGCCGAGTTCGCGATATGCAGGGTGGATCTCGTCGCCGATGACGAGGATGCACACGTCGCCGTCGCTGACGAAGACGTCCTCGACCTTCCGCACCAGGGGCTCTGACGCCCGCTCGATCGATGAACTCCACGGGGGACTTCAGGTCCTTTTAGAAGGCGTACTCGACGTTCGGGTTCTCCTTTGGACCTCGCCCCGATCAACGATGCTCTTGGCCCGCATCACGAAGTCGGTGACGGCAAAGAAGTGGCAGGGGACGCCGTCCCCCTCACATCTGCACCCTCCCGTCTCGCAGTCAGACGGGATCCGGATGCGGGGGCTCCGCGAACCGCGTCAGCTTCCACGCGGCCCCAGCGCCCTGCCGCACCCGCCTGCGCCCGCCCTCCCGTACGCGCGGGGCAGGCGGCCCGGGACGCCTGCCCCGCGCGGCGCACCCGGTCCGGCAGCCGCCGACGGCGCGGCGCCTCCGAGGTGCCGTGCGCACGAAAGCCCCGCCCTGGAGCTGATCCAGGACGGGGCCGAAGAGAAAAGGTGTGGCCGTGAAGGGCGGTCGCCTACGCGGCGGAAGGCTCCATGAGGCTTCAGCCGAACGATCTTCCTCATGGGCTAGAGGTGAGGCCCGGGGACACTGTCCCCTTCACAACCACGCCCTGCACAACACAGACCAGCCCGCAGTCATTCCCGCGCCCGGCAGGACCCGGGACTCGCATCCGCGGCAGAACCGACGGGATGCTGCACCGGGTGAGGGCAGGAGCGCAGACCGGCGCACGATGCCACCAACGCCGGGGAGAGCGGCACCGGCCACCCCAGCGCGTCGCCGGAGGGCACAAAGGTGCCCGCCCCGCAGCTGCCGGCGTCCGTTGAGTGTCAGTCAGTCCCACCGCACGACGCCGCCGGCCGCGTCACCGGATCACCCGTTGTCTGCTTCTCCCAGATGATCTCTTCGGACGGAGCAGTGATGCGACGCCAGATCTCAGTGTCGAACGGAGCGAACTGGCCCTGACCCCAGCGCAACCACGAGCGTCCATCGCGGTCCACGAAGTAGGCGAACGCGAACTGGTCAAAGTGCAGCCGGGAGCCGGGCGGTGGCAAAAACACTTTCGCCTTCGGTGACCCCCAGTCGCGGCCTGCCTGCTTCGACGAGAAGACCAGTTCCGTACAGGGCGCGAGCCGAGCCGTGTTCACCACGAGATAAGCGTTGGCGGGACCTGATACCGCCAGGGCACGAGCAGAGCCACCCCCACCGACCCGGATGAGGTAGGCCGCCTGCATGAAGGGCACGGGGTCCGGCGAGCGGTTCAGGATATGCAGTCTCCAACTCGTATCGTCGGTGTCGTCGGCCCGGTCCACCCACAGGGACACAGCCATCGCCTGCGCACGTTCCTCCTTCTCCTGGTCCTCCTGCGACTGGCGAAGCTGGTCCTTCGCTGTCTGCTGACTCCAGAACGTCGTGACGGCTTGCGCCCACAGCCCCCCGATAGCAGCCACCGCCGCAAGAGCCGTGGCGCCCACGGTGATGAAGTGCGACCACCTGGCGCGCCGCACACGGCTCCAGACTCTCCGCGCCCGGGACGGATCTGCTGCGGGTGCCGGCCCGCCGTCAGGCGCGGGCTCGGCATCGGGTTCCGGTGCCGGCTCAGACTCCGGCGTCGGGTCCCGGTCCGGGTCCGGGTCCGGCACGGGCAGTTCCTCCTGGACCCGGGCCCGTACACGGGCCGGCGCGGTGCGCCGCCTGGCCAGCCGTAACCTGACATGCCTCTGCGGCCCCTCCGTCATCCGCCCCCCAAATCTGGACTTCCCAGACAAGGACGCCGACGAAGTCCATCTGGATCCCAGCGGACGAGTGTCAACCCTCGAGGCAATCAGGTGCACACGCGCACACCGCCTGGAACCAGTCCCGCGTGAGCACGGGATACCACGTCGCGCTTTCGGCGACGCGCTGGCAGCGCCAGAGCAAGGCGCGACAGGCTCGCCCAGGAACAGTTCGACGCGCTGCGGGAGCTGGGGGTCGAATGGGCGTGGGTGGCCGTGGTCTGGCAGGATCCGCGGGTGTCCGCTTCCCTGTACGAATCGCATGTGACGGTCCGCTGTGCCGACCCCGACGAGTGGGTGCGGCTGCAGCGGTGGGCGGCCTCGGGTGGTCTGAAGCTGACACATATCGTGCTGGCGCGCGGCCGGATGCGTGATCAGCCCATGCTCACACTGTCCGGTTCCTCGTCGTACGTTGAGCAGGCCGAGCGAGTACGGGACGTCGTGGCGGGGCTTCGTGCGGACGGCTTCGAGCCGGTACGGGTGAAGACCGAGTCCACGCCGTGGGCCGCGGAGGTACCGGCTCGGCTCGGCGGAGACGACGAACGGTACTTCGAGCATCACGTGAAGCTGCTGCTCGACGCGGACACGGACCTGGCCGCGCTCGCGGCCCGGGTGGTGCCGCACGGCGCCCATCTGTCGTGGAACGCCTTGCGGGTGCGGGCCGGCGCGCGGCACGAGCGGTTCGTGACGCAGCGGTGCCGAGAGGTGGGCGCCGACGGGGCGGGGCGGGCGCTGGAGCAGTTGCTGAGGGAGCTGGGCGGGTTCGTGGTACTGGGCGTGGAGCGGGAGTTCGTGCTCGATGACAGTGACCTGTCCGTGGACGACGGTTGGATCGCGGAGCCTGTGGGGGTACGGAGATGAGTGGGACGGCGTGGGACGGGTTCGGCTGGCGGAGCACCGAGTTGCCCCGGGAACCGCTGGACGAGGTCACCCGCAGTGCGCAGGACCTGCCGAAGACACTGCAGTGGGTGGCAGGGGACGACGTGGTGCAGCGTCCCGTCTTCGACCCGTCGCTGAAGCACCACGAGAAGGCCTACCGCGCGACCGACCCGCGTTTCGGAGATCCGGCGCGGGGCGAGACGTGGCGGGCGGCCCGGCGCCGGGCCCTGCACCTGGTGCTGGACGCGATCGCCGCGTCGCAGTGGGTGGACGCACTGGTGCTGCGGGGCAGCGTGCTGATGTCGGTGTGGTTCCCGGACGCCGCCCGCGAGCCCGGTGACCTGGACTTCGTCGTCGTCCCCGACACCTGGCGGATCGACGAGGACCGTACGGACCACATGCTGCGCGGGATCGCCGCGGCCGCGCAGACGCTGGCCGAAGCGCGCGGACGCGAGGTCGGGATCTCGGCGCAGGGTGCGGTGGTCGAGGACATCTGGACCTACGACCGGGTACCGGGCCGCCGCATGGTCGTGCCGTGGGTCTCGCCCGGGCTGCCGGGCGGCCATGTCCAGCTCGACTTCGTATTCAACGAGCGGCTGCCCGAAGCGCCCCGGCCGGCAGAGCTGCCGGGCGGCACGGTCGTGCAGGCGGCCACGCCTGAACTGTCTCTGGCCTGGAAGTTGATGTGGCTGATCAACGACATGCACGCCCAGGGCAAGGATCTGTACGACGCCGTGCTGCTGGCCGAGCGGCATCCTCTCCGCTACGAGCTACTGCACGAGGTGTTCCGGCTGTCGGGCGAGTGGCCATATCCGTACCGCGAGCGGATCCTCCTCGAGGACGTGGCCGAGGCGGTCGGGTACGTGGAGTGGGACCACTTCGTCACCGAGTACCCGCAATTCAGGGATGCCGAGCGGGAGTACGCGGACCGGCTGGTGCAGGCTGTGACGAAAACGTTCAAGGGGACCGCCGGCTGATCCGGGCTGGGTGAAAGGTCTGAGGCGCGGGAACAGCGATGACGGACTCGGTGCGTGGGGCTTCCGAGGGCAAAGCCGCGCTCACGGCGCAGATGGGACAGGAACTGGTCCGCATTCACGTTCTGCACCCCCCTCAAGCGGCAGCCCGTGAACCGGGCGAACGCGAACAGCACGGCCCGATCCCCCGCCGGTGAACGGTCCCAGATCCCCGCTCCCGCCCCGGCCAGCAGGAACCGGTCCACCAGTTCCTGCTCGAACCCCCGCCTCCCCCACCGGGCCCCCGTGGTCGGACACCACTCGCAACACCACACCCCCGCCCCGGCACACCGGCACCCACCTCCTGGATACAGGCGGCCAGCCCTACGAGCAGGTCATCAAGCTGGAGCAGGAGCGGCTCGTCCACCAGGCCCGGCTCCACTCCCGCTTCGGCCGCGCCTGGCGCCGCAAGGCCCCCGTCGAATCACTGATGCCGCTACGGCCTGGCCCGCTGCGGCGTCCCCCTCGCGGGGACGGCCCCGGCGGGTCTGGCTGCGGCAGCATCGAACCCGCACTGCTGCCCCGGCACCCACGCGTTGGCGGGGATCCGGCACAGGCGCGGGGTGAGGCCAAACTGGTTCATCAGGTCGGTGAAGACCTCCTGCGCACTCTCGCGGAGGAATCGTCGACGGCGGTGGGGGTGGCCTCGGCGAAACTGTCGAACCACCACGGAAGTTGACTTGGCTCCCTAGAATTAGGAGCTATTCCAACTCCTGGAGGCACAGCATGGTGGCAGTCGGCACGGCTTGCGGACCGCTTACCTGATGCAGGAGCCGGACGCGAGAGGGGCACTCGGTGGAGTGGCTGAGCTCGTCGATGTTCTGCTCGGCCTGCCTGAATTCCTTGATCACCCCACGCGTACGGTGATCGTTGGCGAACTGGGTCCGCAGATCTCGGCGCAGATACCGCGTCACGTCTCTGTACGGCCGGATGCCTTCGCGATCGTTCGGACATGTCTGCGTATTCCCGGCGGGCTCGCAACGCTGGTCGACGTGCTCACGTTGTTCTGCGGCGACGCCCATACGCTGACGCGTTTGCGACAGCTAGTCGAAGGTCTCTCCCTCCCCCAGGAGTTGCAGGAGGGCGAACGACGCGACCTGGTGGCCATCCTGGGTTCGGTGCCGGGTAGGCCCTGGCTCGCGGCTTACCTTGGGGCGGCCAGCCCGGTCGTCGAACGCCTGCCAGACGATCCGGGCGAGGCTGTCGCCGTATTGGAGGATCTGCCGGCACCACGGGGCGGCGAGCCACGTGTGCTGCGATTCACCAAGGCACTGGTGAAGGGCCGCCACGTGCCGGAGCGTCTGCGGGATGAGGTACGCGGGTGGAGTACTCGGTTCGCTCACCGCCTCAGGCTGCCCCTGCCGGACCACGAGCCCGTCAGACCCACTGATGAAGACGCCCTTCTCGTATTGAGCCTTCAGCCCTATCTGCCTCGCGGCGACTCCTGTCTGCTGTCAGCCTGGCTGGGGTACGGCAAAGACGGGTGGCTGCCGCTGGTCCAGGAGGACGAGCCGCGGCCGCTGTCCCAAGTGCCGCCCATGATGAACGAGTTCATGGCAGTCGTCAGGGACTACACGGGCGGCCGACCACCCAAGCGCGTCGAGTTCCTGCTGCCGCGGTTCCTGCTCGGCCTGCCCGTGGACCAATGGGTGACAAACGAAAAGCCCTCTGCAGGAGGCCCTCCGGAGCCCGCTCTCGGTGTGAATTGCTCCGTCGTCGTCCGCGATCTCGAACGCGCCAATGACCCGCCCGCCCACCGCGAATGGACGCGGCGCTGGGATGCTTACACCGCTGGCAGCGCGCTGCCGGAGCACGAGGTGTTGTGGCTCGGTCCCGATCACCGACCGGTGCAGTACGGCCCCCCTGCCGTCCCCAAGTCCGTCTGTGCGGTGGTCCTTGAGCACTCGTCCCTCACCGTCACGACGGATGCGCTTGCCACTGCACTCGACGCGGGTGTGCCGGTGGTGCTTTGGGACCGGCGGACAGGACCGACCGACCATTCACCGCGCGGCGATTTCCGCTGGACCATGCGGGAACTGATGCACGGGGGTAGATCCGAGCAACTGCCAGAACGAGTGCGATCGTTGCGGGCGGAAGCGCTACGGTCAGCGGACATGGGCTGGGGGCGCCACATTGCGCTCCTTTGGGACGATCCGACCCGCACCATCGGAGGGGGAGGCGCACTGCGATGGCCGTAGTACCCGACGGCGACAGCGGGATGGGAGGGACAGGACGACGTGCAGGAATTGCGTATCTACGAGGGCCACGGCGAGCCTCACGAGGGAATTAGGCGGCTACCCGCTCCGCCACCATGGCGCGACATGACCAAAAAGCAGGACGACCGCGCGAGTGGCCGTTCACTCTCGCGGGCTCGCGTCTATCAGTCTGACCCGCACACGGTCGACGCCGTCAACGCGGCGCTGCTACTGCGCCGTCCCCTGCTGGTCACCGGTCGGCCGGGAGCAGGCAAGTCCACCCTCGCCCATCACGTGGCCCATGAACTCGGTCTGGGCCGGGTGCTCGTCTGGCCGGTTACCAGCCGCACGACGCTCAAAGACGGCCTGTACACCTACGACGCGATCGGGCGCCTGCGGGAGGCCGGCCGTATGGCAGCCGCGCATACTCGGCCGGAGGGCGAGCTGGTGCCGCACGCCGAGGAGGTCTCCGATATCGGGGTCTATCTTCGGCTGGGGCCGCTCGGCACGGCGTTGCTGCCCTCGCACCAGCCGCGGGTGCTGCTCGTCGATGAACTGGACAAGAGTGACATCGATCTGCCTAACGACTTACTCCACGTCTTCGAAGAAGGGGAGTTCGAGATCCCCGAACTCGTGCGTCTGACCAAGGAGCGCACCGTAGACGTCATGACCCATGATCCCGGTGTGGTCGCGACCGTCGCTCGAGGGCTGGTGCAGTGCACCGAGTTTCCGTTGGTGGTCATCACAAGCAACGGTGAGCGCGAGTTCCCTGCCGCGTTCCTGCGCCGCTGTGTCCAGTTGGATCTGCCCGAACCGGACGCTGAGAAGCTCACTCGTATCGTCGAGGCGCATCTGGGGCACCACGCCACCGTCCGCGCCCAGGATCTCATCGAGACGTTCCTTCGCAACCGTGCCGAAGGGCTGCTCTCGACCGACCAGCTTCTCAACGCCATCTTTCTCTCCCTCGGCGACGGAGTCCCCGCAAGGCGCGAGGAGCTGGTGCGGTTGCTGCTCAGGCCCCTCGGTCCAGGCACGTGATCAGGGAGCTAGCCGAACTGTTGCGGCTTGTCGGGGAGGCTCCCGAGGCCGAGCAGCTGGCAGACGCACTGTGGCTGGCGGAGCGCCTAGGACCGTCGGCCTCCTCGGCAGGACCTGCCGGCAGTCTTGTCACCGTGGCGAGGCCGGACGGCACGCCGGGGACAGTGGAGCAACTGCCGTTGGAGATCCCAGCATCAGCGGCTTCGGTCGCGGCGCCGGAAGAGCGGGTGATCGGTAGAGGGTCGGAATCCCGGATGGCGTTCTATCTGCCCGAGGCGCGACCTGCACCGGGAGGCGCCGGGGGTGAACGGATACGGCTGCTGGCCCCGGCGGCCCTGCCGCAGCGTTTGGCACTCGCCCGCTCGCTGCGCCCGCTGACCCGCAGGGTCCCCTCGTGGGACATGACCGTGTTGGACGAGGAGGCCACGGTGGAGGGCATCGTCGACACCGCCCAGTGGTCCCCCGTGCTGCGTCCGGCACCCAGCCGCTGGCTGGACCTGGTGGTGGTCGTGGACGACTCGGTATCTATGGCGGTCTGGGGCGACACTGTCAAGGAGTTCCTGTCCATACTGGGCAGCGTCGGAGCGTTTCGGTCCGTGCAGCACTGGCTGCTGCCCACCGAGGAGATCCCCTCTCATGGCATCGTGCTGCGCCCTCCCACCGCAAGGCCCGGCGAGCGTCTCCTGGACCGCAGCCCTCTGGGGATCGTTGACCCCACCGGGCGGCGCATCGTGCTGGTGGCTTCCGACTACGTGAGCCCCTCATGGGCGGACGGTACGCTGGACCGCCTCCTGCACACCTGGGGCCAGTACGGCCCGGTCGCGCTCGTACAGCTGCTGCCGCGTCGCATGTGGAAACGGAGCGCGCTGAGCGTCCACGAAGTAAAGCTTCGCTCTGGAATGCCCGGCGCTCCCAACACTCGCTTGGTCGTCACCCCTTTGGAAGGCAACCCGTCCGCCAGACACCGGTTCGCGGCGAGCGCCATGGCCGTACCGGTGCTAGAGCTCGACCCGCGCTGGCTCGGACCGTGGGCCGCCTTGGTCAGTGGGGAGACCTCCGCGTGGGACACGCTCGCAACCATGGTCCCGGCGTCCCCCGCCGCTGGAGCGTCGGGTCCACCACCCCCGACTGCCCGCATGACGGCGTCCCCCGATGACCTGGTCCGGGACTTCACCCAGCACGCCAGCCCGATGGCAATCCGGCTTGCGTCACATCTGGCAGCCGTGCCGCTGAGCCTGCCGGTGATGCGGCTGGTGCAACAGGCGGTGTGTGGAAACAGCCGACCGTCCGTGCTTACTGAGATCCTTTTCACTGGTCTGGTCACCCGCGCCGACCAGGACCTCACAGACACCCCCGCCGACGAAATACTCTCCGTTTCGTTCGACTTTTGTCCCGGTGTTCGCCAGGTTCTGCTGGACGGAGCGCGACAGTCCCAGATCCTGCACACGCTGTCCTGCGTCACGGAGTGGCTGTTCGGCCGCCTTCAACGCTCTGGCACCCCCACCACTGACTTCACGGCCCTGCTGGACGGCGAGGCGACCGCGGTCGATGCCGCCCGCTCGATACGCCCCTTCGCTATCGTCACCGCACAGGCTCTGCGCCACTTGAGCGAACGCTACGAAGGGCTGGCCCGGCAGTTGGAGGAGTCAGCCCCGCTCGGGGCGAGCTGTCCCTCTCCTGTTAGCACGGTGCCGGCACAAGCGGAGCCCCTTTCCGTCAACGGCACGGTGCCCCCGGTAGGCGTGCTGCTGGACCGGGACGAGCTGCTGGCGGAGATACACGCGGGCGCGTTCGGCGGGCGCAGCGCAGGCCTGGTACTGACGGCCCGCGAGGGCGGCGGCGCCACCTCGACGGCCGCCCGGTACGTGGCGATGTACGGCCATGCCTACGATCACGTGGCTTGGGTGACGGCGGAACGGCCCTCCGCCGGACGCGAACTGCCCGCCCTGCTGCGGGCCACCGGCGGCCGGTCCACCGCGACTTGGCTGCTGGTAGTCGACGACGCCCGGCCGGAGGACCTTCCCGCATCGCTACCCGACGGGCCTGGCACCGTACTGGTCACTTCCGCCGACGGCGGCTGGCCGAACGGGTTCGTGTCTCGCTCCGTCCCCTCATTCAAGCGGGCCACCAGCATCCGCTTCCTGCTTGACCGGGTGCGCGGGCTCACTGCTCCGGTCGCGCTGCGAATCGCGGCCAGGCTCGACGACGTGCCTCTGGCGCTGGCAATCGCGGCACGTCTGCTGCTCAGGTTGGCGCCTGATGCCCTGCTCACCGCGCTCGGCGCGGACCCGGAACCCAGAGCGCAGCCCGCTGCCCCTCTCGATGACCCCGTGGCCAAGGTGTGCGCGCTCGCTCAGGACCATGCGGTGCGAGAGTGCCCGGCAGCCGCGCCTCTGCTGGACTTGTGCGCGGTGCTGGCCGGGGGTCCTGTACCAACTAGATTCCTCGCGCAGGCATTGCCGCGGACATACGACGTGGCGATGGCCGCCCTCGCAGACGCCGCGCTGGTCACGGCCACCGATGACGGGATGACCGTGTTCATCGCGCCTGCGGTGCAGCGGGTGCGCCGGGAGCACATGGCGATGGCGGAGGTGGTCGCCGCGCAGCGACTGGCACGGGCCACGTTCGTTACCTGGCGCACCGCCGTCGCCACGCCCGTCGGGGACGGCAGCGGCATCCTCGACCTGACTCGGCATCTGGAGCCCATGGGCGCCCTCGGTGATGCTGATCCGGCCGTGCGAGAGGCTGTGCGCGAGCAGGTGAGGCTCCTCGCTGAATACGGTGACATCGAAGGGGCTCTCGCTTGGGGCAAGTTGGCCCTGGAGCGGCTCGAGGAGCAGGTCGGCACGGATAGCACCGAGCTTTCCCAGCTCCTGTCCCAGATGACGTCGGATGCCGCGGGGGACAAGAAACAGCAGGGCCCATGACTGCCACCCGCGGGACGAGCCCCCCAGTGGACCCGGCTCCGCCCGAACCGTCGGCCGATGGGCCGGTGCGCAGCGCGCTGAGCGTGGGGGTGACTTGGTTCGCGCCCGACGGGGAGTTCGGCCTTGATGACGAGGGCCCCGATCCTCTGCTGTTCGCCGTGGAGCGGGTGACCGCGGTGGCCTCGGCGCTGCAATTGCCCTGCTTTGGCTACCGATGCGAGCAGCTGGACCCCGAGGACGGGGCGGCCGGCCCAACGGCCGAGGCCCTCGGCGACGCCGTGCACCAACTGCTCTCCGCGACCGGACCGGACGACGTCCTCGTCATCCATGTTGTCAGCCACGGGGTAGTCAGACCCACCGGCCTGTACGTCTTGGGGTGCGACAGCACCCACACTGCGGGTACGTCGGTGGGAGGTTGGCTGTCCGCGGTGGAGGACTTCCCCGGCCGACCGCTGGTGTTGTTCTTGCTGGACCTTTGCCACTCTGGGGCCGCCGCCCGTCTGGAGTGGCAGCTGCGCCGGATGCTCGATGGCTCCAACCGCGCGTGGGTAATGGCCGCTGCGGCCGAGGCGGAAATGGCGGTGGACGGCCGCTTCAGCGAAGCCGTGGCCGAGGTCCTGAACGCACTGGCAGAGCGAAGACTGCAATTCGATCCACGCAGCCCGCACATCGGATTCCACTGGTTCGCCGACGAAGTGCGCAAGCAGCTGGAGAAGACCACCGAGGCGCGCGGTGGTCTCGCCCAGCGCATCACCGTCAGCGCCCTCGACACCGTAGGTCCCGACCTACCGTTCCTACCCAACCCCAGCTACCGCGCGGCGGCCGTGCGGCCGGTCCCCCTCCCCGCCACGCCAGGGGTGTCTGCCTCGCTGCTCGACGATGTCGCTGACCCCGACCACTTCCGCCGCCACGCCCAGGGCGGCGCAGGCTTTCCGGCCGGACCGGCTGACTGGCAGGGGCTGTTCACCGGACGCGCGGCGGAGGTCGAACGGATAGCAGACTGGCTCGGGGGCGGAACCGGCCTGAGCCGGCTGATGGTGGTTACCGGCAGTCCGGGCGCGGGTAAGTCTGCGCTCTTGGGCGTGCTGTTGTGCGCGTCCCATCCCGAACTTCGGGAAGACACCCGTACGTTGTGGCAGCCTCTCGGCCGCGAGGTGACCGCTCGGTCGGCGCCGCTGCCCGTCCATGCCCGTCAGCGCACGCTCGCCGAGGTGGTGCGGTCCCTGGTGCACCGCACCGGCGCTCACGATCCGGGGTGGGCCGGCTCCTCGGACGCCCCAGAGACGGACCCGCGGCGGCTGATCGAGGCGCTCAGCCGCCGCACCGACCCGCCGCCCGTCGTCGTGCTGGACGCGCTTGATGAGGCTCGCGACCCAGTGGAACTGGTCCGCGACCTGCTCCAGCCCCTGACCACCCTGGACCGACCCGACGGGCTACCACTGTGCCGAGTACTGCTGGCGGCCCGCGAGGAGGATCCCTTTCTGCCACTGATCTCCGACGCGCGGACCGCCGGGGACCTAATCGACCTCGACGCGATCGGACACGAGACGCTAGAAGCGGACCTGCGGGCGTACGTCGAACGGCTCATGGGACCGGAACGGAGCGAGCATGTAGCGGAATTCGCCGCCGCCACCGCACGCGCCCTGGCCGATCCGGAGCCCTCACCCGCCACCGGCCCACACCTCATCGCCGCCCTCTACACGTCCTACGTTCTCCAGGAGGGTGTGGCACCCGCCCTGGACGCCCCCGAGGCAGCACGCCAACTTGGCGAACAGGTCCCCCGAGACCTGCCTGGCCTGTTGGATCTCCAGTTCGCCGGTGACCACGCCCACCATCTGCTGCGTCCAGTCCTCACAGCCCTCGCTTTCGCTCAGGGCGACGGCCTGCCGGTAGCACTCGTGGCCGCGATCGCCGACGCCTTCGACAGCCCGAGCGAAGTGTCGAAGACTGCCGAACCCGATGCACCGGACGACACCGACACGCCCGATCCGGCAGCACGTGCCCTCGAAGACCACACCGCAGAAGTCGTGCACCTCCTCGACGAACTCCGCGCTTTCCTCCGTACCGTGCCCGACGACCGCGGTACCGCCCTGTACCGCCTGTTGCACCAGAGCATCGCAGACGAGTTGCGTGACCAGGCCACGCCCGGCCCTCGCCCGGCACCGGGTACAACGGCCGAGCAGGCGGTATACGGGGCCCTCCTGGGAACCCTGCGCGGATCGGGTGCCGCAGCGGGCCTGCGTTGGGCCGGACTCGACGACTATCTGCGCCATCACCTCGCCCAACACGCCGTCGACGCGGGCTGCTTCGACGCCCTGTGCGCCGATCCCGGCTTCCTGGTCCATGCCGACCCCGACCGACTCGATCCCGAACTGGGCCATGCAGCATCAGAGTCGGCTCGCAGCGCCGCCACTGTCTACCGCACCAGCGCGCACGTCCACCGCATGACGTCTGACGAGGGCCGTCGGCACATCCTGGCCATCGACGCCGTACGGCAGGGCGCCCGCACCCTCGCCGACCGGTTGGCCCGACCAGGCCCTGGGCAGGGCAGCCCGATGGCGTGGCCGCCACAGTGGGCCACCGCCAGCAGGATTAGCGCGGCGCATGCCTTCACCCTGCCCCTGCCCGAGGACCGGGTGACGGCACTCGCCGCCCCGGCATCTGGACCGTCCGACGTAGTAACCGGCACACGGGACGGGCGCCTGCGGGTGTGGGACGCCCGGCACGGCCGAGTACGCGGTTCGGTCGATCCTGGCCGAGGCGAGATCCGGTCGCTGGCCTGTACGGAACGCGCCGGCCGGCCTGTGGTACTGGTGGTGGCAGCAGACGGAGTCCCGGAGGTGCGTGCCCTGCCCGCACTAGAGCCACTGCGGACGGCTGCTCCACTGTTTCCCGGCGCGCGCGGGGTGCGAGCTCTCGCCTGCATCGACGTGGTGGGGCGGGCGATGGCCGTGACGGCGGACGCGGATGGGCACCTGCTGTTGTGGGACCTCATGGGCGAACTGCCCGTCGAGAAGCTGCGCACCGATCTGGGCCGGACCACCGCTCTGGTCTGTGTGTCTGGCGACGACGGACCGCTCGTGGCGGTGGCCGATGACGAGGGGACGGTCCGCTTCTGCGCACCGCTCGGCGAGACGGCCGGTCCAGATCTGCGCCACCCGTGCAGCGTGACCGCCCTCGCCCTTGCCGTCGTAGGAGACCGCTTGTGCGTGGTGACCGGCGGCGAGGACGGCCACGTGCGCCTCTGGGACGCCACCTCTCATGCTCTGCTGATGACTTCGGCCACCGCGCACGACGGCCCCGTCTACGCTCTCTCCCACGTGGACGGCTCTCAGGACGGACTGCAGGCACCAGATGGTGAGGAGGACTCAGGGCCACGTCTGCTGAGCGGCAGCAGTGATGGCACGATCCGGATCTGGGATCCTGCGCGTGGGACGGAACAGGGCCGATTCGTCGGGCACATGGGCGCGGTGACCGCCCTCGCCCGCCCCCCTGCAACGCCGCCCGTCCTGGTCTCGGCCGGCTTGGACCCGGCATTGCGGGTGTGGCATCTACCGCCCGGTCGGCCTCGTACTGCCCCCGAGCCCGGACACACCTCGTGGGTCACCGCCCTCGCCTACGCCGAACTCGACGAGCGCACCGTGCTCGTCTCGGCCGGTGCCGACGGCATGCTGCACCGCTGGGACCTGGCAGAGGGCACGCCGTACGGCCCGTCGGTCCAGACCAGGCACGCCGGAGCGACAGCCGGACGGCCGGTGTCTGTGCATGACTTGGTGGTCATCGGCGGGCAGGAGCGCCCCGTGGTCGTCACCGCAGGCGCCGACGGCCTGTCGCGGGTTTGGGATCTGCGCGAGGGCACTCCGTACGGGCCCGCATTCAGTCCCGCCACTGCGCCGGTTCAGGCACTGGCGGCCTCGTCCCTTGAAGGGCGGCCGGTGTTGGTGTCAGCTGGCACCGACGGTTTGCTGCACCTGTGGGACGTGGAAAGCCGCTCCCGCAGGGGCCTGCCGATCGCCGGACACACCGGCGGGGTCAACGCACTGGCCTGCATGAATCTGGACGCCCGGCCAACCGTGCTGTCCTGCGGCGACGACGGGACTCTGCGCCTGTGGGACCTGGCGACGGGGCTGCCGCTCCTTCCGCCCGTGCAGGCTCATCAGGGCTGGGCCACCGCGCTAGCCTGCACAACGACGGACGACGGCGTTCCGCTCGCCGTCACCGGGGGCCAGGACGGCACCCTTCGGCTCTGGGACCTATCGGGCACTCCGCGGATACGACCGTGCGGGGAAACCCTGCCCATCGCCGGCGGGGTCAACGCGGTCGCGTGCGGCGCGGGGCCCGAGGGTCCGTTGGTGGTTGCCGCAGACGACGGTGCCGTCCGTGTCTGGAACCCGTTTCTGGAAAGCGCTGTTGCCAGCTTGGGCGTGCCCGGCGCAGTGCAGTCGCTGCTGGTGTGCGACGACCGGATCATCCTGGGATGCGAATGGGAGATCGTCGTCCTGCGCCGCGCCGACTGATTCTGAGGGAGATCAGTGCAGGCGAGCCAGCTCTGCGGCCACCTCGGGCATCGCCAGGTAGCGCGTCGCCTTGTGGGAGGCGGCCAGGCCCAGGCTCACCTCGTGATGGACGTCGATACCCGGGAAGGAGGCGGGCAGGTCACGAGGGATCGCCACGACGTCCCCGATGTCCGCGATGTTCACCCACCGCCGCACGCCCGGCGGTCGCTGCCCGGTCCGCTCCTCGTTACCTGGTCCCAGGCACAACCGGTCACGGATCGCCCCTGGCAGTCCCAGTGGGGAGCCCAGCGTGATGAGCACGTCCAGTTCCACGGGACGGTGCCACAGGGCCTCGTAGGCAATCACGCTGCCCAGCGAATGCGCGATCAGTACCCGCGGGCGCCGACGCTCCATTACTCCGTGCAGCTCGTCCCGGACCCCCGCACGCCGCTGCGAGGCGGGGTCGGCGAGATATGTGTCGGCCTCCCGGCAGAACAACACCACCATCCGCCTGGCCAGATCACCGTGGCGACGGGCAATCCACTCGGCAATCTGGCGCACCGGTAGCCCAGCCCGGCCCATGAGAACCTCGTTGGGAGCACCGAGTTCCGCCGCCCAGTCCGCGAGCATCTGCTGTCCTGTCACCCCAAGGAGCTCCGGGTCCTCGGCAGAACCTTGGGTCGTCCCCAGGTGCAGCAAATGCGCGTAGTAAGCCGCGTCAAGGCCCCCCTGCTCGTAGGAGACGCCGTTGTAGTCGGCGCCCAACGCTGCGCCCCATTCGGCGGCCAGCGCCCGCGCGGCCCCCTCCGCACTGCCAGCCCGTGTCAGGTAGCGGTAGCAGCGGATCCCGTGAATGCCTACGAGCATCGAACCCCCCGTGGTGGTCGAACATCCTCGTGGAGCTCAGAGTAGAACGGCAGCCGCCCAGCCACCGCAGGATCGTGACACGCCGCAGCGGGCAGACGTAGAACAGCCACGAGTCCGTATGCCAGGCCCGAGACGCAGGAAAATGCTGACCGCTATGCGCAGGGCCAGCCGAGGGTGGTGCACAGGTTCCTGGAGGATCTGCCGGTCAGTTGCAGACAATGGGGCGAGAAGCCGACGCCGATATCGCTCAGGCCGGGCTGCTCCAGGCTCTGGCGCATGACGGCGAGTCCGGAGAAGGGGTAGTCGGGCGTGAAGTGCTCGGAGGCGGCGAGCCCGTGCACCACAAGGGGGTTGGTGTCTCTGTGTGTCGCCGCCACAACTTTGAGCCTCGACTTCACCGGCCCAGCTGACCGAATACCATAAACACCAACGGCCCGGAGACTACGGTCGCCGACAGTGGCCGTAGCCGACCATGGCACCGTGGCCACCAACAGGTAGTCGCGGCAACATCGCGGGTTGCCGTGACGAGGATGGCCCTCGACCACGATGAGCTGGAGAGCCTGGCTGCCATTGATCAGTGCGTCCCCATCCGCCAAGCGCACCGACCCGCGGTTCGTCTATCTCGCCGACGACCACGTCACCGGCTATCTGGATGCCGACCTGAAGGGCAAGGTGACCCGGGTGATGCCGGCCCAGGACTGAGCGATCTGTCGGCATCGCCCGCGCCCTCGACCTGCTCAAGTGGCCCGCCAACGGCGCCGTCCTGTCCGCGCCCCGCCGCGCAGGCCTTGCCGCCGCCCTGCGCTACCACGCCGAACACGGCCACCTGCGCGTTGCCGCCGACCACGAAGACGCCTACGGATACCGGCTCCGAGCCTTCATCACCGGCCAGCGCACCGCCCACCGCCAAGGCGGGGACTGTCCAATCAACGGCTCTGTCACGGCAGCTGCAGTTCGTGAGAGAGGGCGCTGCGTCCGGTGGCCCCCAGCCGTCCGCGGCGGGGTTCAGCCAAGCCCGTCGCCGGGCGCCACCGGGTGCGTCTCCAGCTCCGGAGCGGCCAGCAGATCGGCGATCAGTGCCCGGGACCCGCCGACGTAGGTACTTACCAAGTCCACGTCACCGCCCAGGCACCAGGCACGGTCCTGCGGCCACCACAGGTCGGGCAGTTCGGCGAACTCGTCCAGAGATACCGGCGAGACGGCATCGGCCAGCGTCCCGGCGAGCAGCACTTCGTCCCGGCCGGGAGTCTCGAAGGAAGGAACTTGGTCGAAGTCCCACCGTCCGTAGCCGCTCCACAAACCGAACCAGCAGCGCTCGGAAGTCCGGGTGTGCCGGGCCAGGATGGGGATCAGGGCCTGGGCCACAGCGGGCGGAGTCGGACCTTCCGTCGGATGCTCGTCCCAGATACCGGGCAAGCCGTACTCGGCGGTGTTGTGGTAGTCGCGGTCCATCCCGATCAGCTCATGCCAGTCTGTGCCCGGTGTCACCTCGCGCTGGTAGGCGGCAGCCACCGCCGTCCACCGCACCGGCCGCTCACTCAGGGAAGCCGGATGCAGAACCCGGGCATAAGCGGCGAATCCGGGCGCGGCGACGCCCGCTACCGTTCCGAAGTCGCCGTGCCCTGGGACACGCTCGGTGAGCCAGCGGGCCGGGCCGAGATCGACGGTCTGCACGCGCAGGCGTCCGTACCATTCGGGAGCGAGATCCCGGTCCACCGGTCGATAGATGTCCACCCCGCACAGTCTGCCTGGCCGGCCTCTGGTGACACCTACCGCGCGTCGGCACATTCCTGTCATGCGATGGCCACTGCCGTGACGTTGTTCCAGCGGCGGTGGCAGTCAGCTGCGCGATGCTGGTGTCGCCGACGCCAGTGTGACCAGCGCAGGGCATGTGCCGGGACAGTGTCCTGGTGGGGCCGGGGCAGGGTGAACACCCGGAACAGGGCGAGGAGTTCGCGCGGGCTGATGGGCACCATGGCCAGCTCGTCGGCGAGTTCAACCCGGTCGCGTGCCTTCGCGGAGGGTGCCGACGGCGAGGTGAGGCGACCCCCGTGGTGTGGACACCTGACAATGGATCTTCTTGGTCCTGGAAGGTGCGCAGCATGAACCCCTGTGTCCACACTCCGGGGGTCACCTCAAGCCTCTCCTACCCCGGGAGGTCGCCAGGAGCCAGGCCACCGGGAGGGTGAGGATGCCGAGGGCGATGGCGCCGAGCAGGGAGGTGAGCCAGACGAAGACGTAGTTCTCGCCGTTGAGGAGGCGTCCTCGGCGGGCGGAGGCGAGTAGCCAGTGGCCGGGCAGGCCGAGGGTGACGGCCGTCCAGCCGGCGGAGGTGACGTATTCGGCGGCGGCGAGCGGCGAGGGCTCGAAGACCGCGTCGCCGACGAGTCGGACGGCGCGCTGGGGGTCGATGGCGCGTCGGGCCCGGCTGTGGGGGGCCGGCAGCAGAGTGGAGCCGGGAGCTTCAGCAAGGCAGGCTTGGGGCATGAAGTCGCTTTTGCGCTCACCGCCTCCGCCCGGGGCATGCAGGCGTAGCCGGGCCCTCTTCGCGCTGATGCAGTGCGTGCCCTTCTTGATCGCGCTGGCCGTGCTGGTCATCGAGCTCACGCCTGCGCACTTCATCTATACCGGGCCCTTCCTCACTGCGGTCCCGGCTTTGGCGGCAGTGACGATGGGGCCCAAGGGCACCACCGCGGCGGCGGCTCTCGCGCTGGCAATCAGTGTGACCACCGCGACCTACAACGGGGCATGGGGCACCCTTCAGGTCTATACCAATTTTCTGGCTCTGTCCCTGGTCTCCGTGGCTGGCTTCATTACCAGCAGCGCTGTGCAGACGCGCAGGCAGAGAGAGCTTGACCAGGTCCGCCGGATCGCCGTGGCGGCCCAGGAGGTCGTGCTGCGGCCCGTACCCGCGCGACTGGGCCCAGTGCTCGCGGGCAGCCTGTCCCTTGCGGCGGGGACGGGGGCGCAGGTGGGCGGTGATCTGTACGAGGCCGTGCAGACGCGGTACGGCGTCCGGATGATCGTGGGGGACGTCCGCGGCAAGGGGCTGGTCGCAGTGCGAGCCGTCGCGGTGGCGTTGGGTGCGTTCCGGGAAGCCGCGCACTATGAGGATGAGCTGGTGGAGGTCATGAACCACTGCGCGGCCGCGCTGCGACGGGAAGTCGCCGTGCCGGGTGCGTATGACCAGGAAGTTCTGCTGGAAGGGTTCGTCACGGCGCTCATCGCACAGGTCCCGGACGAACCCGTGGTGCAGCTGGTCAACCGTGGGCATCCACCGCCGCTGCTGCTGCACCAGGGCAGGGCTACGACACTGATGCCGTCCTCGCCGTTGCCGCCTCTCGGTCTTGAAGACCTCGCCACCAACCTCTCCGCCAAGCCTGAGAGCTATCCGTTTGTTCCCGGTGACCGTCTGCTGCTGTACACCGACGGCGTGATCGAGGCCCGCAACCGTGACGGCGGATTCTTCGCTCTGCCGGAGGCCATGGAGGGGATAGGCGCCGACACCACCCCACCAGAATTCCTGGAGCAACTGCACCAGGCGTTGATCCGTCATAACGAGGGCGACTTGACGGACGATGTGGCGATGATTCTCACTGACCGGCTCAACGGCGAACTCGGAGGCCAAGGTGTTGCCGGCTCCATGCCGGAGCCATCTTCCGGCGCGGCGGAGATGGGGTAGCGGTCGTGGGCTGCCAACCGCAGTTCAGGGGTTCTCGGATCATGTACGGAGCCAGATCAGGAGTGAACCGGCATCCCACCGCGCCGAACTCGTCGTGGACGCCCGCGACATGGCTCACTGCCGGGCCGGTCTGGAGCCCGTCTGCGTCATACACAGTGATCGCGACAGCGAGTACACCTGGGCCCGATTCCGTCACCGAACAAGGGAGCTGGGCCTGCGGCAGAGCCACGGGCGCACCGGATCACGCTTCGGCAATGCCGCTGCGGAGAATCTCCGGGCCCTGCTCAAGGAGGAGATCGGCACTCGCATCCGAACGTGAGAGAGAGCCGTTGACCGTACAGACCCTGGGCTGCTGTCCGACAGGTCCGGGCACGTCGTGTGACGGCGCGGACCTGTCATGTGGTCGGTCAGACGCGGTCGGCCGCGATCAGGAGGTACTGGAAGGAGCCGTCCTTGTAGGAGTTGATGAACGCCGTCTCGATGCCGGTGACGAGTGACGATGTGGCACGCAGTTCCCAGTAGGGCAGGGTCTCGGGCGTCAGGTCGATGACGGCCTGCGGCACAAGTCGGTTGTTGGCCATGGCGCGGAGGTATTCGCGGCGGGAGTGGATGTTGCACTCGAAGTGCGCGTTGATCTGGGAGACCCACTTCGACGGTTGTCCGTATCGCGGGTTCCAGCAGCCGGTGATGGTCACGTAGCGACCGCCTGCCGACAGGACGCGGGAGTGTTCGGCGAAGAGGTCTTCCAGGTCGACGTACATGCTCGACTCGTTGTTCCACGAGGCGGCGACCTGTCCCCTTTCGAGGGGAGTGTCCAGCATGTTGCACACGCGAGCACGGACGTGGTCCTCGACGCCGAGTTCCAGGGCTCGGCGGTTGGCGAACTCCGCCTGCTTGGCCGACAGGGTGACGCCCTCGACGTCGCACCCGAACCGTTGGTGGGCCATGACCATCGAACCGCCGCGGCCGCAGCCGGCGTCCAGGAGGGTATCGTCGCGCCCGATGGGGCCGAGGTGGTCCAGGAGAACTTCGGCCTGCGCCGACTCCAGGCGGTGGAGCTCGGAGATCAGCCTGCTCTCGTACCCGACGTCCCCGGTGTCCCCGAGGGCGGCGCGGTCGATGTCACCGATGCCGTAGTGGTGGTGGTAGAGCCCGTCCACGTCGCCGAGACGCAGGTTGACGGGCCTGGCCTCGCCGTCCCAGTAGCGGGCGATGTCCCCTTGGTAGGGCGAGGCGGGGCTGGGGATGAACGTGGTGGTGCTGGTCATGGTGAGATCCGTTCCTTACCAAAAGTCGGGCAGGCAGTATCGGTAGGTGTTGGTCTGGTGCCAGTAGTGGTTGCCGTCGACCCAGGCGCCCACGCCTCGCAGGAAGCTCACCAGGCTTGGGACAGGGCAGGCGGCCGCCAGGGTGGCGGCTTCGGATTCGAATGCGTGCATGAGGTCGTTGTGGATCTCGACTGCTTTCAGATAGGCGTCCCGGTCCGAGACGCCCTCACGTTCGGCGATGACCACGGGCAGGTTCAGATGTCTGCCGGGGCTGTCGAGCTCCTTGGTGTAGGAGTAGAGGTCGTTCACAATGGTGGTGGCGTTCGAGGCGAGCGCGATGACCCGCTGCGTGTCCGGCTGGGCATGCAGGTCCGCGGGCAGTTCGTATCCGCCGATGGTGTCGGTGATCGTCGGGCAGGGACGGAAGTTGTTGAACTGGCGCATCGCCAGGTACTCCCAGACCTCGGGCACGTGATCCGCCTCGGCCCATGCGGCCTCCGCGAGGTAACCCAGGTGGAGACGTGCCATGTCGTGCCGGTACCGGTCGGCCTGCGAGGGAGTGGCCTGCTGGACGAAGTACGCCATGGCGGAGCGGTAGGCGCGCCGAGGTGCGTCCGACTGGAGCGACTGCGCCCACGGCCGCTCGTACTCCTGCGTCGTGAGCAGGGGGTCGAGAGCGGTGTGTGCCAGCAGAAGGCGGCTGCCGAGCCCGACCGGAGAGCCGCCGTGGTCCTCGCAGTAGCAGTCGTCGAGCGCGTTCTCCGCGACCATCAGCCGTGTGGCGGTCATCAGGTGGTCGACCGTGGGAGCGTCGGGATGGCAGGCCACCATGTAGCGTCCGACGGAGAGGCCGTCGAACTGGTCCTCCCATTCCGGAGGGTAGGCCTGGACCTCGTCGACCGCCCATCTCTTGATCCTGCGGCTGACCTCCTCCACCCGTACCGGGTCCGGCTGCGTCACCGGGTGGTGGTAGAGGCCAGGGACCGGCGTGCCCTCCGCCGACGTCTCGGGCCCCCGAGGTGTCGGCGGTTCCTCTCGCCGCGTCAGATACAGACCGGTCGTGCCCAGCCCACTCGGACCCCGCAGAATCCGTTCCATGGCGGAGGCCGCTGGACCCGCCGTGGCATGGCCCTCCGCCCTGCCCCGTGGGACGGAGTCGCTGGTGGTGTCGCCGTCGGGCTCGGAGTGGGTGAGGCAAGTACGGGCCCCGACGAGGGCCATGGCGTCAGCCAGGCGCGGCTGCGCAGGGGAAGGCCCGGGCTCGGGCATCCTTAGCTCCTTGGTGACATGGGCGAGGGCTTCGCCGGACCGGGGACCGAGACTGTTGAACGCGAGCCTTCTAACGGCGACTACGGGCGATCTGCACGTTCTCCAGCACGCCCAGCGCGTCGGGCAGAAGGATGGCGGCGGAGTAGTACGTGGTGACCAGGTACGAGAGGATCGCCTGCTCGTTGATGCCCATGAAGCGCACCGACAGTCCCGGCTCGTACTCCTCCACCAGGCCGGTCTGACGCAGGCCGATGACACCCTGGTTGTCCTCCCCGGTCCGCAGGGCGAGGATCGAGCTGGTGTTTTCCTTGCTGATGGGGATCTTGTCGCAGGGCAGGATCGGGACCCCGCGCCAACCGGGGACCTGCTCGCCGCCGAGGTCGACAGGCTCCGGGTAGAGCCCGTAGGCGTTGAACTCGCGGCCGATCGCCGCGATCGTCCTGGGGTGGGCGAGGAAGAACTTGGTGCCGCGGCGCCGGCAGAGCAGATTGTCGAGGTCGTCCGGCGTGGGCGGGCCGCAGTGGCTCTGGATCCGCTGTTTGAAGGCGGCGTTGTGAAGCAGACCGAACTCGCGGTTGTTGATGAGCTCGTGTTCCTGGCGTTCCCGCAACGCTTCGACGGTGAGCCTGAGTTGTTCCTGCGTCTGGTTCATCGGGCCGTTGTAGAGATCGGCGACCCTTGAGTGAACACGCAAAACCGTCTGCGCGACGGAGAGTTCGTACTCCCGCGGGTGGAGTTCGTAGTCGACGTAGGTGCTCGGCAGCTCGGTTTCGCCGACGTGACCGGCCGACATGGCGATCTCGGCCTCGCCGTGGTGGTTCTGCCGCCGGAGGGCAAGCGCGCCGAAATGCCGCAGGTGGGTCCGCAGGCCTGGGGCCGACGACAACACGGCGGCGAAGTCGGAACGGGACAGGGTCAGCACAGTGCCCGCCGTCCGAGCGGTGGCGGTGCAGTCCCACCTCGCGTCGGTGTCCACAAGGGCGTTCTCGCCGAAGTGCCCGCCGTCGGCAAGCATGGCGACCGTCACCTCGTCCCCGTACTTGCCGACGGACGTCTGGCTGATCCGGCCGTGGGCGATCAGGTGGACCTGCTCGGCGGGGGTGCCGTCACGGACCAGTACCTCGCCGGCCTGGAAGTCGCGTTGGACGAACCGGTCGGCGATCGCCGTCAGCACCCCGACGTCTTCGAAGCCGCGCAGCAGGGCTAGCTCACCGAGCTGACGGGCAATCACACGGACGTTGGCGCCGTCCTGGACGAACTCGATACGTCCGTCGCCGACGCTGTGGCTCAGCCGACGGTTCACCCGGTAGACGCCGCCCTTGGCCTCCACCCAGGGGAGCATCCGCAACAGCCACCGCGAGGTGATCTCCTGCATCTGCGGGGCGGACTTGGTCGTGCCGGCGAGGTTACGCGCGGCCGCAGTGCCCAGGCTGGACTGCCGACGCGGCTCCAGCCCTGCTTCCGGGCCGGTCTCAACGGTCATCGAGCGAGGTCTCCTTCGCGACGGCGTCGATCGGCTTACGAGCGCCGACCAATGAGTGCGGAAACAAGGGGGTGAAAGGCAGGGAATCCGTCCAGATCCACAGGAACCGTAACGGCCGGTGCGCCCGAGTCGCCCGCCGTACCCATCGAGTTACTTCGATGCAGCGATCTTGCTCAGTGTCGGGTTTATCGGACAGCAGGTGATATCCGGACAGTGGGATCGAGCCCCGGACGCTGCCCAAACAGGTCCGGCACCCCGCCCTGGACCAGGACAGCGCCCACTGCGAGTCCGCTGAGGTCGCCGAACCAACCGGCATGACCGGTCTTGCCGGTCATCCGGACGGTACCCGCATCATCGTCCGCCGAGAACGTCCTCACCCCGGGGCCCAGCTCTCGCTGTTCGACCAGGCCGAGGAAATGCGACACCAAGTCCTCCTCGTCGACGCCCCGTTCGCCTCCGACTCAGCCAGTTCCTTGAGGTCCGCCATCGTGGACACGCCATCGTCGAGGACCGCATTCGGTGCGCGGAGACCACCGGGGTTCCGGGCAGGGTGCCAGGTTCTTTAGGGCCGGGGTGAATGCCCGCTCCCGCGTAGCGGGGCAGAGGCAGCCGTTACGTCCTCTGGGTGGAACGGTGTTCACCATCCGCGACAGCGCGGCGGACAAGCGATACAAGCCATGAGTTCAGGGAGCGGTCGTCAGCCTCGGCGGCGGTCTTGGCCTGCTCATGCAGATCGTCGGGGAGTCTCAGGTTCACATGCTTCATGGGACCATGATGAAGCCAGAATGGTCCCATGTCGCGTTTCCGCATGTACCCGACGCCGCGGCAGGAGCAGCAGATGCTCCAGCACTGCGCGCACGCCCGGTACGTGTGGAACCTGGCCGTCGAGCAGTTCTCGCACTGGCGCCCGGGCCGCAGGGCCGCGCCGGGCTTCGCCGGGCAGTGTCGCCAGCTCACCGAGGCCCGGCGCGAGAGCGAGTGGCTCGGCGGCGGGAACGCGGACGTGCAGCAGGCGCTGAAGGACTTCGCCAAGGCCAAGAACGCCCGCTTCACGTCCGGGTTCGGTGAGCCGACCTGGCGCAAGAAGTACCGGCATGAGGGATTCCGCGTCATCGGCACCGACCGGGTGCCGGAGTTGACCGATGGCGGCAGCGCCAAGCTCAACGCGAAGACCGGCAGGCAGGTCATGGGCCGGTCCGTGGTGGTGCACAAGCTGAACCGCCGGTGGGCTCAGGTCAAGGTGCCCGGCTGCGGCTGGGTCCGCTTCCGGCTCACCCGGCCCGAACTGCCCAAGGCGAAGACTTTCCGCGTCACCTACCGCAACGGCCAGTGGCACGTGGCGTTCGCGGTCATCCCCGCACCGGTCGCCGCCCCCGGCACCGGAGAGGTCATCGGTATCGACCGGGGGGTGAAAATCACGGCCGCCCTCTCCGACGGGCGGAAGCTGAACTGCCCGCAGCTCACCGTGAAGGAACGCGCGCAGGTCCGTAAGCACCAGCGACGTGCCGCACGCGTCCCGAAGGCAAGCGAGCAGAAGACCGCCGAGTACGCCAAGGTGGCCAAACTCAAAGCACGTGAAGCCGACCGGCGCAAGGACTGGTGCGAGAAGACCTCGACGATGCTCGCCCGCACCTACGGCCTGGTGCGGTTCGAGAAGCTGAACATCAAGAACATGACCCGCTCGGCCAGGGGAACCACCGAGCAGCCCGGCAAGCAGGTCAGGCAGAAGGCCGGACTGAACCGGGCGATCCTCGCGCAGGGCTGGGGCCTGCTGCGGCAGCGCACCGAGCACAAGGCCCCAGGCAGGGTCGAAGACGTCCCCGCCCCCTACACCTCCCTGCGTTGCTCCGCCTGCGGATGGATCGACAAGAACTCGCGCAAGAGCCAAGCCGAGTTCGTCTGCTCCTTCTGCGGCTTCACCTGCAACGCGGACAGCAACGCAGCAACCAACGTCGCGGCAGGACAGGGCGGGATTCCCCGCCCCCGGCGACCAGCCGGTGCCGGAGGGATGCCAGCGGCCACCAGCCGTTCGAGTATCCGTGAACCCCAACCCACCTCGGTTGGAATCCCCCTCTTTCAAGAGGGGGAGGATGTCAATGAGCTCTCTCATCGGTCAGGGCCGAAACAGCAGGACGTGGACCTTGTGCCCGAACAGTTCGGCCGGTTCTCGACCTCGGTGCGTCGTGTCGGTGCCGACAGCCGCCCAACAGCCCAAGGGAAACGGGGAGGTTGGACGCTCCCTTTCGCAGCCCCCAGTGAGTGACGCCGATCGGTCCTGTCCGGTGGCCCTCGCTGTCAGCCTTGGGTAAGACGGCACGAGCGGCGGGCGCGGCCGGACTCGCCCGCCGCGCTTCGCTTGTCGAGAGAATCGCCGGCGGACTGCGCATTCCCGGTGCCCTACTGGGGCTTGCTGCGCAACCCTGGAAAGACACCGCCGTTCTCAGCACCGAGCCCGACCATGGAGAAGATCCGATGAAGCGCCGCAACCTGCTGCGCGGCGCGCTGGCCGCCTTTGGGAGTCCGGGGTGCAGTGGGTCTGCAAATCAGGCCTTGCGGGCCAGCCCTGCGGCGATGAGGTGTTCCCAGACGGTGAGGTCCTTTTCGGTGTTGTCGTTCCACGGCTTGCCGACCGTTTCAGGGCGCCACAGGGAGGCGGGGACGACTCCCGGGTCGAGGATCTCCAGACCGTCGAGCAGGTGCGCGATCTGCTCGTCGGTGCGCCAGCGGCCACGTCCGAACGTCTGCTGGAGGACTTTCTCCGCCTCGGCCGTCTCCGGGTTGTTGCCGGAACGGAAGTGGCTGACGAAGAAGTAGCTTCCGGAGGGTACGCGGTCGCGCCAGAAACGGACGATCCCGGCAGGGTCTTCCTCGTCGTTGACGTGGTGAAGGATGGCACTGAACACGACGGCCACCGGCCGTTCGAAATCGATCATTTCCCGGGTTTCGGGGTGGTTGTAGACGGCCTCGGGGTCGCGAACATCGGCCTCGACGACCCGGGTCCGGTCGTTCTCCTCCAGCAGTGCTCGTCCGTGGACGAGCACTTGGGGGTCGATGTCGACGTAGACCACGGTGGACTCCGGAGCGTGCCGTTGCGCGACCTGGTGAACGTTGTCGGCGGTCGGCAGGCCACTGCCCAGGTCGATGTACTGGGACACGTCCGTGGTCGTCGCAATCTCCGCGACCGCCCGGGTCAGCGCCGCGCGGTTGGCGAAGGCGATCGCCACCGAGCCGGGAAGGTCGTGTTTGAACACATCGCCGATCTCGCGGTCCACGGCGTAGTTGTCCTTGCCGCCCAACAGGTAGTCGTAAACACGCGCGATGCTGGGCCTGGTGGCATCGATCGAGGTGCCTTCGCTCGTCATGGCGACCATCCTCCCTTGTGAGGGAACCCGCTGCCCAGCACTCTTAACCATCGAACGGGCAATGCGGGCCCGCGTATTTGACACCGCGCCCTCGGCGCTGCGCGCTGTTCGTCGACCAGTCACCGAGGATGGCGAGCAGCGGGATGCGGATCGCTGCGGTGGCCGCGAGCAGGGCCAGTGAGAGTTGTTCGGTGCTGTCCGGGGCAGCTTTACGCCTCCGCGGGCGTGGCCGGCCGTGTCGCGTAACGGTGGCGCATGGCGTCGCTGGCTGCGGGACCTGCGGTGAAGACGTAGGTGTCGCTGTCGTCGAGTCGGCGGCCGGTCTTGGCGTCGACGACGACGGGCTCGACTTCCTCGCCGCTGTGCGCGTCAATGAGGATCATGCTGCGTTCGGCTGGTGCGAGGCGGGAGTTGCCCCACGCGGCCAGGGCGACGATCACCGGCCGCAGGGAGTGCCCGAGTTCGGTGAGAGCGTACTCGTGGCGTACAGGGTTGGTCTGGTAGGGCCGGCGCTCCAGTAGTCCGTCTGCGACGAGGGTTTTCAGCCGGGTGGTGAGCATGCTGGAGGAGATGGCCAGGCTCTCCTGGAACTGGTCGAAGCGGGTGTAGCCGTCGAAGGCGTCGTGGAGGATCAGCAGCGTCCACCACTCGCCGACGTGATCCACCGTCGTGGACAGCGGGCACTCCCGGTCCTCCAGCCTGATCCGGCTTGCCACGGCGACCATCCCTTCAGTTACTGCTAAAGTCGAAGTTAGTAACTTTCATTTTAGCAGTAACGGTGAGAGTGGTGCCTACTGCGCCCGCGCCCAGGAACGGAGCACACCGTGACCACATCCATCAGCGAATCCCTCGAAGGCCAGCGTGCTCTGGTCACCGGAGGCACCAAGGGCACCGGAGCCGCCATCGCCCGACGCCTCGCCCAGGCCGGCGCAACCGTACTGGTCACCGCCCGCAGCCGCCCCGACGACGTCGAGGAGAAGACGTTCATCACCGCCGACCTGTCCACCGCCCAGGGCGCAGCCCACGTAGCTGCCGAGGCGGACGCCCGCGTGGGAGGCGTCGACATCCTGGTCAACACCCTCGGCGGCTCCGAGGCACCGGCCGGAGGATTTGCGGCGCTCGGCGAGGACGACTGGGCCAGGGAGCTGAACACGAACCTGCTGGCCGCCGTCCGCCTGGACCGCGCACTCCTGCCGGACATGATCGCCACGGGCAAGGGCGTGATCGTGCACGTCACCTCGATCCAGCGCCGCATGCCGCTGTGGAACGGCACCCTGGCCTACGCCGCCGCCAAGGCCGCCCTGACCACCTACAGCAAGGGCCTGGCCAACGAGGTCGCCCCGCACGGCGTCCGCGTCAACACCGTCTCGCCCGGCTTCGTGCAGACCTCGGCCGCCGACAACCTCATCGCCCGGATCGCCCACGACGCAGACATCACCCAGGAAGCGGCGCTGGGCCAGCTCATGGACTCCCTGGGCGGCATCCCGCTCGGCCGTCCCAACCGGCCAGAGGAGGTCGCCGAGCTCGTCGCCTTCCTCGTCTCCGACCGCGCCTCGGCCATCGTCGGCGCCGAACACGTCATCGACGGCGGCACCACCCCCACCGTCTGAACCCGTCACCACCCCAAGGAGCGTCATGCACGACAACCAGCCCCGAACCAGTACCCCGGACACCCTGCCCGAGGTGATCACCCGCTACCTCAAAGCGCACCGCGCCCACGACACGGCCACCGCAGTCACGGCATTCACCCGCGAAGCCACAGTGATCGACGACGGCAACACCTACGAGGGCACCGAGGCGATCGAGGGTTGGCTCGGCCGATCCGCCACCGAATTCACCTACACCATCCACCTCACGAACGCTCAGCAGACCGACGCGACCCACTACATCGCCACCCACCACCTCGAAGGCAACTTCCCCGGCGGCGCCATCGATCTGCGCTACCAGTTCGCACTCCGCGACGACCTCATCGAACGCCTCGTCATCGAGCCCTGAGTCCGCTCACCGGCACAAGTGCGGACAACGCCGCCGCGGAGAGCCTGAACGCGACCATGAAGCGCGAGACGCTCCAGGGCCGCAAGCGGTGGAACGGGGCCAGTGAGGCCCGCCTCGCAGTCTTCCGCTGGGCGACCCGCTACAACACCCGCCGACGGCACTCCCGCCTCGGCCGGATCAGCCCGATCACCTACGAACAGCGATCAACTGCGCTGACCACCGCCGCATGACAACCGGTGTCCACGATCACGGGGAAGCCCCCACCTACCGCGGGGTCTGCGGCTTGCGGTGCCCACTTCCGTCAGTCTGCGGGTCGCCGGTTCGACACGATGGTTCGGCGGTGGCGGCGAGCAGGGCGGCGTCGTCGTCGACCCGGTCGGGGGTGTTCAGTAGTTCCAGGGCCCGTTCGGTGATCTGCTGGGGGTCGGTGCGGGCGGCGGCGGGCAGCGCGCCGCAGGTCTGGCGCAGAGCCGCCAGGCCGTCGTCCAGGAACAGCGCCCGGTTTTCCACCAGGCCGTCGGTGTATAGCAGCAGGCTGGTGCCGGGCGGGAACGCCACCTCGCGGTCGATTGGGGTGCTGCCCAGTCCCAGCGGCAGTGCCGGGGGCAGCTCCAGGTAGGCGGTGTCGGCGGCTACCAGCAGGGGCGGCAGGTGCCCGCTGGCGGCGTAGCGCAGGCGGTGGCGGTGTGGGTTGTAGACCGCGTAGAGGCAGGTGGCGAAGCGTTCGGTGGCGAGCGACTGCACGTAGGCGTCCAGCCTGGTCAGCACCTGGGCCGGGCCGGCGCCCTCCATCGCGAGGCTGTGCAGGGCGGAGCGGAGTTGGCCCATCACGGTGGCGGCCTCCATGTCGTGGCCCATGACGTCGCCGATGGCCAGTCCCACGGCGCCGTCGGGCAGTTCGAGCACGTCGTACCAGTCGCCGCCGACCTCGGCGCCGCGGTTGCTGGCCCGGTAGTGGGTGGCCAGGCGCACTCCGGGCACCTCCGGCAGGCGGTGGGGCAGCAGGGCGCGCTGCAGGGTCAGGGCGAGGCGGCGCTCGTTGTGGTAGCGGGTGGCGTTGTCGTAGGCCAGGGCCAGGCGGTGGGCGAGGTTCTCCAGATACTTGTGTTCGACCGCGGAGTAGTCGGTGTGCCGGACCAGTACCAGGGCCCCCAGTGTCTGGTCGTGGGCGTGCAGAGGCAGGGCCAGCACGGCGGCGGGCGCCGGGTGCGGGCCGGCTGGGGCTGGGGCGGTGCCGTTGATCGCGTGGGTGGCGGCGGTGGCCAGGGCCTCGGGGGCAAGAAGGGGGGTGCCTGCGATGTATGCCGGGGGCGACTGCGCGGGGGCGGGTGCGGCGGCGGTGAGGTGGACGCTGATCTGGTCGGCGAAGTCGAGCAGCAGGATCTGGCCGGCAGTCTGCAGTATCTGGTCCGGGTCGAGGGTGGCGGACAGCCGCAGGCCCGCGTCGGCCAGGGAGGCCAGCACGGCCAGCTGGTTGCGCGTCTCGGTCAGGACCTGTTCGCGCAGCCGGGACAGTTCCAACCCGGTGCGGACGCGCGCCAGCAGCTGGCGCGCGGAGAAGGGTTTGGCCAGGTAGTCGTCGGCACCGGCGTCCCGGCCCTGCACGGATTCCTCCTCGCCGGCGCGGGCGGTGAGCAAGACGATGGGCAGGCGGGCAGTGCGCGGGTCGGCGCGCAGCGCCCGGACCAGCTCGAAGCCGTCCATGCGGGGCATCATCACGTCGCTGAGCACCAGTTCCACCGGCTGGGCCAGGGCCGTCTCCAGGGCGGCCCGGCCGTCGGCGGCGAGCAGTACGTCGTAGTCGGGCTGCAGGAGCTGGGTGAGGTAGGCGCGCATGTCGGCGTTGTCGTCGACGACCAGCAGGCGGGCCCGGTGGGGGCGCTCGGTTTCGTGGGGGCCGGGGGTGTGGGTCGCGGGGGCGTGCGGGGTGCGTGCCGCGGAGGTGGCCGCGGCGGGGACGGGGTCGGCCGCCAGCCAGCCCAGCGCCTCGTCCACATAGGCCGCGGCGCGGCCGGGCCGGCCGCCTCCGCCTTCCCTGGGGATCTCCCCGGGGGATCCGGCGCCGGCCGCGGGCGGGGCCGGGCGGGGCCGGTGGGCGGCGGCGAAGGGGACGTCCACGGTAACGGTGCTGCCCTGGCCGAGTCGGCTGTCCACGCCGACCGTGCCGCCGTGCGCTTCCACCAGGTCCTTCACCAGCACCAGGCCGAGGCCGCTGCCCTCGTGGGAGCGGGAGCGGGCGCCGCGGACCCGGTGGAAGCGCTCGAACAGGCGCGGCAGCTCGTCCGCGGGGATGCCGGTGCCGGTGTCGGTCACGGTCAGCCGGGCCCGGTCGCCGGCCGCGGCCACCTGCACCCGGGCGCCGCCGGTGAAGGTGAACTTCAGGGCGTTGCTGAGCAGGTTGAGGATGATCTTCTCCCACATCTCCCGGTCCAGGGACACCGGCTTGGGCAGCGGCGGACAGTCCACCTCCAGCGTCAGTCCGGCCGCCTCGAAGGCGGAGCGGAACACCCCGGCCAGCTCGGCCGTGGCACCGGCGAGGTCGACCGGCTCGAGGGCCGGGCGCATCTGCCCGGCCTCGGCTCTGGCGACGTCCAGGAGGGTGTTGACCTGCTTCAGCAGGCGCAGGGCGCCGCGCTCGGCCAGCTCCAGCTGCTCGCGCCGCTCGGGCCGGTCCTCGTCGGCCAGGGCCTGCTGGAGCGGGCCCAGGAGCAGGGTGAGCGGGGTGCGGAACTCGTGGCTGACGTTGGCGAAGAAGGTGGTCTTGGCCCGGTCCAGCTCGGCCAGCGCCTCCGCCCGCCGGCGCTGCTCTTCGTGCGCGAGCGCGGCCGACTCGTGTGCGAGCGCGGCCGCCAGGGCCCCGGCCACGGCTGAGGCGAGCACCTCCAGGAAGTCGTGGTAGGCCCCGGCCGGCGGGAAGCAGGGGTTGACGCCCACCACCAGGACGCCCTCCACCTGGCCCGCGCAGTGCAGTGGCAGGGCCAGCGCCTGCTCGACCGGGAGCCGGGGGGCCGCGGCGTGCTGCCCGGCCGTGCTGCCGCCGGTGAACGCGGCGGCCGCCAGTGTGGCCGGGGCACCGTCGGCGACCACCTGCGCCAGCCGGGCCGCCACCTCCGACCCGTCGGCCGCACTCAGCGAGACGGTCTCGGCCGCCGACGGAAGCCCGGCGGAGGCCGCCGGCCGCTGCATCCCCGGCTCGGAGGCCAGGTACAGGCCCAGGAACGGGATCTCCTCGGGGTGGGAGCCCGCCACCTCGGCGACCACACGCGCGACCTCGCCCGGGGTGGGCAGCCCGGCGGTGCGCGCGCCGGTCTCGCTCAGCAGGCGCAGCCGGCGCTCGCCCAGTACCCGGCCGGTGGTCTCGGTAATGATCTGCAGCACGCCGCCGGCGGTGCCGTCGTCCAGCAGCACGGGCTGGAAGGCGGAGTCGAAGTAGCACTGCTCCAAAAAGCCGTGGCGCTCCATGATGAGCGGCTCATCCGGGATCAGCAGGGTCTTGCGGGTGTCGGTCACATAGTGGAAGTGGGAGCTCACGGGGTGGGCCCAGACCTCGGGGAACACTTCCTTGTAGGGCCTGCCGAGCGCCCAGGGGTGTTTGGCGCCGACAATGGGTGTGGAGGCCAGGTTGTACAGCGTGGTGAATTCAGCGCCCCAGTACAGAGCCATCCCATGCTCAGAGGTGAGCATGAGGCGCAGGGAGTCCACTAGGGGCCCCGGCCAGGAGACGGTGGGCCCGAGCGGCGTCGCCGCCCAGTCGATCCCGGCTAGAAGCTCGCCGAACGCGCCGCCCTCGGCGAACACCCGGGCCGCCGCGGTGCGCGGGTCATCGGGCCGGGTCATCGAGAAATCTTCCGGATTGTAAGATTAAGGCAAATAAGAGGCTATTTGCCCAGTAGTGTACGCCTGCAGCCGCACGCCGACGGCAGTGATCGTCGACTCGCAGTCCCTGCGGGCGGCCGACACCGTCGGCACCGACAGACAAGGGCGGGACGTGCGGGAGGAAGGTGACGGGCCGCAAAGGGCACGTGGCCGTGGGCTGCCTGGTCTTGCTGCTGGTGGTGCTGGTCACCGCCGCGAGCATGCAGGACCGCGATGCCGGGATACCGCCGCTTGCGATCAGCCGATCACGATCGTGGCCCTGCTGGCCACCCCGGAAGCCGCACGCCCCTCGATCACAAGCCGTATCCCCGACATCACGCCACTGCGAAGGACTCCATGACCGCCCACTGACCGTCACTGACTACCGGGACCGCCGACCTTCGGTCGGCGGTCCCACACCATTAGCGCGCGGACTGCAACTGGTCCAGCTCCTCGCCGATCGCCTCCCGCATCACATCGTGCTGCGGACTGAGCGCGAACTGCTCGTCGCTCCACCTCTCGCGCGAATATAGCCACACCGGCATACCCACAAGTTCCGCCGGCTCCCACTCGAACCGCGGCCACACATGCGCATGCAGAAATCCATCGGTATTGCCAAGAATCTCCAGGTTCACCCGACGGAAAGCCGGATCCAACCGCCTGCACGCGCGCTCGACCGCTTCCCCCAGCTGATCCATGTCGGACAAGAAGGCCAATCGCCTAGCTCTCGGCAGGTCCGACAGCCGCTGGACAGTTGCGTCATCCACCAAGAGCACTGAATAGCCGGGCAGGAACTGGACGTCTCCGATCACCGCGAAACCCGCTTCGAGACGCCTGAGCACGGCGGGATTCTCTCCTCGCAGTGCGCTTCCGATCCGGTCCATCCGCCAGTCATCAGTCATGACAGGGACCCTACAGACCCATGATCAACATGCCCCCGAGCCCGCCCTGCCAGAGGAAACCGTGCTCTTCGCTCCCCACTCTCCCCACACCATTCAAGATCCAACAATGTGAAGGGAAGAGCGACACCGGCCGTTTTCAGAGGTTCTCATCACACGTCAAACGCTGTGCCCATAAATGCTGTGCCCATCTCCCCAGGCCGCGGCGCACTGCCGTACACCTCAACCACGGCAGACCTGCGCCTCTCGGGGTCTGATTTCAACCAGGCTTGCAGCGAACGCAGTTCCATGACAGCGGGCTCGACCTGCACCTCTAACCGCATCCCAGACCCCCCGACTCTCCATGCCCCGTTCGGACAACACTGCAGACCTATCCACTGGCGGCTCCGGAGAATCCAATCCTTCGCGCATCGACCGCCGTCGGACGTCACATCGACAGAGGCGGGACGTGCAGTTGGACGCCAGTGGGTAAAGAACCTGCGTGCGGGCAGCCCCAATGGTGAACTCCGCTCTTTCGGCGCTGAGTGCACGGCGTCCGCGATGGGTCAGGATCGCGGGGGCGCAGTTGTTGCACGTTAGTACTGGCCTGGAACGACGGCATCAGGCAGGCGTCCTGGCTCCTGTCCACCGCGATCCCCTTGGAGCCGCCCCGATGACCGGTGCGACCGACGCCTCCCGCCCCGTCCGCATCCTGCTGTGCGACGACCACGCCGTCGTACGGGCGGGACTGCTCGCCCTGCTCGACAGCGCCCCGGACATCGAGGTCGTCGGCGAGGCCGGCACGGGTGAGGAGGCGCTCGCCCTGAGCACGAAGCTGACCCCGGACGTGGTGCTGATGGACCTCCAGCTCGGCGCCGGCATCGACGGCGTCGAGACCACGCGTCGGCTGACCGCCGCACCCGGCGAAGGCCCGCACGTGCTGGTCCTCACGACGTACGACACCGACGCCGACATCACCCGCGCCGTCGAGGCCGGAGCGACGGGCTACCTGCTGAAGGCCGAGCGGCCGGAGGAGCTGTTCGCGGCGATCCAGGCCGCCGCCCACGGCCGTACGGCGCTCTCGGCCCCGGTCGCCGGCCGTGTGATGGCCAACATGCGCAGTCCGCGGCCCACCCTGACCGACCGCGAACGCGACATCCTGACCCAGCTGGCCCAGGGCATCGGCAACCGGGAGATCGCCAAGGCCCTCTTCATCAGCGAGGCGACCGTGAAGACCCACCTCGGCCGGATCTACGGCAAGCTCGGGGTCGACACCCGAGCGGGCGCGGTGGCCGTGGCGAAGGAACGACGCCTGCTTACGTGACCGCGTGACAAGACGCCTGCTTCGGTGACCGCGTGATACGACGCCTGCTTCCGTGACCGTGCAACAAAGGGACACGTCGTCGGAATCGGCGTCCTAGCATGACCGGATGCCCCGACTCGAACCCCTACGGCTCGACCACGCACCCGCGCTGCTCGCGTTCGAGCAGGAGAACCGCGCCTATTTCGCCGCGTCGATCTCCGACCGCGGCGACGCCTACTTCGCCGAGTTCGACGTCCGCCTTCGTGAGCTGCTGGCCGACCAGGCCGCGGGACTGCTCCGCTTCCATGTCGTGCTGGACGACGCCGACGCGGTACTGGGTCGCTTCAACCTGGTCGACGTGGCGGAGGGCTCCGCGGAACTCGGCTACCGCGTCGCCGAGCGGGCCGCGGGTCGAGGTCTCGCCACAGCCGCCGTGCGGGAGGTCTGCGCCCTGGCCGCGACCGCGTACGGCCTGAGCACCCTGCGGGCCGTCACGACCACTGACAACGCCGCTTCCCGGGCCGTCCTGGCCCGCACGGGCTTCGTCGTCACCGGCGACATCGACGTGGCCGGGCGTCCGGGCCTTCGTTTCGCACGGGACCTCTCGGCCGCCGGCGATCGTCCCGCCGGGGCGGGTCCGGTCAGGGAATCGGTTCGACCGCAGGGCTGATCGGTGACTGGTAGGCGCCGCTGGCCAGCATGCGCACCTCTCCCGCCGGGCTGATCTCGGCGCGGAGAATGCCGGTGGGATCGCTGTACACCGGGTTGCCGCCCGGCCCTTTGGTACTCGTCCGTTCGACGACCACCTCGTCCGTCACCATGCTCGTATCCGGTCCGGGATGGGTGAAGGTCAGCCGGTAGCGGTCCACGGTCGTCATGAGGGCCTCCGCGCCGAAGCGACAAATGCGGGTGAAAGATACGTCTCCATGATGCGGCCGGACGCCGGTGACAGCAGCGTCGCCCACGCCGGGGGCCGGCACCCGACCGGTCCGCGGCAGCGACGGCACCCACTCACGGTGCGTTACGCCCCTCGCCACCGGACGCCGGGCAGTGTAGACATAGCACATGGTCGGACTATTGGGTCGAACCCGGGCTCAGTCGACCCGCCGCCCCAGTACTACGCACCATCACCGTGGGTCACACGAAGGCAAGCACAGGCAAGGCCCGTCCAACGGGCTTCGTTCCGCGCTCGGCGGGCGCAGTGTCGCCGGACAGGTGTTCGTCCTGCAAGTGGTGATCGTGCTGCTCCTGGTCGTCGCCGCGGTGGTCGCACTGGTGCTCCAGGTGCGGCACGACAGCACGCAGGAGGCCCGCAACCGCTCGCTCGCCGTCGCGCAGACCTTCGCCAACGCGCCGGGCACGCGCGCGGCGCTCAGCGCCCCCCACCCCACGGCCCTGCTGCAGCCCAGCGCCGAAGCCGCCCGCAAGGCGTCGAAGGTGGACTTCATCGTCGTGCTGAACACCGACGCGATCCGCTACACCCACCCCAAGCCCGACCGGATCGGCAAGAAGTTCGTCGGGACCGTCGCACCTGTGCTGGCCGGGCACTCCATCACGGAGCAGATCAACGGGACCATCGGGCAGCTCGTCCAGGCCACGGTTCCCATCAAGGCACCCGACGGCACGGTCGTCGGCATGGTGTCGGCCGGGATCACCACGGCGAACGTGGGCGGCGCCGCCGACCGCCAACTGCCGCTGTTGCTGAGCGCCGCCGCCGTCGCACTCGCCCTGGCGACAGCGAGCACCGCTCTGGTGAGCAGACGCCTGCTGCGCCAGACCCATGGCCTCGGCCCGTACGAGATGACCCGGATGTACGAACACCACGACGCCGTGCTGCACTCCGTCCGGGAGGGAGTGATCATCGTCGGCGGAGAGGGGCAGCTGCTCCTCGCCAACGACGAGGCGAACCGCCTGCTCGACCTGCCGGTGGACGCCGAGGGACGCCCCGTCCAGGAACTCGGCCTCGATCCGGGCACCGCCGACCTGCTGGCCTCGGGGCGTGTCGCCACCGACGAGGTGCACCTGGTCGGGGACCAGCTCCTGGCCATCAACCAGCGGCCCACGGACCTGCGGGGCGGCCCGGCCGGCAGCGTCGCCACCCTCCGTGACTCGACCGAACTGCGCGCGCTCTCCGGCCGGGCCGAGATCGCCCGCGAGCGACTCAAACTCCTCTACGACGCCGGTGTGGGCATCGGGACGAGCCTGGACGTCACGCGGACCGCGGAGGAACTGGCGGAGGTCGCCGTCCCGCGGTTCGCGGACTTCGTCACCGTGGACCTGGCCGACGCCGTCCTGAACGGACAGGAGCCGGCCGCGGGCGCCGGCCTGCGCCGCACCGCCTCCAGCGGCATCCGCAAGGACGCCCCGCTCTATCCGGTCGGCGAGCACATCGGGTTCGTCCCCTCCACGCCCCAGGCGCACAGCCTCCGCACCGGCGAGGCCGTCGTCGAACCCGATCTCGGCGGCGCCCCGGGCTGGCTGGCCCAGGACCTCCAGCGCACCGCGCAGGTCGTCGACTACGGGATCCACTCCCTGATCACCGTCCCGCTGCGCGTCGGGCCCCTGGTCATGGGCGTGGTCAACTTCTGGCGCTCCGAGAAGCCCGAGCCCTTCGACGTGGAGGATCTGGCCCTCGCCGAGGAACTGGTCGCCCGCGCGGCGGTCTCCATCGACAACGCGCGCCGCTACACGCGCGAGCACACGATGGCCGTGACGCTGCAGCGCAGCCTGCTGCCGCGCAATCTGCCCGAGCAGAGCGCCCTCGACCTCGCCTACCGCTATCTGCCGGCGCAGGCCGGGGTCGGCGGCGACTGGTTCGACGTGCTGCCGCTGCCCGGCGCCCGGGTCGCGGTCGTCGTGGGCGACGTCGTCGGTCACGGACTGCTGGCCGCCGCGACGATGGGGCGGCTGCGCACGGCCGTCCACAACTTCTCCGCGCTCGACCTGCCGCCCGACGAACTGCTCGGACTCCTGGACGAGCTGGTCGGCCGAATCGACCAGGACGAGCTGCCGGAGTCCAGCAGAGCCGCCGTCACGGGCGCCACCTGCCTCTACGCCGTCTACGACCCGACGACCCGGCGCTGCTCCGTCGCCCGGGCCGGGCACCCGCCGCCAGCGGTGATCCATCCGGACGGCAGTGTCGAGTTCCCCGAGGTGCCGGCCGGTCCGCCGCTCGGTCTGGGCGGTCTGCCGTTCGAGACGGCCGAGCTGGACCTGGCGGAGGGCAGCCGGCTGGTCCTCTACACGGACGGCCTGGTCGAGGACCGGGAACGCGACATCGACGTCGGCCTCGAACTGCTGCGCACCGCGCTGGCCGGAGCCGACCGCTCGCCGGAGGACACCTGCCAGGCGGTTCTGGACGCCCTGCTGCCGGCCCGGCCGAGCGACGACATCGCCCTGATCGTGGCCCGTACCCATGCCCTCGATGCCGACCGGATCGCCTCATGGGAGGTGCCGTCCGAACCCTCCGCCGTCGGCGAGGTGCGTGCCTCGGTCAGCCGTCAGCTGACGCAATGGGGGCTCGACGAGATGGCGTTCACCACCGAGCTGATCCTCAGTGAACTGGTGACCAACGCGATCCGCTACGGCAATGGGCCCATCGGGGTCCGCGTGCTCCTGGACCGAACTCTGATCTGCGAGGTCTTCGACGCCAGCAGCACTTCGCCGCATCTGCGGTACGCGGCGACGACGGACGAGGGCGGACGCGGCCTGTTCCTGGTCGCCCAGCTCACCGACCGCTGGGGCACCCGCTACACACCCGAGGGCAAGATCATCTGGGCGGAACAGCCACTGCCCTGAGTCAGGCGCTCGGGACAGCCGACGGGCGGGCTCAGCCGGGAGTGGGCGGTCCCTCTGGGGAGTCCGACTCCCCCACCTGTGCCGCGCGCGCCGACTCGCCCGCCGCGTCGACGGATCCGTCCGCCGGTGTGAAGGAGGCGGCGCCTCCCTGGAGCCGCTCCAGGTCGGAGGGGCGCACCTGGATGACGATCAGGGCGATCAGCGCGGCGAAGACGGCGAAGATCGCGGCGGCGACGAACGCTCCCGAGATGCCGGACGTCAGCACCTGTTCGCTCCAGGGCGCCGGGAGTTGTCCCGTCCTGCGGAACTGCAGCCGTTGCGCCGGGGTCGCCGTCGACAGGAACTTCGCGACCTGGTCCGTGGCCTCGTTGCGGCTCGCCGTGCCGAAGACGGTGACCAGCACGGAGAGGCCGAGGGAACCGCCGACCTGCTGGGTGGCGTTGAGGATGCCGGAGGCGGCACCCGTCTCCTTGGGCTGGACTCCGGACACCGCCATCAGCGTCAGCGACACGAACTGCAGGCCCATGCCGAATCCGAAGACCAGGGTGGGTCCGAGGATGCTGCCGAGATAGGTGCTGTCGACGTCGGTCAGGGTCAGCCAGCCGAGGCCCACGGCGGACATGATGGCGCCCACGGCCATGAAGGGTTTGGGACCCCACCTGGGCAGCAGGTTCGAGGCGACACCCGCGCCGACGGCGATGATCGCGCTCACCGGCAGGAAGGCGAAACCGGCCTCCAGCGGGCTGAAGCCCAGGATGTTCTGCACGAAGAGGGTCAGGAAGAAGAACATGCCGAAGATCGCGGCGGAGAGGCTGAGCATCATCGCGTAGACACCCGCGCGATTGCGGTCGCGGAACATCCACAGCGGCGTGATGGGCTGTCTCGACCGCCTTTCGGTGGCGATGAACGCGATGAGGAACACCAGCGCCGCCCCGAAGGCCGCGAGGGTGACGGGGTTGCTCCAGCCCTTCTCCGAGGCCCGGATGAAGCCGTAGACCATCAGCACCATGCCCAGCGTGGAGGTGATGGCGCCCAGGAAGTCGAACTGGCCCGGGTGTCGCTCGGACTCCTTGATGTAGCGGGGGGTGGCGAGCACGATCAGCAGCCCGATGGGGATGTTCACGAAGAAGACCCAGCGCCAGTCGAGCCACTCGACGAGGATGCCGCCCGCCAGCAGCCCGATCGCGCTGCCGCCCGCCGAGACGGCGGCGAAGACGCCGAACGCCCTGTTGCGCTCGGGCCCTTCACGGAAGGTGGTGGTGATCAACGCCAGGGCGGTGGGTGACGCGATGGCGCCGCCGACGCCCTGCAGCGAGCGCGCCGCGAGCAACTGCCAGGATTCCTGGGAGAGTCCGCCGAGCAGCGACGCGAACACGAAGAGCAGCACACCGAACATGAAGACCCGGCGTCTGCCGAGGATGTCTCCCGAGCGTCCGCCGAGCAGCAGCAGACCACCGAAGGTCAGCGTGTAGGCGTTGATCACCCAGGAGAGGTTCTCGGTCGAGAAGCCGAGCGAGGTCTGGATGTGCGGCAGCGCGATGTTCACGATGGTGATGTCGAGGACCACCATCAGCTGACACGAAGCCAGGATGAAGAGCGCCATACCGCTGCCTCGTCCCCGCTGCGGGGACTCGGCAGACTCGGAGGATGTCACGTGATCGGCCGTCATGGGGGATGGCCCTGCATCTCGGGTCGGCGGTGAACACGGATGTTCACTCCATCGACGTTAAGCCTGACCGCCCGGCCTCACCAATCGATCAACGCACCGGGCCCCGAGATGCCGTCTCACCTGGCCAGTCGGCCCAGCAACGAGGAGGCGGACAGGATGCCGAGGGCCGCGGCCACCACCAGGACGCCGTAGTCGAGGGCCAGGTGCACGGGTGTGCCGAGCAGCAGGCCGCGCAGGGCGTCGACTTGATAGCTCAGCGGGTTGACCGCACTGACGGCCTGGAGCCAGCCGGGCATGACAGCCACCGGGTAGAGCGCGTTGGAGCCGAAGAACAGCGGCATGGTGATGGCCTGGGTCACCGGCCCCGGTCGCCGTGAGGGTGGTGGCGGCCTAGCGTGGAAGCGTTCGGCATCCCAGCCGACGACCGGCGAATCACACTCCGGCTGGCGACCGATGCAGGCTCCTCACCCGGGATCCCGTGTCGGCGGCAGGGCTCTGCGGCGACAGCTGGACACACGAATATCACCGGCGTTTGTGCTGCTGGGACGGAGACCGAGATGGCTCGATCGTCGTGGAATGAGTACAGGCCGGGGCAGCGGTTCCCCGGCGTGATCGGGCGCACGACCGACGAGTCGAGTCCGGCGTGGCCGCAGCCCGTGCGGGCAGCGGCGGGTGCGCCGAACGTGCTGTTCATCGTGTTCGACGACACGGGGTTCGGGCAGCTGGGCTGCTACGGCAGTCCTATCGAGACGCCGAATCTGGACGCACTTGCCGCGGGCGGGCTTCTCTACAACAACATGCACACCACCGCACTGTGCTCGCCATCGCGCTCCTGCATCATCACCGGCCGCAACCACCACGCCAACGGCATGGCGGCAATCACGGAGCTGGCAACCGGCTATCCGGGCTACGACGGTCAGATCCCGTTCGAGAACGGGTTCCTGTCGGAGATGCTGCTGCAGCACGGCTACAACACGTACATGGTCGGCAAGTGGCACCTGATGCCCTCTGAGCAGGAGTCGGCCGCGGGCCCGTACGACCGCTGGCCGCTGGGGCGGGGTTTCGAGCGGTTCTACGGGTTTCTGGGCGGCGACACCAGCCAGTGGTATCCGGACCTGGTGTACGACAACCACCAGGTCGAGCCGCCGGCCACGCCGGAGGAGGGTTACCACCTGACGGAGGACCTGGTCGAGCGGGCGATGTCGTTCATCGCCGACGCCAAGCAGGTCGCCCCGGACAAGCCGTTCTTCCTGAACCTGTGCCCCGGTGCCACGCATGCCCCGCACCACGTGCCGACGGAGTGGGCGGACCGCTACAGGGGGCACTTCGACGACGGCTGGGACGCCTACCGCGAGCACACCTTCGCCCGGCAGAAGCAGCTTGGTGTGGTGCCCGCGGACGCGCAGCTGTCCCCACGCGATCCGGACGTGCCCGCGTGGGAGTCGCTCACGCCGGACGCGCGACGTCTGGCCGCGCGGATGATGGAGGTCTACGCCGGGTTCCTCGCCCACACCGACCACCACGTCGGGCGGCTGCTGGACTTCCTGAAGGAGACCGGCGAGTTCGACAACACGCTGATCATGGTGGTCTCCGACAACGGGGCGAGTGCCGAGGGCGGGGTGACCGGCACCACCAACGAGATGCAGTTCTTCAACAACGCGCCCGAGACGTTGGAGGAGAGCCTGACCCGGATCGACGAGCTCGGCGGCCCGAGCACGTTCAACCACTACCCGTGGGGCTGGACATCGGCGGGCAACACCCCCTTCCGGCGCTGGAAGCGGGAGACCTACCGCGGCGGAGTCAGCGACCCGTTCCTCGTGCACTGGCCCGACGGTATCCGGGCCCGCGGTGAGGTCCGCGGCCAGTTCGCGCACATCATCGACATGGTCCCCACCGTCCTGGACGTGCTCGGCATCGAAGCTCCCGCGACCATCCGGGGTGTCACCCAGTCACCCCTGCACGGGGTCAGCTTCGCCCACACCTTCGACGATGCCACTGCGGCGAGCCGACACCGTACCCAGTACTACGAGATGTTCGGGCACCGGGCGATCGACCACGACGGATGGCGGGCGGTTTGCCCCTGGCCCGGCCCCTCCTTCGCCGAGGCCGGGCGGCCGTTCGGCACACCGATCACCAGGGCGGACCTCAATGGCCTCGACGCCCACCAGTGGGAGCTGTATCACGTCGACGAGGATGTCGCCGAGACCCGCGACCTCGCCGAAGAACACCGCAGCAAACTGATCGAGATGATCGCCCTGTGGTACGTGGAAGCCGGCAAGTACGACGTGCTGCCGATCGACGGCAGCGCTTTGCAGCGGATGATGACTGAGCGCCCGCAGATCACCGAAGGCCGGACCAGCTACACCCTCCGTCCCGGAACCCAAATCCTGCCCGCTGCGGTCGCGCCCCGGGTCCTCAACCGCCCCCACAGCATCACCGCCGACGTCGAGATACCGCCCGGCGGCGCGCAGGGCGTCCTGCTCTGCCAGGGCACCAACGCCGGTGGCTGGTCCCTCTACGTCAAGGACGGCCAACTCCACTACGCCCACAACTACGTCCAACGGGCCCTGCACCACGTCGCCTCCAGCGAGACCCTGCCCGAGGGACGGCACGCTCTGCGCTTCGAGTTCGAGCCAACAGGCGCTCCGGACATGGCCCACGGCAAGGGCGCACCCGGCCGGGCCCAGCTGTACATCGACGGCCGCCTCGTCGGCGAGGTCGACATGCCGTTCACCACGCCGGTCGCCTTCAACCCGGGTGGCATGGTCTGCGGCGCCAATCCCGGTGGTGCCGTCACCCCTGACTACCAGGCGCCGTTCCGCTTCACCGGCACCCTCCACAGCGTCACCGTCGACCTGTCCGGCGACCTGATCGTCGATGCCGAGAGTGAGATGCGCATGCACATGGCCCGCCAGTAAGAGGGCACGAGGTTCGGCCGGCGTGCCAGCCGTCGCAGCTCCGGCGCAGCCGGCCAGGGCTCATGCGCGCGATCACGCCGTGCACCTCACGGCTCGACCGAAGAAGCGAAGCCCCTGCGACGCCACCCTGGCGGAGGCAGACGTCGACGGAGGCCGTGGAGGGCGGTGGCCGCCGGGTCGTCGACGCGTCGCCGGCGCTGGGCCGTGTCCGCACCGCAGCAGCGACCAGCGTCAGCGCAGCCGCATGGCCTCCCGTGGGGAGCCGGGAGGAGCGGCAGGCCCCGCTCGCCGGAAGCTCACAGCGGGGCCCGAGCGGGGGCCTTCACCTGGGGGATCGGGGAGCCCGCGCGATCAACGATGCACCACAAACAAGCCACGGCGATAGATGCGTGACCTGAAATATGTCCCAGCAGCCGACGACCTGATCCGGCAACCACCCTTCGGGGCAGGGTCTTTCGGGACACTCCGGTGGCCGCACCTGACGCAGGAGGGGACATGAGCGACACCGCCCGGCGATGAGACCGCACGACGGAGCCCGGCCGCACAACAGACGGCCGGGCTTCTACATGTTGATCACTCGGCGCAGGCCGGGCAGGGTTCACTCTTGCCGCGCTGTTCCGCCTCAGCCTGGCTGACCTCCTCCACTGAGTGTACGACCCACCCCATCGTCACCGCGGTCCGCTGCGGGCCCACGATCGATCCGCAGTCCGGGCGGGAGTGGTGGCGGTCTCCGCGCTTCGTGACGTAGACGCTCACTGGGTGCCCCCTTCTTCGTTCGTCGCCTCGCTCCGGGCGAGCTTGAGTCATGGATTGTCGCGTCGATTCGAGGACTGGTCGAGATACTCGCGCTTCACGACTGCCGGGCTGCCGTACGGTCATGCGTTCACGGATGGCGTCGTGCCCGAAGACACGGACCTTGCCTGCCAGGACCGACAGGAGGGTGGTGCTGCACCGGATCGCCGCCGTCTTGCCGGCGCCGTTGGGCCCGAACAGTCCGAACACCTCGCCGTCACGGACGGCGAGGTCGAGCCCGTCGGCCGGCGGACGCGCGGCCCCGGACCGGGGCGGTCGGCGGAGGCTGCGCATCCGGGCGCCCGGGCCATTCCGCGGGCGTGTACAGCCGCCTGCGGATTTCTCTCCAGCCTCGCACCGGGAACAGGACCGAAGCCGCAGGGCGGTTCGACGGTGGTCATCCCTTCACCTCCCATGCCGAGCTTCCCGCCCCTGGGCCGTGCACGCGGCGCCACTCCGTGTCCGTCCGGCGTGTCAGGTCAGGCAGGCTGCCCCCCTTGTTCCCGGACCCCCGGTGCCCATGTCACGGGTTCACTCACCTTCACACCGTGGTCACAGGAGCCCGCAGGGCGCCGCACCGGGCGTTCGCGGACCCCCCGGCCCGGCCGAAGCCGCGGGAGCCGACGGTCGCGGGGACCGACGTCCCCGGGGCCGCAGGGGACTGCCGCGGCGGATCGGGGGCACGAGAGCACGCGTCGCGAACACCCACGGGCGTCTTCGCGACATCGCTCCCGTGACGGACGCAGGGGCCGGGCGACCCCGAGGACGACACGGTCGAGCGGGAGGGGTGGTGGCCCCGCTCGGGCAGGTCCCGGAGAGGGCCACCACCCCATCACTGCTCCTCGCACGCCCGGAGTGACGAAGCGGAACGGCGCAGTGACGAAGCGGAACGCGGCACGGACAACAGGAGACGGCGGATGTCCCAGACCATCACGGCACGAGTCGAGCGGAACGGACCGGTGGACCCGGCAGAGGTGCGACGGCGCAAGCAACGGCTCCGCAGACGCCTGGAGCGGCTCATCGGCATCGCCGCGACCGAGGGGAACGAGCTCGTTCCGCTGCGCAACGGCGACCGGATCTTCGCCGCGATGCTCGATGCCGTGCGGTCCGCCGAGCACACCATCGACATGATGACCTTCGTGTACTGGCGCGGGCAGATAGCCCGCGACTTCGCGGCCGCCCTGGCCGACCGGGCCCGGTCGGGTCTTCGAGTACGGCTGCTGCTGGACGGCTTCGGCGCGCAGCGGATCGAGGAGGACCTGCTGCGGTCCATGACCTCCGCCGGCGTACAGGTCGCGTGGTTCCGCAAACCGCTGTGGCTCTCGCCCTTCAAGCAGAACCACCGCTGTCACCGCAAGGCACTGGTCGTGGACGAGCACACCGCGTTCACCGGGGGTGTGGGCATCGCCGAGGAGTGGTGCGGGGACGCCCGCGGTCCCTCCGAGTGGCGGGACACCCACGTCAAGGTGCGGGGGCCCGCCGTGGACGGCATCGCCGCCGCGTTCGCGCAGAACTGGGCGGAGTGCCACGACGAGCTCTTCGACGACCGGGACCGCTTCACCGGGCACGACCAGCCGGGTACAGCGACCGTCCAGGTGGTGCGGGGCTCCGCCAGTTTCGGCTGGCAGGACATGCAGACCCTCATCCGCGTGATGCTCGGCTCCGCCGAGGAGCGGTTCCGTCTCGCCACCGCCTATTTCGCCCCCGACGCCTACTTCGTGGACCTGCTGTGCGCGACGGCGCGCCGCGGTGTCCGAATGGAGATCCTGCTGCCGGGTCCGCACACCGACCAGCGGGCCTGTCAGCTCGCCGGTCAGCATCACTACCGCGCGCTCCTGGACGCCGGTGTCGAGATCCGCCAGTACCAGCCGACCATGCTCCACACCAAGATCATGACGGTGGACGGGGTGGCCGCCCTCATCGGCTCCACCAACTTCAACCGCCGCTCCCTGGAGCACGACGAGGAGGTCATGCTGGCCGTGCTCGACGAGGAGTTCACCGCGACCCTCGACCGGGACTTCGACGAGGACCGCGAGCAGGCCGTGGGCATCGATCCGGCACGCTGGCGGCGCAGGTCCTTGCTCCAGCACGCCAAGGAGCTGGCGGTCGCCCCACTGCGCCGCTTTCTCTAGACCTGGCTACGCGCCACCGTCCGACCCCGACCCCGTATGACCGCGCGCGATCACCGCCCCGGGGCTCCCGCCTGTCTCGCGGGCCTGGCGGGCGTCGCGGGTGTGGCGGGATCAGGTGGGTCGCTCGCCGGTCTCGCAGACCTTGCGGGCGATCTCCCGCAGCTTGATGTTGTGATCCTGGGAGGCTTTCTTCAGCACGCTGAAGGCGTCCTCCTCGCTGAGGCCGTGGCGCTCCATGAGAATGCCCATCGCCTCACCGATCTCGTGGCGGGTCTCCAGTGCCTGGCCGAGCTGCTGGTGCGTACGGGCCGCGGAGAGGGCGACGGCCGCGTGCGAGGCCAGGATCCAGCCGGCCCGCCGAGCCGACTCGTCGAACGTGTTCGGGCTGTGCGAGTACAGGTTGAGGGCACCGAGCTCGTCGTCGTCGGTGAACAGCAGGAAGCCCATCATGCTGCCCATGCCCAGCTTCCTCAGCTCGGGGGCGAAACGGGACCACCGCTCGTGCGGCCGGCGCATGTCCTCGATCACATAGACCTGATGCCGGTCGGTCACCGCGTCGAAGCACGGCCCCTCCCGCAGATCCTGCTGGATCCGGTCCGCCATCCGCACGACATCGCTGGTCGCGGCCAGCGCTCTGACCTCCCCCCGGCGAACCGTGAGAATGCCACCCTCGTCGCACCCGTTGATCAGCACCGTCGCGTGATCCACGATCCGGTCCAAGGTGGCCTGCACCGAGTCCTGCGCCAGCAGGTCCCGTGCCATGTCCGCCAAGGCGACGGCGAACTTCTCCCAGACATCACCGGACTCGTGCGCCATGGGCCACCCGCTCATTCGTCGAAACCCGACCGGCCTTCACCTGGGGTTCCATCTTGCCACCCGGTGCGACCCACCGCGCCGATCGGGTGACGCCGGCCCCAGCACCGGCCGCGTTTTCCCGCCACGCGCCGTGGTCGGCCCGTGCGGCCGATCCCACGTCCACGGGATCTTTGCATGCCCAACCCGTTTCATCCGGGAGATCAAGGGTGACCCGAGGGGGGACCGAACCCCGATGAACGCGTCCACTTCGCTCACAGGAGGCTCGCATGGACAACTGGCGTGATTCCGCGGCTTGCCGCACCGTCGACCCCGATCTGTTCTTCCCCATCGGCAACACGGGCCCCGCCCTGTTGCAGATCCAGGAGGCGAAGGCCGTCTGCGCAGGCTGCCCGGCCCGCGACGAGTGCCTGCGCTGGGCCCTGGACACGGGCCAGAACATCGGTGTCTGGGGCGGTACGAGCGAGGCGGAACGGCGCGCACTGGCGCGACGCCGCTCGCGCAGGCGCTCCGAGGACACCCCGGCGTAGGCAACGCAGCGGGGAGAACCGGGCCCTCGCCCAGGCGCGGGGCTCGGCTCCAGCTCTCCGGGTCGCGACGGGGCGAAAGGCGTACCGCCGACGAGATCCGAGCGAAGGGCGCGATCGATATCGATCCGAGTCGGAACAACAAGCCGTCGTACGAGGAGTTCGGAACCCTCACCAGTGCGTTCGGCGGGCAGCTGCGCAACGTGACGGACGCGCGGCTGACCGCGGACGGCTATCTGCGCGCCCTCGCGCGAACGACGCCGCCCTCGGCGGCCGAACACTGGGACGACATCCTGCTGGTCGTCACCGAGCTGACCGCGAACACGATCCAGTACGCTCCCGGCCCGTTCGAGCTCCAGATGCGTCCCACCTTCGACGGCGTGCACGTGACGCTTCGCGACAGCAGCACCACCCGGCCCGCGCCCCGCCGCTTCCGTCCTTCCCAGGGCGGGGGCGGCATCGGCTGGCATCTCATCAACGCGCTCTGCGACCAGGTGAGTGTGATCGTGCGGCCCGACGGCAAGGACATCCACGCCTTCCTGCCCTGGTGACGGAGGACTGTGCCGCGTTCCGCGCGCCGGCGCACAGGTGTCGTTCCGCCCGCCGGGGGCACCCGGGTCCGGTGAAGGAAGCGGTCCCGTCGCACGATCGAGGTGGAGCATTGAGTCCCGAACACGAGCCGTCCGAGCGGGAGCACGCCGCGTGGGAGCGGGTGCGCAGCGCCGCCACCGGGATGAACCATCACCAGGCGAAGGTGGCCCTCGACGACGCGCGGAAGGCCGCCGCGGACCCTTCGTCCCCCGGCCGGCAGACGCTCGACGCGCGGGCGGAGGCGGACGAGTGGGAACGGATCACCGACACCCTGGCCGACCACGCGGGGTCGTACGACCCTGCCACGGACCCCTTCGTCCAGGGGCAGCTCGCCGCCCTGACCCACCGCGCCCAGGCACCGGCGCAACGCCGCTGAACACAAACCCGCCCGCATTGTCAGTGCCCTGAGCAACAATGATGATCAGCTCGAACGACACCGCCCCGGCGATGCGTGATCCGACCCGTCCGTCGAAAGGCCGCATGCACATGACGCCGACCTCGCACCGCCGCGCCGAGAACTCCGCCGGGAGGCCGGTGACCATGCTGCGGCCGCTCGCCCACACCCCGCTCGACGCCGAGGGTGCCGAGGTCCTGCGTCTGATCACACAGCGGCGGTTCCCCGTCCGCCTCACCGTGCATGCGAACGGCCGCCGCCGGTACGGCTATTGGCTTCCCCTGGATTCCGCCACCGGGCGCGGCGGTTGCTATGTGGCCCTGCCCACCGCCGACTGCGACGCGCTGTACGCGGCGGGCCGGATCGTGCTCGGTGACCCTCTGGTCGACCCCGCGAAGACCACGTATCCGGTCCAGGCCGCGGCGCGGGCCGCGGCAACGACCGCGAACCTGCCCCGGCATGCCCTGACGGCCTGAGTTCCTGCCCCGACTGGCGAGCGGCAGCGGAGCGGGGTCCTCGCGTGAGCCGCCCGTTCCGCGCGTCTCAAGCCCCTAGGGCCTGGTGAGATCCCTAGGGCCGGGTGAGAGGGGCACCACGGCCGTGATGCGCTTGCCTCCGGTCCGCAGATTCGAGAAGACGACGTCGCAAGTCCCGCAATGCGTCGACACGGACCGGACCTCCGGTGCGGACCGACCGGATCGCGACCGCGGGACGACCGCCGCTCCCCCGCCCTGGTGAGACGTCGGCCTTCTCCCGGTACGGGCGTTCGGTCCTCGTGGGGTCGCCGCGCACGCTCCCGAACGGCACTCGATCGTCGCGTCCCGTCCGTACCATGGGCACTTACCCTCCAGTAATATCGCGCGACAGGCCCCCGGAGGAGGAACCGTGTCACGGTCCGAACGTTCACCCTTGTTGCTCGCAGGCCTCTTGGCCACCGCGGGCGTCGCGCACTTCGCCGTACCACGGCAGTTCGACGCCACCATTCCGCGCGCTCTCCCGGGGGCGCCGCGGACCTGGACGTACGCGAGCGGTGTCGCCGAACTCGCTCTGGCGGCCGGAGTGGCACTCCCCCGGACACGACGGGTCGCCGCGCTGGCCACCGCCGCCTTCTTCGTCGGTGTCTTCCCCGCCAACGTCCAGATGGCCGTGGACTGGCGTCATCGTCCCGCGCCGCTCAAGGCGGCGGCTCTGGCGCGGCTCCCGCTCCAGGTGCCGCTCGTTTTGTGGGCCCGCGGGGTCGCGCGGTCCGGGGAGGGACGGTCATGACGTCTTCGGTGAACGTGGGCGACGAGGTCGAGGACTTCACGCTGCCGGACGAGACCGGGGCGAGCCGGAGCCTGTCCGAGCTGCTGGCCGACGGGCCCGTGGTGCTGTTCTTCTATCCCGCCGCCCTCACCAGCGGCTGCACCGCCGAAGCCTGCCACTTCCGTGATCTGGCGACCGAGTTCACCGCCGCCGGTGCCCGGCCGGTCGGGATCAGCGGTGACGCGGTCGACCGGCAGCAGGAGTTCGCCGACCGCCACACGCTCGGCTTCCCGCTGCTGTCCGATGTCGACGGCACCGTACGGGAGCGGTTCGGGGTGAAGCGCGGCTTCTCGCTGGCCCCGACCAAGCGGGTCACCTTCGTGATCGCGCAGGACCGCACCGTCCTGGAAGTGGTCCGCAGCGAGCTGCGCATGAGCGCGCACGCCGACCGCGCCCTCGCCGCCCTGCGCGAGCACCGCGGCTGAGGCCGGCCACACGCGAGCACCGGGGCTGAAGCCCGCCACGGCGCGGCGACGCGCGCGGCCGGGCACAGGTAAACGGGCCCCGCCCCTATGCGGATGGAGGGCGGGTCCCGTTCACTGCGCCTCATTCTCGACACCGGCCGCGCCCGCCAAAAGGGAGTGCGGCACAGCAAGTGCGCCATACCGGACACACCCCGTGCGCGCGCCGCGTCTCCCGTGCGCGGCCCCTCCTCCGCGCGGCGTCCGCCTCCCGCGGGGCGCCGTGTCGGGTGCCCGGCCCAGCGGTCATGCTGGACCGGACGAGCCGACAGCACGATCAACGGAGCCCCCATGACGGACCAGGTCACACGTCTCGAAGTGAAGCCGGCGGCCGGACACATCGGCGCCGAGATCACGGGAGTCGACCTGGCGGAGGAACTGACGGACGAGGTCGTCGCCGCGGTCCGGGCGGCGGTGCTGCGCTGGAAGGTGGTGTTCTTCCGCGGCCAACGACTCGATCACCCCGCGCACGTCGCCTTCGCGCGCCGGTTCGGCGAACCGATCCGCCTGCGGTCCCGCGGCAGCGCGTCGCCCGAGGACTTCCCCGAGGTCGAGACGACGGCCGACCGTCTTGAGCTGGGCGGGCGTTACGGCATGGAGCACGAGGAGTGGCTGCGCAGGCGCCGTCACTCGCTGCTGCGCGGGTGGCACTGCGACCACGGTGCCCGGGTCGATCCCCCGGCAGCGACGATTCTGCGCGCCGAGACCGTGCCCCCGTACGGAGGTGACACGACCTGGTCGAACCTGGCCGTCGCCTACGCGGGCCTCTCGGCTCCCGTGCGCGCCTTCGTCGACGGTCTGCGCGCCGAGCACCGGCTGGGGGTCGGGTACCAGTCACGGCCGGGCGACGACGCGTACACCCGTCATCTGCTGGACCGTCAGATCGCCACCGACCACCCGTTGGTGCGGGTGCACCCCGAGACGGGCGAGAAGGTGCTGTTCGTCAACGGCTACTACGTCGAGCAGATTCTCGACGTGTCCCGGCCGGAGAGCCGGGCGCTCCTGGACATGCTCCTCGATCAGGCTACCCGGCCCGAGTACACGGTCCGCTTCCGGTGGGAGCCCGGCAGCGTGGCCTTCTGGGACAACCGGGCCACCATCCATCTGGCACCGAGCGACACCGCCCATGTCGACCATCCCCGGGTCATGCACCGGGTGATGCTGGCCGGTGACGTCCCGGTGGGAGTGGACGGGAAGCCGTCGGAACCGATCGTGGGCAGCGGGCCCGGGCTCTGGTGAGCCCGGGCCGTACGGCGGGAGCGGGGTGTCGTCAGAAGATGCCCTGGCCCGGGACCAGGATGCCTCGCGGGTCGTAGGTGTGCCGGGCGGCGGCCAGCCGCCGGTAAGCGGGGCCGAAGTGCTCGCGCCAGTCCGCCGCGTCGAAGGGGACCGAGCCGACCGGGTAGTGGGTGCCGCCCGCGGCATGGACGGTGTCGTAGGCGACGCGGTTGGCGGCGAGGAGACGGTCGACGGTCACGGTGTCGTCGGGCGGGGTCGTGCGCAGGACGGCCAGCAGGTACGACACGGGGTCGTCGGCGGTGCGCAGCAGCGGGGTGCGCAGGGTCTCGCGCAGCACCGGGTACAGGAGGACGACGCCGGGGCCGAGATCGGCCGGGGTGAGGTCCTCCAGCAGGGACTCGGCCAGCGCCGCCGCCGAACGGCCCGGCAGCAACAGGTTGAGCCAGGGGTGGGCGAACGCCCACAGACCCGCTTCCTTGAGCGCTGCGACTCCGGCCGCGAGCCGGTCGAGGAAGTCGTAGTAGCCGAGGTCGCTCGTCTGCACGCCCGCGGGGTCGTACCGCAGTCCGCGCAGCAGCACCGCGTCGTCGGGGGCGGGACCGGCGGGCGGCCCGTAGGCGACGGCTTCGAGGACGTAGCCGCGGAAGGCCCCCTCGGCGTCGGGGTTCACCTGGCCCTCGACGTAGTCGAAACGGCCCTCCTCGACCAGCAGGCGCTGGTCGTCGAGGAAGGTGCGCAGGTCGTCGTACGGAAGGAGGTAGTGGCGTACGGTCGCGGGCGCGGGGACCAGACGCAGGGTGGCCCCTACGATGATCGCGCACTGGCCGAGTCCGGCGAGCACGGCGAGGAACAGGTCGCGGTGGCGGGTCGGGGAGCAGCGAACGAAGTCGCCCGCCCCGGTGACGACCTGGAGTTCGCTCACGTTGTCGACCTGGGCGCCCTGCTGGTGGGTCTGGCCGCCGATCCCGCCGACCGACAGGGTGCCGCCGACGGACAGTTCGAGATAGTCGGTGAAGGTGGGCGGGGTGAGTCCGTGGGCCAGGGTGGCCCGGGCGACGTCGCTCCACTTGGCGCCCGCGCCGACGGTGACCGTCGTGCTTCGCGGCCCGACCGGACCGATGGACGCGAGCGGGGTGGTCTCGATGATGAGCCCGCCGTCGACCTGCGCCTGGCCTTGCGTGGCATGGCCCTGACCGCGCGGGGCCACGGACACGCCGTGCTGGTTGCAGAAGCGGACCATGGCGACGATGTCGCTGACCGAGCCCGGTCGCAGTACCGCGACCGGACGCCGGTGGACGATGTGGCCGAAGTCGTCGGCCGCCGCCGCGCGCGACGCGTCGTCGGTGTGCACGCTCCCGTCCAGCGGCGGGAGGCCGGCGAGCGGCCGGTCGGTGGCGGTGGCCGCCCAGCTCCGGGTGAAGGGATCGAACCCGACGACCGCGGCGCCGGCGGCGGCGAGGCCCTGCAGTGCGGTACGTCGCGAGGGTGTCCGGGGCATGCGCTCCTCCTGGGGCGACCATGTCAAACGATCAACTTGCGCCGAGTGTAGGGGACTTGAGCGACATTGGCGGCCATTGATCCGAACGGGGCCATGGTGCGCCGGGGCCCGGTGAAAACGGCTGCGTCCGCCGCCCCGATAGGACGACGGACGCAGGGGACCGCGGATCTCGGATCAGTTCGCCGACGGCGAGGCGCCCTCGGGCTCGTTCCCGTCGACGCCCTTGTCCGACGTAGGGGTGTACCCCTGGAGTTCGAGCGGGCCGCTCGACTTCCCGGCGCGGTTCTCGGAGTTCTGGCCGCCCAGGTTCTGGCGGACCGAGTCGAGGATGGTCAGGCCCTGGGCCACCAGTCCGGCCGCTATCTCACCCAGGCCGTCGGCGCCGTTGAGGACGTTGACGTTCGCACCCGCGAGACCGCCCGCCGCCTCCTTGACGATGAGGGGGAGCTGGTCGATCAGCATCCGGTCGAGCGCGACCCGGTCGTGCGACGCCGCCGCCTCGGCCTGGATCTTCATGCGCTCGGCATCGGCGATGGCGAGGACCTTGATCCGCTCGGCCTCGGCCTCGGCCGGCCTGACGATCTCGGCGACCAGCTGCTGCTGGCGCAACTGGGCCGCGCGCTGGGCGAGTTCGGTCTGCGCGGCGAGAACCTCCTGCTGGGCGTGGGCCTGGGCGAGCGGGCCCGCCTGGGCCGCCTGCGCCTGCGCCCGGTCCACCTCGGCCGAGTACTCCGCCTGAACGATGGCCGTCTGCCGTGCGTACTCGGCCTGGTTGCGCGCCGCCACCTGCTGCGCCTCGACGGAGGCCTGCGTGGCCTGCGCCTGGGCGATCTGGGCCTGACGCTGGATGGCCGCCTTGTGCGGCGCGGACATCGCGTCGATGTAGCCGGTGTCGCCGTCGTCGATCGACTGGATCTGGAGCGAGTCGACGATCAGGCCGATCTTCGCCATCTCCAGCTTCGAGGTGTCGAGGACCTCGGCGGCGAGCTTCTGCCGCTCGGTGACGATCTCCTCGACCGTCATCGAGCCGATGATGGACCGCAGATGACCCGCGAAGATCCGGCCCGTCAGGATCGACATCTGGTCCTGGTCGGACAGGAACCGCTGTCCCGCGTTGATGATGCTCTCGGTGTCGTTGCCGACCTTGAACGCGATCACGGCGCGGACGTGCAGCGAGATGCCCTGCTTGGTGACACAGGTCTCGGTGACCTCGGACTCGCACATCGACAGTGTCAGGAAGCGGGTCTTGCGGAAGATCGGCAGCACGAACTTGCCGTGCCCCGTCACCACCCGGAACGGCGCGCCCCCCAGTCCCCGCCTGCCACCCGAGATCAACATCGCCTCGTCGGGGGCGGGCACGCGATAACCGAACATACTTCTCCTCCTCAGCCTGCGCCGACGGCGTCGCCGTCCAGCGCTTCCAGCGGATCGGCCCACTCGATGACGTCGACCTCACGGCATCCCCGGGACTCGATCACAAGCACGGTCACCCCTGTCGGCAGGGGATCCCGAGACCAGGCGAGGAAGGTCTCGGATCCGCCTCTCACTCGCACCAGGATCTCGCCGGGACCGGCGGATCCACGTGTGCCGATGAGCAGTTCCCCCGTGCAGCCGATCACGGCTTCGTCCTGCACCACAGCCGGCCACCCCCCATCACTCTGAATCTGCCTCTGACCTTAGCCCCAGCCCTTTTCGGGCGCGTACGCCCCCCGTCGGTCACAAGCCCCTCGGCGGGGTACGCGCCCCAGGCCCTACAGGCAGTGTGGGCTCAACTCTTGGTGAAGCGATAGGTCTTGCTGTCGGTCAGCACACAGAAGCCCGGTGACACCACGATCACGCGCAGGGTGGCGGTGCGGCGGTCGTAGTCGATGCCCTCCACCTCGAAAGTGCCCGAGCAGGAGCTGCGCAGGGGGAGTTGGCGCAGCGCGGTGACATGGCCGGAGACGTCGGCCGAGCCGTTCGGCTCACCGGAGAGGTCGATCTGCAGCAGCGGCTTGGTCGTGCCGAAGAGCGTGCCGGCGGGGTCGTCGGACGAGCACAGCAGCCGGGTCGCCGTGACGAAGTCGCAGCCCTGTACGTCGCGGACGGCGTGGTCGAGGTTGATGGTGGACGCCTGCGGAAGGTTGGTGGAGGGCGACGTGGCCGGGTTGACGCCGGGGGTCGGGAACACCAGGAGGCGGTTCATCGTGCCGTACTCGCCGGACACCATCCACGAACCGCTCGGCGCGATGGTGACGAAGGAGTTGTTCAGCGCCTCTCCGGAGCTCAGCGCGTGGACATACTCCGACCAGGCGCCGCCCGGCGCCTGCACACGGAACATCTTCGAACCGCCGGAGTCGCTCTGGTAGGGCTCGACGTAATAGCCGTTGTACGAGGCGTCCGGGTCACCGACGTGGCTCCAGCCGCGGCCGCTCACGCCGGTGGGGATCGTGCCGATGCCCGTGTAGTGGTTGGGGCTGCCTGCCGGGACCTCCACGGAGGTCAGGCCCTGGCTCTCGGTCAGCGGGTCGGCGCGGTCGGAGCCGACCTCGTTCCAGGTGTCGGCGGCCGAGGCCGGCGCGCCGGTGGCCACGGACAGGACCGCGGCGGTGGTGAGGGTGACGAGACCGGCCAGGACCGCGTGACAACGTTGCCGTGCGGGCATGCGCATGGGGGGCTTCTCCTCGATGGGGGGTGTCTGGTCGGCGCACAGTCTGGCCCGCCCTGGTGGTCATGTACAGACCAAAGAATGGACGCCGGGCATCGGCTCCTCGTCAGGAAGGCGTCAACCGGCGCCGTACACCCCCGCTCTTCGCCCCTCACCCGCCCCTCACCCCTCACCCCTCACCCCTCACCCCTCGCCCCTCGCCCCTCGCCCCTCGCCCCGACCGGATCACACGGCCCCGAACGCGCCCGAGCCCGGCGGCTCACTCGGGAGGGTGAGTGAGCCGCCGGGCTCGGGCCGGTCCGCCGGGCAGGACAGCCCCTGCCCGGCGGACCGAGATCGTCAGTCGTTCACGCAGATGTTTCCGATCGCCGGGTTCAGCAGACCGAAGAAGTTGACCGTGTTGCCACAGTGGTTCAGGTCGAAGTCAACAGAGTGCTGGATGACGTTGCCCGACAGGAATCCGGGGCTGCCCACCGCGACACCCACCGGGTTGGGGTCGGCGGCGGCGGTCCCGGCGGTGGCCAGCAGGGCCACACTGGCAAGTCCGGCGGCGGCCATCAGACGAATACGCATTCCAGGCTCCGTTTCATTCGCAGTGTGCGAGTGCCTCCACCATCACCTCCGCGAGCGATTGCGACATCCCAGGGCAGCCGAACGGGGGTTCGCGCTCCGCGGCGGGCCGTGGGCCGGGGCCGGACGCCGGGCGCGTCGCGCGGGGTGTGCGGATTGCCCGTAGCGTGAGTACAGATCCGGTGGAACAGGGAGAGACCATGCCAACCAGCCAGCCCGACGCTTCCACGCCCTCCGACGACAGGGCGACCCCCGACACGCTGCTGCACACCGGGACCGAGGGCCCGGTGACGGCCGAGGACCTGGTGCTCGCCACGGGCCGCGATGTCACTCCGCAGAACCTCGCCTGGGCCGAGCGCAAGCTCCAGGAGGAAGGCTCCGCGGCCGTCGACAAGCTGCTGCCCTAGAGCCTGTCCGGCGGATCAGGCTGGAGACGCGGGGACGATGCCACAGGCCGGCTCGGCCGGCTCCGATGCGGCGGAGCCGGCCGAGGAACCGGGCGTGGAGGCGGGTCAGGCGGCGGGGCACTCCTTCCAGGCCAGGTGGTAGACGGTGCTGATGTCACCGTCCGTCGAGTCCATGGTCATGAAGCTCGTGCTGCCGGGCGCCGACGTTCCCGCGCTGACGCGGAGTTCGGTGTTGATGTTGAAGTTGCGCTGAACACCGCAGGGGGCCCAGACCAGTTGGGCCCAGTCCGTGGTGTCCGTGGCCTGCCAGTTGTCGTCGAAGGGGCCACGGAAGGGGTGGGTGATGGCGGCCGTGTTGGAGGACCCCTGGAAGTAGTACGAGGCCTTCTCCGTGCTGCTGGCCCCCTGCTTGAGCGAGGCGAAGCCGCGGTAGTCCGCGCTGGCGATGGCGTACGTGAAGCCCTGCGGGACGTGGACGATCAGGTTGAGCTGGCAGTTCTTGCGGAACGCGGTGGGGTCGGAGTTGCCTCCGACCTGGGCGAGGTACTGGCTGTAGGTCACCGTGAAGGCGGTGTTGTCCGGGGAGACGGCGACCGCGGCGGTTCCCTGGGGACAGCCGGAGCCGTTCACCGTGGCGACCTTGATGACGATTCTGTCCGGGGGCGGATCGACGATCCCCGACGACGGGTCCGACAGGGGAAGCGCTGTGGCGAACAGGGCGGCGATCGCGCCACCCAGAAGCAGCCCACCAGCCATGGTGCTCCAATCCGTTGCGTTGGTGTTCCGGCGGCAGCACGAAGGTGCTGCCGCCGTGAAATGGGGGGTGCGGTTCCCCGAGCGGGCGGGGAACCGTCGCAGACCGGTGCGTTGGATCAAGCCTGGCTCTTTTGAGCATGCGCATGACAAACGCATATGCGCAACCCGCACCCGGTTGTGAAGGAGCCGTGAAGACCGGGAATGACGAAATCGTACGTACGGGTGGCCGGGGTGGACAGGGCCATCTCCGGCCATTCGACACAGGCCGTTCACAGCTTCCGCCACCGTCGCGACGCCCGTTCACCCCGCCTCTCCCCGCCCCCGGTGACCGCCGCGGCCCCCGCGACCTTCCCTCGGCCGTCACGGCGTGGGCCCGTCGGCACCGCTCGGAGCGGGAGCGGGGCCGCCCCGCTGCCCCTCTCCGTGCGACGGACCGTGCGGCGCACGCCCGGCCCGGGCCGTCCCATGGCACCCACACGTGTCTCCCGGCCCGTGGCGTCCGAGGCATGGCCAAAAGACGCACGCTGGGACGGGGTTGAGCCGGTGGAGCCCGATTTCGCGGTCCGTGCCACGTTTCCGTACGTCCTGAGCCAGGCATTCCGGTGTCCGGCAGCGGGCCGAAAGGCGACGGGCCCGCGCGAATCGCCCGCCGCCTCCTCGCGTCCCGGACGCCCCTGCGACACTGAGGCTCATGGATCCACGACACCTGAGACTCGGCCGCCGTCGCATATGGATGAGCAGTGCCGTCTGCTTCCTGGTGCTCGGGCCGATCGGTTGGTTCCTCGGTGGCTGGATTCCCTTCGCGCTGCTGGCCGTCGCCCTGGCCCTCGCCACGGCGGTCTCGCACTGGCGGGCACCCAACTGGCTGGCGCCCGCCATCGCCAAGGGCCAGTCGGAGAGCCGCCGGGACGTCGCCACCTTCTGCGTGGTCATCGCGGTGAGCGGCTACGCCCAGCCTCCCGCGCAGCCCGCCCCCGCCCCGGAGGACCTGGCGGCCCTGCGCCTGGAGGCGTACCGGTCCGCCGCGGACGACGATCTCTCCGAGGAGCTGCGCCTCCTCGCGGCCGACGCGCTGTCCGCCGCGGACCACGCCTACGCCGAGGACACTCCGGCGGGCTGGCGGGCGGCACGGGCGAGCGCGGAACGGCTGGCGCACGCCGCCCAGGAGGGCAATCCGTACGTACGGCAGCTGCTCATCCAGTGGGTCGAGGGCAACCCGGCCGGCGAGCGCTGAGGACTGTCTCCGCGTCGCGCGCCACCCCTCAGGGCCGTTCGAAGAACTGGATCACGCCTCCGGCGGAGAAGCACAGTGCCCCCACGAGGGTGCCCCAGTTGGCGATGTCGACGTTCACGAGACTTCCGGTCTCGGGCCGCGTGAAGGCGGCCAGCGCCGAGACGAGGAAGAGCAGGGATCCCAACTGGTTGATCGCGACGATCCACCAGCCGAGGTCGCGGGCGAGGACGCGCGGACGCCCATGGCAGACCTCGACCACGGCGAGGTGGCCCGATACCAGGAACAGGACGCATCCGACCATGTCGGGGGCCCAGATCAGCCGGTCCACCTGCTGGGCCGAGAGGCCCTGCAGCAGCGAGTCCAGCAGATTGACGCCGAACACGAGCGTTCCCACGAACAGCAGGAAGGTGCTGAGCCAGTCGATCCGGCCCGGCTCGTATCTCCACCACCTCCAGCGCCGCCCGGCCAGTGACCCGGACTCGCTGTCCCGGCGCGGGGCGTTGACCGCCTGAAGCAGTGAGGCGTAGCCGCCGGTGTTGAAGAACAGGCCGCCCGCGAAGTAGATCCAGGCGCCTGTCGCGCCGCCCGAGCCGAACTGGGCGACCCCGGCTCCGAGGGCGAACAGGAACCCGCCGACCGTGAACGCGGCCGCGGCGATGGCGTTCAGCCTGCGGAGCCGGCCGATCGACACGGTGTCCGCCCGCCGGGAACGGACCTCCGTCCCACCCGGGGCGCGCACGGTGAGCAAGCCGCGCTTGCGGGCCAGGCGCGATTCCCAGACCGCGGTGCGCCCGTCCATGAGACGCCAGGTCAGCCGGGTCGTGAACGGACCCGCCCCCTCGGAGCGCGCTTCGGTTCGACTCACCCGCCGACCTTAGCCCGCCGAGGCGAAATCCACTGCTCGCCCCACATCATCACGTTTTGGGCGATTCGCGCAGGCTGGACGGGCCATGCGCTCGGCGCTGCTCAGGCCCGCGGGCTCAGGACTCCGCCCGACGTTCTCAGGACTCCGCCTCGCGTCTCAAGAAGTTGCTCACCTGACAGGCGAGGCTGTGCTTGGCCGCGTCGGGACGCGTGCCCGCCTCGACGGCCGCCTCGCTCTCGATGCCGCCCGCCCAGAGGTAGCGCTCGGTCCACTCGTCGTCGATCTTCAGCTGGACCTGGATGTCCACGCGGTGCAGGACGGCGTCGGGGCCCGCGGCGAAGAGGACCGCCGTGGCCCGGCGCAGGGGGTAGATGTCGAAGCCCTCGATGAACTGGGAGTTCCGCCAGTCGAGGAAGGCGCTCTCGCCCTCGGCGCCGACGCGGATATCGATCTGGCCGTCTTCGAGGTGGATGCCGAAATGCTCGGTACCGCGGTTCTCGATGGTCACCCGAAATCTGAAGTAGGTGAGTTCGTCGGCGGCGTCGTCGCGCCCTCGCGGGGGCTCCGCCTTTTCGACACCATGGACGCGAACACGCAGGCCGGCCTGCTCGTCGTACTCCTGCCAGTCCCCGACCACGTTCGGCTCGCGCACAGTTCACCTCTCCACTTCAGAGAGCTTTTCCTATCTGTGCCCTCAACGAAGTGTCAAATGCGCCGAACATGCCGTGGCCAGCGATTTCGCCTTTCTTGATCGGCGATCAAGCCGTGCCCAGCCAGAACCTTTCCACGGCACTCGGACAGGGCATTTCCGTGCGTGCTGCACATCACGTCTCCCGGGCGTGTCAGGCGCCGTCGCGCAGCTGCCGCAGCTGTTCGTCGAGCGGACCCAGTCCGACATCACGACGGCGTTCGTCGACGGTCTCCGGCCGGCGGACAGGGTACGGGCGCAGGGTGACGGGATCGACGCGGGTGCCGTAGAACTGCGGCCGGCCCAGTTCCACGGCGCAGTGGTCGGCGATGTAGGCGTGGTGCACGGCGGGACAGTGTCCGTCGGCCGCGGCCCGGGCGATCAGGTCCCGGCAGCTGAGCTGCAGGTCGAGGTCGGGGGCGTGCAGCAGGATCATCAGGGCCGCCGTCGAGGCGGGTGCGCCGACCCGGTCGACGGTCGGCCAGCCGTGCCGTCGGACGATCGTCCCCAGGGCCGCGGCATTGCCCGCGCGGCACGCGGCGAGGACATCCCGCCACCGCCCGGTGGGACCGTCGCGCGCCTGTCGCATCAGGCTCCGCTCCTCGTCGGCCCGGCGCACGAGCTCCCGTGCGAGGGCCGTGGCGAGCCCGGGGACCATCGGCACGGAACCGTGGTCCTCGGGGTGCGGTTCGGCGTCCATGGCCAGGTGCCCCGGGGAGACCTTCACGGCGCCCCCTGGAGCACCATCGAGAACCACACCTTCTTTCCCGTGGTCCCCGGGTCCGCCCGCGCGATGCCCCAGTCGTCGGTCAGCGCGGCGATGATCGCGAGGCCGCGTCCCGACTCCTCGGTCCCGCCCGCCGTACGCGCCCTGGGCAGGGCGGACGAACGGTCGGCGACGGACACGCGCAGCTCACGCGGGTCGCCCTCGATGGTGACGGTGATGGTGTCGCCGCGGTCCGGGCTGCCGTGTTTGAGCGCGTTGGCGAAGAGTTCGTCGGTCGCGAGAACCGCGTTGTCGACGCACTCGGAGGGCAGCCGCAGGCGGGTCAGGTGCTCGGCGACCATGGCCCGTACACCAGGCGCCCGCGAGGGGTGGGCCGGGACGGTGGTCCGCAGGAGATGCGCCCCGCGTACCGGGATCGGAGGAGGCGCGGCCCGGAACACGGCAGCACCGGAGGGTGCGGGGACCACGGCAGGGGCGAGGGCCGCGCTCGGCGCGGAACCCACGAGAGGGACGGGGGCCGGGGACGAAGGGGCACCCGGATGAGGGACGGGGGCCGCGCTCGGCGCGGAACCCGCGGCAGGGACGGGGGCCGCGGACGGCGCGGAACGCACGGAAGAGGCCGGGGCGGCGGACGGCGCGGAACGCACGGAAGAGGCCGGGGGGGCGGACGGCGCGGAACGCACGGAAGAGGCCGGGGCGGCGGACGGCGTGCGGGCGGCCGTTTCGGTGGGACCGGCGGAGCCCTCGTGGTCGTCCGCCGCTCGCACGTCCCCGTTCTCCGCGTTCTCCGCCCGCGTCCGCTGCTCCGGCGCCCTGATGTCGGGGCCCGGTGAGGGCGACGGCCCGCGGCGCTGTGCCCTGGATGCCGTCATCGGTCCTCCTTCGGATGCAGCGCGGGGGAGGCTGTCTCGGTGGCTGCCCGTGCAGCCAACACGCCGGACTGCCTCGGCGACCAGGGGGTATTCGGGTTGTCCGGTTGCAAGCACGTAGTGGTGTGGGATGTATGTTCGATCATGTGAGGAACGGGAGCGGGGGCCGGGCGACGATGCCCCTTGACGGTGACACCGGCTGGCCCGGGTTGCGCGGAAAACGCGTGCTCGTCACCGGCGGCACACGGGGGCTCGGCGAGCAGATCGTGCGGCTCCTGTGCGCCGAGGGTGTGCGGGTGGCCACCTGCGCGCGGACCGCGCGGGATCTGGAGGCGCTGGCCGCCTCGATCGAGCCCGGACTGTTCACCCGGCCGCTCGATGTCACCGCGGCCGAGGAACTGGAAGCATTCGTCGCGGACGCGACGATTCGTTTCGGCGGCCTGGACGGGGTGGTGGCCTGCACGGGCGGTTCTCGCGGGGGCGGCTTCGAGGAGGCCGACGCGGACGACTGGGCGGCCACCTGGGCGGTGAACGTCGGTCACGCGGCACGGCTGGTGCGGGCCGCGGTCCCGCACCTGCGGGCCGCCGGCGGCGGCTCCGTCGTGGTGATCTCCTCGATCTCCGGTTGGAAGCCGGGCCCGCCCGCGCAGTACGCGGTCGCGAAGTCCGCGCAGATCCACCTGGCCGCGTCGCTGGCCCGCGAGCTCGGTCCGGACGGGATCCGGGTGAACGCGGTCTCCCCCGGTTCGATGCTGATACCCGGCAGGCGCTGGGACCGGATGCGCCGGGAGGACCCCGAGGCGTTCGCGCGCTTCGTGGCGGCGGAGCTGCCGGGTGGTGCGCCGGTGGCGCCGCAGGAGGTCGCCCGGGTCGTGGCGTTCCTGCTGTCGGACTGGTCGAGCGGGATCTCCGGCGCGCATCTTCCGGTCGACCGCGCCCAGAACGCCCCCTCCCCCGAAGGGTATTGAGCCCCTCGGCGGATCGGCGGCGCCGTTCCGGGTCATGACAACGGGCCCGGCCCGTCGGTGACTCCCCCGCCGCTCATGCCGCCGCTCCGAGGACGCCGCGGGACCGGCGTTCGAACTCCTGCACAAGGGGCTCGCCGCGGCGGGGTTCGAGGCGCCTGCGGAAGTCGCGCAGGGCCTGGATGGAGCGTTCGCTGTGGACGGCGCTGAGGGCTTCGAGGGCCAGCGTCGCGGTGCCGACCGCCTCGTCCAGGCGGTCCTGCTGGAGGTGCGCGGTCGCCAGCACGGAGCGGCTGATGGCCTGGCGCCTGCGCCGGTCGGCGCCCGATCCGAGCGACTCGCTCGCCGTGCGCTCGGCCTGGCGGGCGAGACCCAGATCACGGAAGCACAGGGCGGACTCGGCCTGGAGATAGTGGTGGTCCAGATACCGGACCCACACCGACTCCTGCGCGGCCCCCTTGCTCGCCGCAAGCTGCCGCTCCGCCAGCCGCAGCGCCTCCGAGGCGTCGTCCGGACGGCCCTGCGCGGCATGTCCGCGCGCCGACATGGCGTACAGCCGCATCAGGCCGAGGGGGCTGCCCGCCCCCTGCGCGGTGACGATTCCGGCACGCGCGAGCGCCACGCCCTCGTCGGGGCGCCCGAGGTTGGTGGCGAGGTGGGAGAGCCCGGCGAGGATCTGGCCGCCCAGCACCCGGTCGCGGCCCTCGGCACACAGGCGTAGACCCTGGGTCATATAGCGCTGGGCGAGGCCGTACTCCCCCGCGTCGTACGAACTCCAGCCGGCCATCGCGGCGAGGCGCGCGGCGGCCGCGTACAACTCGCGGCGCTGCCGGGGCGGTGTGCCGCGCTGCTGGAGCATGGGAACGACCTCGGTGGACAGGTAGTGCACGATGCTGGTGCGGACTCCGCCGCCGCCGTAGTGGTTGTCCATCTGGTCGAACACGGCGATCATCGCGTGCACCTGCTCGACCGGTCCCCCGCTCACGGACAGGGTCGAGGACGCCGCGTCCTGATGCTCCAACAGCCAGAGCAGCCACTCGCGCTGAGGGTTCGTCAGGGCCGCGGCGACGAAGGGGACCGCGCCGAGGAGGCTGCGGCGGGAGATGTCGGTGGATCCCAGTTCCGCCAGTGTGTGAAGCGTTTCCGCCACGTCCTCGCCGTAGACGAGCGCCCTGCTCGCGACCGGGCGCTGATGATCGGAGTGGAAACCGAGGTCCGCGGGGGACACGGCGCGGCCGAGCCGCTCGGACAGTACGGTGGCGATCAACTCCGGTGTGCTTCCCCGCGGTTGCTGACCCTGGAGCCAGCGGGTCACCGATGCCTTGTCGTAGTGGGAATCCGTGCCCTGGCGGCGGCCCAGCTCGTTGACCCGCAGGGCGAGGGAGGCATAGGAGCAGCCGGCCTCCCTGAGTGCGGCCGCCAGCACCCGATTGCCCCCGGTGGGGGTCTTCGCGGCGTTCCTCGCTTGTCCGTCGGTCACGGTGGCCATCCCCGAATCGCCTCACATCCGCGTGCGGCTGCGCCCTGACCCCTATCTGCCGGGATATCAACTCCGGTACGACCGAGCACAGTTGAGCGTGATCGTCGCCGAATGTGCGACAGGTCACTCGATCACTATGGTCGCTCGCGCGCTCCCCGTGCAACCTGCGTTCTGATAATTTCAGAACGATCCCCGATGCTCTGTCACTGTCATCGACCGCGTGGCAATATGCACGCTGTGACGGGCCCTTACCGGGAGGTAGGACGTGAGCGAGAACCGCTCTGGCGGCAGCGCGCCGACCGTCCTGCGGATGGTTCTCGGGAAACGGCTGAGGCATCTGCGGGAGCGGGCGGGGGTGTCCTTCGAGGAGGCGGCACGCGCCATCGAGGTCACACCGCTGACGGTCCGCAGGATCGAGAAGGCCGAGGTCGGACTCCGCATCCCCTACGTACGGGAGTTGCTGCGCGTCTACGGGGTCCCGGCGGCGGAGGTCGAGGACTTCCTCGCCCTGGCCAGGGAGGCCAACCAACCGGGCTGGTGGTACAAGTACCGCGATGTGCTGCCGGAGTGGTTCAGCGCCTACGTGAGCCTGGAGAGCGAAGCAAGCGTCATCCGCCTCTACGAACCCCACTACGTTCCGGGCCTGTTGCAGACCGACGACTACGCCACCGCGCTGATGCACGTCGGCTTTCCCAACGAGTCGGGAGAGGACATCGCCCGTCGCGTCGCCCTGCGGATGAAGCGTCAGGACCTGCTCGCCAAATCGGAAGCCCCGGCCGTCTGGGCGATTCTGGACGAGACGGTGCTGCGTCGGCCGGTCGGCGGGCCCGAGGTGATGCGGGCACAGTTCGACCGGTTGAACGAGGTCCTGGACATGCCGAAGGTCCGGATCCAGATCATGCGCTTCGGAGTGGGGGCCCATCCGGGCGCGTTCGGCCCGTTCCACCACTTCCGCTTCGGCTTCTCCGAACTCCCCGACGTCGTCTACACGGAGAGCCTGGTCGGCGCGGTCTACGTCGACCGGCCCGACGACGTCGTCAGCTATCTCGAAGTACTGGACCGGATGTCCGTGCAGGCGGAGCCGGTCGCTCGGACCAGGGCCATCCTGGGTGAACTGCGTAAGGAGTTGTGATCCATGGGATCCGTGCACAGCGGCAAGTCCGCGGTCGATCTGGGAACCGAGGGCTGGCACAAGCCCTGGAGCGGCACCAACGGCGGAAGTTGCGTCGAGGCCAAGCGACTTCCCGACGGGAGCGTCGCCCTGCGTCAGTCACGGGACCCCGAGGGTCCCGCGCTGATCTACTCCCGCGACGAGATGACCGCGTTCATCGAGGGCGCCAAGTCCGGGAAGGCCGACTTCCTGATCGCCTGAGCGGCGTCCGCGCCGCACCCCCAGGGCGCCACTACGCCCCCACAACCGGACAACCCGCACGCACACTCCCGCCGTGCGGGTTGTCCCCCCACACTGGGCAAGCCGGTCGTCCCGGAGGGAGTGGGTACGGGCATGATCCTCCACCAGGCCCTCACGCGATGCCGGACGCTCGTCCTCGAGGGCCCCGACGGTCTCGACAGAAGCACTCTGCTCGCCGAGCTGGCCCGCCACCACTTCATGATCCGCCGCTCCCACGAGCGCCTTCATCATGTGGACCCCACCCAGCCGTACCGCGAACTGCTGTCCGCGCCGGGCCGGCTGGCCGTGGACGGCGGTCTTGTCCACGAGTTGGTCTACGGTCCGCTGCGCCGCGGGCGCTCCCGGGTGACCTGGATCCAGGCGCTCGACTTCGCGGAGGCGGTGGCCGAACGCGACGGCGCGCTGGTGCATGTGACGGGCGAGACGGACGACACCGAGGCCGTCGGCTCCTACGAGCGGGTCCTGCGCACCCTGGCCCAGCACGTCCCCGTGATCACCCTCGACACCGGAGAACCGGGCCACCCCATCCGTGGCCCAGCTCCCGCGATTCACCAACTCGGCTTCTGTGTACGTATGTTGACGATAAGTTAGAGAACCGACCGCGTGACGCACGGCAGGAGACCTCATATGACGGACGGCCGACCCACCCCCGACCAGGACGCGTTGTCCAAGATCGACACCACGGTGCCGCACTCGGCTCGCATCTGGAACTACTGGATGGGCGGGAAGGACAACTACGAGGTGGACCGGGTGGCCGGTGACGCGTACCGCGAAGTCGCCCCGAACATCGAGACCATGGCCCGCGCCTCCCGCGCGTATCTGATCCGTACCGTCACCTTCGTGGCCGGCGAGCTCGGCATCCGCCAGTTCCTCGACATCGGCACCGGTCTGCCCACGTACGACAACACCCACCAGGTCGCCCAGCGCGTGGCACCCGAGTCCCGCATCGTCTACGTGGACAACGACCCACTGGTGCTGCGTCACGCCCAGGCCCTGCTGACGAGCACGCCCGAGGGCGTCACCGACTACATCGACGCGGATCTGCACGAGCCCGAGAAGATCATCGAGGCGGCGTCGCGGATCCTCGACTTCTCGCGGCCCGTCGCCCTGATGCTGATGGGCATCCTCGGCCACATCCAGGACTACGAGGAGGCCAGGTCGATCGTCCGGCGCCTCCAGGCGGCCCTGCCCTCCGGGAGCTACTTCGTGCACTACGACAGCACGGACACCGACGCGGCGCTCAAGGAGGCCCAGCAGGGCTACGACGACACGGGCGCGATCCCGTACGTGCTGCGCAGCCCCGCCCAGATCGGCGCGTACTACGAGGGCCTCGAACTGGTCGAGCCCGGCATCGTGTCCTGCCCCCTGTGGCGTCCGGAGCCCAGTACGTCGCCCGAGCCCACGGACGTCCACGGAGGCGTGGCCCGCAAGCCGTGAGCGGACCCGCCCGACCTGTCAGGCGGAGGCCGCCGGCTCGATGTTCTGGTTGAGGCGGAACAGGTTGGCCGGGTCGTACTCGGCCTTCACCCGGGCCAGACGCGCGTAGTTGTCGCGATAGCTGGCCCGTACGCGCTCCTGGCCCTCGTCCATCATCATGTTGACGTACGCGCCGCCCGCGGAGAACGGGTGGAGGGCCTCGGAGTAGTCGACGCTCCACTGCTTGACGGCATCGGCCTTGGCCGGGTCGGGGTCGACACCGACGAAGACGGAGGCCCAGCCGGAGTTGCGGTAGCTCCACGCGGTGTCCGTCGGGGCGTGGTCGTGGACGGCGCCGTCGATGGGGTACAGGTGCATCGTCGACTTCCAGGTCGGCGCTTCGGCACCGAACTTGGCGTGCAGGTCGACGGCCTCGGCGGGGATCTCGTCGACGAAGTCCGCTCGCCAGTACCACTGGTCGCCTGGCGGGTAGACCCCGTCGAACGCGGACTGGATCGCGGGGTGCGGCATCGGCGCGGGGCCGTGCAGCAGGGGCTCGGGCAGGGCGGCGAGCAGCGGTGCCATGTCCCGGGCCGCCGCGTCGGCATCCTCCCCGACGCGGCACCACACCACACCGCACACCTTCTTCAGGTGCATCTCCTCCGGGAACGGCGGACCGGGCGGGACCGAGCCGAAGAGGAAGAAGCAGCCCAGTTCGCGGGGTGCGTTCGGGATGAAGTCGCGGTAGGCGGTGAGGACTTCGGCGCCGAGCTCGACGGGCCAGAAGGTGGGGCCCGCGACAACCGTGCTCACCTCGTGCAGCCGGAACAGGAACGAGGTGACGACGCCGAAGTTGCCGCCGCCGCCCCTGATCCCCCAGTAGAGGTCGGGGTTCTCGTCGGCGCTCGCCCGGACGCGCTCACCGTTCGCCAGGACCAGATCGGCCTCCAGCAGGTTGTCGATGGTGAGCCCGCACTTGCGGGTGAGATGTCCGAGGCCGCCGCCGAGGGTGATGCCGCCGACGCCCGTGGTGGAGATGATGCCGCTGGGTGTGGCCAGACCGTGCGCGTTGGTGGCGCGGTCGACCTCGCCCCAGACGCAGCCGCCGCCGGCGCGTACCGTGCGCGCGGCCGGGTCGACCTCGATGTCCTTGAGCGGGGAGAGGTCGAGGACCACGCCGTCGTCACAGGTGCTCAGGCCCGCCCCGTGATGACCGCCGCCGCGCACCGCGAGCGGGAGAGCGTGGTCGCGTGCGAAGCCGATGATGAGGGCGACGTCGTCCGGGTCGGTGCAGCGCGCCACCAGGGCTGGCCGCCGGTCGATCATCGCGTTGTAGACGGCGCGGGCCTCGTCGTATCCGGAATCCTCCGGGCCGATCAGCTGCCCTTTGAATCCGGACAGTTCCTGGCGCGCCGCTTGTACCGGTGTGATGGACATGTGCATCCCCGTATCTGGAGACCGCCCCAGGTCCCGGTGTCCGGGCCCGCGACCGGTCCCCGCCGATGGGTCCGATGTGCCCGTTCTAGCCCGATTCAGCACCAGCGTACATCCGTGGCTGCCACCCAGCTCGGCGACCTGGACTGCCTACGTCTCACCGGCCGGGCAGCAGGCCCAGCTGCTCGGCGCGGGCAGCGGCCTGCCGGCGGGTGTGTACGCCGAGCTTGTCCAGGACGGCGGAGACATGGTGGTCGACCGTGCGCACCGAGACGACCAGGTGTTCGGCGATCTCGCCGTTGGTCAGCCCCTGTGCCAGCAGCCGCACGACCTGGACCTGCCGTTCGGTGAGACCGGCGGGGTTCTCCCGGGTCACCGCGAGCGGGCCGCGCGGGATCCCGCGCCGTCCCAGCGCGCGCAGCTCGGCGCGGACCAGCCGGGCGAGCGGCCCCGCGCCGAGGGCGTCCAGCGTGCCGAGGGCGGCGAGCTTGTCGTCCGGGTCGGGGCTCTCGGCGAGCGCGGCGGCATGCTCGTACGGGCACCCCGCGGCCTGCCAGGCCCGCGCCGCCGCTCGCCAGCCGCCCTTGGCCTGGAGCGCGTACGGGTGCCCGGACGTGTCCTCGGGAACGGACTGTCCGGCCTTGCAGAGCCAGTAGCCGAGCTCCGCGCGGTAGGTGACCGCGGACAGCCGGCAGGCCTCCTCGAACACGGGCTCCACGGCCGCGACGACGGCGCCGGGTTCACCGCGCAGCCAGGCCGATTCCGCCCGGGCCGCCGCCACGGGGGCGGTGCGCTGGAGCTCCGCGCTGCGCTCCGCGATCTCCCCGGCCCGCGCGAGCAGTTCGTCCGCGCCGTCGGCGCCACGGCGCACGCGCACCCGGGCCAGCACGGTCAGCGCGGGGCAGCGGGCGGGCGCGAAGCCGTGCGCGCCGAGCTCGGCGTATGTCTCGGCCTCGTCCCAGGCACCCGCCGCGAGCCGGTGCAGTGCCAGCTCGACGTTGAAGTAGCTGAGGAAGCCGAGGTGTTCGGCGCGGTCCGCCAGTTCCATGGCCGGTGCGAGGAAGCGGTCCGCCTCGGCGAACTCGAGGTTCTCGAGCAGGGACCAGATGATGTTGGCGTACGCCCGGCACGCGTGTTCGACCTCGCCGGCCCCGAGGGCGACCTTGAGGCTCTCCTCCAACTGGGCCCGGCCCAGCGGGTCTCCGGCCCGCCAGCGGGCGGTTCCGACATTGTTGAGGGCGTGGGCGAGGATCTCCATGTCCTCGGCCCGGCGGGCGAGCTCGATGGCGCGCTCGCCGAAGACCACGGCCTGCGTGTGCCGGTCGGACAGCATGTGCAGCTGGGAGGTGTTGCTGAGGGCGAGCGCGAGGAGCCGGTCGTCGCCCGCCTCCTCCAGGACGGCGATGGCCTCCCGCGCGGCGGCGCGGGCCTCGGCGGCGTCCCCGGCCCACCAGTGGATGCGCGAGAGCCAGCGCAGATCGGCGCCGAGTGCCCGGGTGTCCCCGAGCGACCTGCGCAGCGCGACCGCCTCCCGCTCGGCGCGGACGGCGGCCGCGGAGTCCGCGATGGTGTAGCTCTCGATCGCGAACTGCTCCAGGAGATGGGCCCGTTCGGCCGGGCCGAACAACTCGCTCCGCTCCAGTACGAGCCGCAGATGGGCGGCTGCCTCGCGGTGGGCGCCCGCGCGGGAGGCGTCACGCGCGGCGCCCGGACCGTAGCGCGCGACGGCCTCGGCGTCGCCCGCCTCCGCCGCGTGGTGGACGATCCGGGAGGCGTCGGAGCCCGGCGCCGCGACGAGCGCGGCGAGCACCTGCCGGTTGAGTTCGATCCGCCGTGCGGCGGGGAGCGAGTCGGCGATCGCGCGGCGGATCAACTCATGCCGGAAGCAGGCGCGTTGGGGGGTGACCAGCAGCAGGCCGCGTTGCTCGGCGGCCGCCAGCACGGCCACCCCTTTGGGCAACAGCGCGTCGGTCAAAGGGCGTTCGACGGCGGACGGCACGACGGCCAGCTGCTCCAGCGCGTCCCGCGTGTCGTCGTCCAGCCCTCGGAGCCGGGCCAGCACGGCGTCGACGACTGTCGGCGGTACACCCCCGGTCCCACCGGCCGCCACCACCTCGGCGACGAAGAACGGGTTGCCCGAGGTGACTTCGTACACCTGGGCGGGATCCAGTCGGCCGGCCGCGCTGAGCCGGTGCACCGCCGCCGCGGAGAGCCTCGCGAGCGGCAGCCGGCGCAACCGTTCGGCTCGGGACACCTGGCCGAGCAGATGGCGCAGCGGGTGTTCGCGGTCCAACTCGTCGTCGCGGTAGGTCAGGACGAGCAGCGCCGGAAGCCTCTCCACCCGGCGGACGAGGAAGCGCAGGGCGTCCAGCGACGCCTCGTCGGCCCAGTGCACGTCCTCGACGACGAGTACGACGGGATGCGGCGCGCATCTCAGCTCGGCGCGCAGGGCCTCGTACACCCGATGGCGGTCACCGCCCTCGGTGAGGGCCCGGGCCAGTTCCGCGCCGACGCTGCCGACGAGGTCGCGGAACGGTCCGAGCGGGCGTCGCGTCGCCAGGTCGTCGCACTCTCCGAGCAGGACGCGCGCGGTGTCGGGCAGCACCGCGGGAAGGGCTTTGACCAGGCTGGACTTTCCGATGCCGGCCTCGCCGAAGACGAGCGCCACGGACCCGGCGCCGTCGGCCGCCTCGCGCGCCGCGGCAGCCAGTTCGGCAAGCTCCTGGTCTCTTTCGAGGATCCCCCGATCCACGGCGCAATTCTGGCACACGGCGGCCCGGCGGGTGCCGCGTCGGTGAACTCACCGACCGGCGGGGGCGCTCCGGTGGGGCCGCGACAGGAGGACGAGGCTGCGGGGCTCGACCGTCATGTCGGTACCGGCCTTGCGTTCCGACTCGTCCGGGACGCCCTGGGGATCGGCGGTGTCGATCCGCGCGGTCCACCGCTCGCCGTACGTCGTGTCGGGAAGGCGGAAGACGACCGGCTCCCAGTAGCTGTTGAGCAGCAGGAGGAACGAGTCGTCGAGCACGGGGGCCCCGAACGGGTCGGGTTCGGCGATCGCGTCCCCGTTGAGGAAGACGGCCACGGCGTGGGCGCAGGGGCGCCTCCAGTCGTCGTCCGTCATCTCGACGGCGTCCGGGCGCAGCCACACCAGGTCGGGCAGCGGCTGGTGTTCGTGCGTGGTGGTGTCGCCGAGGAAGAAGCGACGGCGGCGCAGTACGGGGTGGGCGGCGCGCAGCGCGATGGCGCGCCGGGTGAATTCCATGAGTTCGCGCTGCTCGCCGCTCAACCGCCAGTCGATCCAGGAGACTTCGTTGTCCTGGCAGTAGGCGTTGTTGTTGCCCCGTTGGGTGCGGCCCAGTTCGTCGCCATGGGAGAGCATCGGGATGCCCTGGGAGAGCAGCAGGGTGGCGAGGAACGTGCGCTGCCGGCGGGCGCGCAGTTCCAGGATTCCCTCGTCGTCGGTGGGGCCCTCCGTGCCGCAGTTCCAGGACCGGTTGACGCTCTCGCCGTCCCGGTTGTCCTCGCCGTTGGCTTCGTTGTGCTTGTCGTTGTACGAGACGAGGTCGCGCAGGGTGAATCCGTCGTGGGCGGTGACGAAGTTGATGCTGGCGCGCGGGCGTCTGCGGTCGTGCTGGTAGAGGTCGGACGAGCCGGTCAGCCGGGAGGCGAACTCGCCGAGGGTGTGGTCGCCGGAGCGCCAGAAGTCCCGTACGGAATCGCGGTACTTGCCGTTCCACTCCGACCACAGGGGCGGGAAGTTGCCGACCTGGTAGCCGCCGTCGCCCACGTCCCAGGGTTCGGCGATGAGTTTGACGCGGCCGACCACGGGGTCCTGCTGGATGAGGTCGAAGAACGCCGAGAGCCGGTCCACCTCGTGGAACTGGCGTGCCAGCGTGGCCGCCAGGTCGAAGCGGAACCCGTCGACGTGCATCTCGGTGACCCAGTAGCGCAGAGAGTCCATGATCAGTTGGAGCACGTTGGGGTGCCGCATCAGCAGGCTGTTCCCGGTGCCGGTGGTGTCGTAGTAGTGCGCCGGATCGCCTTCCACCAGCCGGTAGTAGGAGGCGTTGTCGATGCCGCGGAAGGAGAGCGTGGGGCCGTTCTCGTTGCCCTCGGCGGTGTGGTTGTAGACGACGTCGAGGATCACTTCGAGGCCGGCCGCGTGCAGCGCCTTGACCATCGACTTGAACTCGGCGACCTGCTGGCCCCGAGTGCCGTGGGCCGCGTACGCGTTGTGCGGCGCGAAGAAGCCGATCGTGTTGTAGCCCCAGTGGTTCGACAGGCCCCGGTCGCGCAGGAAGCCGTCCTGGACGAACTGGTGCACCGGCATCAGCTCGACCGCCGTCACCCCGAGCGAGGTCAGATGCCCGACGACCGCGGGGTGGGCCAGGCCCGCGTAGGTGCCGCGGAGTTCGGCGGGCACGTCCGGGTGCGTACGGGTCAGACCGCGCACATGGGCCTCGTAGATCACCGTTTCGGCGTACGGGCGCAGCGGCGGCCGGTCGTCGCCCCAGTCGAAGGCCGGATCGGTGACCACGCCGAGCAGGGTGTGCCCCGCGCTGTCGGCCGGAGAAGGACCGCCCGGGTCGCGCTCGAAGAGGGAGGGGTCGTTGTCGGCCTGCCCGTCGACGGCCGTGGCGTACGGGTCGAGCAGCAGTTTCGCCGGGTTGCACCGGTGGCCGGCGGCCGGGTCCCAAGGGCCGTGCACCCGATAGCCGTAGCGCTGCCCGGGGCCGACGCCCGGGAGGTAGCAGTGCCAGACGAAGCCGTCCACCTCGGTGAGCGGGACCGTCCGGACGTCGCCGAGCGCGTCGATCAGAACGAGATCGACGCGCTCGGCGACTTCGGTGAACAGGGCGAAGTTCGTTCCTTCGCCGTCGTATGTCGCCCCCAGCGGGAAGGGGCGCCCGTTCCAGGTGTGCACGTGATCACCGTACGGGGAACACGGTGCGGTGTCCTGGCGGGATCAGCCGCGGGCGGCGACCGCCTCGCTCTCGTCGCGGACGGCGGCGAGCACGGGCTCCGGCAGCACCGCGTACCGGGGTGTCGGGCGCGCCTCGCGCAGGCTGGGCGCGGGCACGGGCGGGTCCAGCGGGGCGCGTTCGGCGGCGCGCGCCCGCCACGAGAACCAGATGATCTTGCCGCCGACGTCCGTGGCGCAGCAGCCCCAGCCGTCGCTCAGGGCGGCGATCTGGGCCAGACATCCCTGGGGCGCCTTGTGCGGGCGGATGTCCTGGCTGTTGTCCGAGACGGCGGCGATGAGGTGCTGGCCGTTCCACCACATCTCGATGGTCGTGTTCTTGTCCGCGGCGTGCTGCTCGATCGTGCGGAGCAGCGCTTCCGCGCAGTGGCAGACGGACTCGACGAGATTCTCCAGGTTCCAGTACCGGAGGTGGGCGGCCACGATGCGCTTGACCTGTCCGACCTTTTCCGGGCTGAGCTCCACGTCGAGGTGGTAGTAGCAGGGAACTGCGGCTTTCATCGTCGTTCGCTCCTCACCGGCGAAGCTCATCGCTCCTCCTCGCCCCCTGCGGGACCGAGCCCCGAGTACGAAGCGTGAGCGCTGATCGCTCCTGAGTCACCTACAGAGTGCGAGGGCTACTCCATTCGTGCAACACGAGCGCGCACCCAATGTTGTTGAAGAACCAACAAGACGCTCGGTCGTGGTACGGGCACCATGAGTGAGGGTGTCGATCCGTGACGGGTCGGCTCCCCTTCGCGTACGGCCCTCACTCGCCGGCCAGGCGAGCCGTGCGCGGTCGAGAGATCGGGAAGGTGACCAGCGTGATGCTGCTGCCTGCCAAAGCCGAGGTCGCCAGACATCTGGAGCGCTACCGGGCATGGGAACGCCTGCTTCTCGCGGCGCCCGCCGACCGTGTGGTGCGGGGGAACTTCGAGAACACCGGATACACCCTGTGCGTCCTCATGGGGAAGCGCTGCGCGCGGGAGGCGGCGAACGCCGCCGAGGTCTATCTGCAGGACGTTCCGGCACGGATCTGAACGACGGTCCCCAGGACCGCAACGAAGGGCCTTTCGCGGCAACGACGAGTCGGGCCCACAACCGCGGAGGCGAGACGCATGGACGCGAACACGGACACCGGCCGTATCCCCGTCGTGGATGTGCGGCCGGTCGTGGAATGCGGCAGACGGCCCGCGAAAGCGGTCGTCGGCGAGACCTTCCAGGTCACCGCCACCGTCTTCGGCGAGGGCCATGACGTGGTCGGCGCCAATGTCGTCCTGCGTGATCCGAGCGGCCGCCCCGGCCCCTGGACGCCGATGCGTGAACTGGCCCCCGGCACCGACCATTGGGGCGCCCTGGTCACACCGTCGGAGGCGGGCCACTGGACCTACCTGGTGGAGGCGTGGAGCGACCCGGTGACCGGGTGGCGGCGCTCCGCCGACGTCAAAATCCCGGCCGGGATCGATGTCGGCCTCGTCCTGGAGGAGGGCGCCGCGCTCCACGAGCGGGCCGCCGCCGGCGTACCCGAGGCCGCCGGCCGGAGCGCGGTGCTGGCCGCCGCGGACGCGCTGCGCGACGACTCCCGGTCCCCGGCCGACCGGCTCGCGGCGGCCCGGGCTCCGGAGGTGGACGCCACTCTCGCGGAGCATCCCCTGCGTGAACGGCTCACCCGCTCCCTCCCGTTGCCGCTGCTGGTGGAGCGGGAGCGGGCGTTGTTCGGTTCCTGGTACGAGTTCTTCCCGCGCTCGGAGAGCGGGCAGCTGGACCCGCCGGT
>NZ_JBEXNW010000039.1:0-88135 GCF_040611295.1 Streptomyces sp. NPDC002935
GAGGTACGAGGAGCTGACGTCGTCCGAGTGCTTGTCGACCTTCCCGATGCTGCCGTCGGTCGCCTCGACCTTGTACCCGGTCAGATCGGTTCCCGTGATGTGGCCGGTGGTCGGCTGGTAGCCCCAGATGCTGTCACTCATAAAACGGCTCCCTCATCGAAATTCTTCGCCCACTCCACAGAAAGACTGCGGAGTCGTACAAGCGTCATCCAAATTCGGTGACGTTTCCTCGGAACGTCGGGTGCCCTGCATTCCGGATTCCACACACTCACTCTCAAGAAATACGGAGCATCTATTCACCTCCGTGTACCCGCGCAATGGAGTGCGGGAGATGAAACCTTTCTCAAGGGGGAGAGGGAGTGAGTGATTGTGGCTGCGGACGAGAAGGCACAGGCCAAGGGCGAGCAGGCCAAGGACAAGGTCAAGAAGGTCGTCGGCGGTGCGGTGGACGACGAGTAGACCGGGTGCCCGACAGCTTCAGCTCTGGCGGGACGTGCGGCACGATTCCGGCATCGGCTCGATCGCTGGCATCGCGCTGGCGTTTTGGTCGGCGTCCGGGTATGTGACGGCGTTCATCCGTGTCGCGAACGCCGTTTACGACGTGGCCGACGGCCGCCCGCATGGCAGATCCCGCCCAGTGTGCGTCGGCACCTCGGCGAGTGTGATCCTCGCCCGATCTGGTCCTGACCCGCCGAGCCAGGACGTCGGCGCAAACGACCACGATGCTGCCGGGAGCAACGCTCGACTGGCCCACTCAAGGTGCGTCGAACTGGATACACACCAGACTTGATTCATGGCAGAAGAGCGTCGGCCGCGCCCCAGGAAATCCTCGACGACAAAAGCTCGCCGCACACCGTCCGTGCGTGGAGCGGAACATGCTGCGCGTGCTGCCTGCCGGAGCCTGGAAGGTCTGATCGGCCATCCGACGGAGGGCGTATCGGCAGTGGGGCGTGAGGACGACGGTTGGTGTGTCGTCGTTGACGTCCTTGAGCTGCCGCGGATTCCGGACACGACGAGCCTTCTCGCTTCGTACGAGGTGCGGCTCGACCAGGACGGCGAACTCATGGAGTACCGCCGGGTCCGCCGCTATCGGCGGGGGTCCGCCGACGAGTGACCAGTGACTGAGGTCTGCCCGACAACCGGAAGGATGCCCATGCCTGCGACCACCTACTCCGACGAGGTAGTGGCGTGCCCACCGCGCGCCGGCACGTTGTACGACGTGCTCGAACTCATTCTTGACCGGGGCATGGTGATCGACGTGTTCGTCCGGGTGTCCCTGGTCGGCATCGAGATCCTCAAGATAGACGCGCGCATAGTGGTGGCGAGTGTCGACACGTACCTGCGATTCGCGGAAGCGTGCAACCGGCTTGACCTGGAGCGTGACTCCAGCAGCACCACCATTCCCGAGCTGCTCAGCGGTGGTGCTGCCAAGTCCATCGGTAAGCGCAAGGTTCGCAAGGCCGCGGAAAGCGTGGGGGACACCGTTCGCAAGGTGGTCGGCGGCGGTGAAGACGACTCCGACGAGCCTGATGAGGACGAGGAAGAGCAGCAGGAACGGCCGAGGAAGCGCCGTGCTCCGGCCCGCGGCGGTAGCAGCCGACGACGATCCGTGGAGGCGTGAGCCGTGACCGGCGATGGTGTGTACGTCTACGCGATCATCCGCGCGGGAAGGCCGCTGCCGGTGGACGCCACAGGTGTGGGCAGTCCGGCCGCCCCACTGCGGGCGATCCGGCAGGGACGGGTCGCCGCTGTTGTGAGTGAGGCTCCGCCCAAGCTCCGCGCCAGACGGCGCGATCTGCTCGCTCACCAGGACTTGCTGTTGAGCCTGTCGGAGCAGGGGTCGGTACTGCCGATGCGGTTCGGCATGGTCGCGTCCGACGAGGAGGCGGTGCGCGGCCAGTTGAAGGCCCGCGAGGCGGACCACGTGGCCGCACTGGAACACCTCTCCGACGGGGTCGAGGTCAACATCAAGGCGCTCCCGGCCAAGGACGCGCTGGCAAGCCTTGTCGCGGAGGACAAGACCGTCCGCCGGCTACGGGACGAAGTGCGTCGACGACCCGGATACGAAGCCAGCCTGCGACTGGGCGAGGCCGTCTCGGCTGCTCTGGAGAGCAGGGCCGCCGAAGCCGGTCGGCGAGTTCTGCGCGAGCTCACGCCCAGGGCCCGCGCGGTGGCCTCGGGGCCCGAAGTCCAGGGATGCGTGCTCAACGCGTCCTTCCTCGTCAATCGCGGCGACAGCGATGCCTTCCGAAGCGCGGCAGAGCGTTTCGGCCGTACGCATCGCGACCGTGTGGAGCTGCGCCTTACGGGTCCGCTGCCTTGTTACAGCTTCGTCTCCGCCGAAGGAACTCCCGTCCGAGCCATTGGAGTCTGAGATGGGACTCATCACCGGCCTGCTCACCCTCCCCATCGCGCCGGTCCGCGGCGTTGTCTGGGTGGCCGAGAAGCTCAATGACGCCGCCGAGCGTGAACTGCACGACCCAGGAGTGCTGCGTGCCCAACTGGCTCTGCTGAACCGGGAGCTTGAAGACGGAGACATCAGCCTGGAGGAGTTCGAACGAGAAGAGGAACGGCTGCTCGACCGGCTGCATGCCGCACAGACCTGCTCCACGCCTAGCGATCGAAGGTGACGAGATCATGGATGACACGGAAAAGGTGGCTCTCGCGGCTGCGGTAGTGGGCGGCTACGTGCTGGGCCGTACCAAGAAGGGTCGGCTGGCCTTGTCCATTGCGACCTACTTGGCGGGTCGGCGATTCGGCCTTGAACCACGCCAGCTCGCCGCCGAAGGGATGCGCAGACTGGGGGAGATCCCGCAGGTCGCCGAGTTGCAGGAGCAATTGCGCGGGGAAGTGCTGGAGGCGGGCCGCAAGGCAATGACCGCCGCTGCTGACCGAGGCATGAGCACGCTTGCCGACACCCTCAGCGACCGTACGGCCCGCCTGCTGGAGCAGGCGGATGAGGGGGAGGAGGACGAGGAGGAGTACGCCCCGGAAGAGGAGGAAGCGGAGTACGAGGAGGAGGAAGAAGAGCCAGAGGCCGAGTACGAAGAGGAAGAGCCGGAGGACGAATACGAGGAGGAGGAAGAGGAAGAACCGGAAGAAGAACTGGAAGAAGAACCTGAAGAGGAACCGGAAGCGAAGCCGCGGAGGCGCCGCGGTTCGCGACCCGACCGGTCCCGCAAGGCACCCGCACCCGCGGCACGCAAGAAGGCCGCTCCCGCCGGCGGACGGAAGCCTCGGGCAGCCAAGAAGACTGCACCGGCGAAGAAGACCACCCCCAGCAAGACGGCGGCGAAGAAGTCGGCGCCCAGCAAGAAGACCGCAGCCAGCGGGACGGCGAAGAAGTCGGTGGCGAAGAAGACCGCGGCGAAGAAGACAGCTCCTGCCAAGAAGACCGCGGCCAGGAAGACTGCGGCGAAGAAGACTGCTCCTGCCAAGAAGACCGCAGCGAAAAAGACGACGTCTTCCAAGCGAGCGGCATCCAAGCGCGCCGATCGCGGGAAGTAGGCAGCGATGACCAAGACGGAAAAGGACGAACCGGCAGAGGAAACGTCGGGTATGGACCGGATTCGCGAAGAGCTGGCCAAGTTCGTGTCCGCGCAGGTGGAGAATCTTGCCGAGAAGGCCGGCGACAAACTGACGGACGTCGCCGGGCAGCTCACCGATGCGGCCCAGAACGGTGGCTCGCTTCCCGCGATCGGGTCCCGCATCCTCCAAGGCGACTCACCCGTGAAGGCCTTCGTGTCGGAGAAGGCCAAGGGTGTCAAGGACAACGTCGTGGAAAAGGCCAAGAGCGCTTTTGGGGGCGGGAAGGGGAAGCGGAAGGCCAGCGGCGGCAAGGTCATGAACATCATCGAGGTTCTCGATGTCGGAGTGCCGCTCCGAGACACCTACGACTACTGGACGCAGTACGACAAGTTCAGCAGCTTCGCGAAGGGCGTTCGCGACGTTTCGAAGAGTGATGAGACAGGGAGTGACTGGAAGGTCAAAGTCGGCCCTTCATCACGCAGCTTCAAAGCGACTGTCCAGGAACAGATTCCTGACGACCGCATCGTGTGGACCTCCGAGGGAGCCAAGGGGACCACTCGCGGCGCGGTGAGCTTCCACGAGTTGGCGCCGACCCTGACTCGAGTCGTCCTGGTAGTGGAGTACTACCCGTCGGGGTTCTTCGAGAAGACGGGCAACATCTGGCGGGCGCAAGGGCGTCGCATGCGACTGGACTTCAAGAACTTCCAGCGATACGTGACCCTCACCAATGAAGAACCCGAGGGCTGGCGGGGTGAAATCCGTGACGGTGAAGTCGTCGTATCCCACGAGGACGCCCTAGAAGAGGAAGAGGCTGAGCAGGAGGAGTCGGAGGGCGAAGAGCCTCAGGGCGATGCCGAGGAAGGCGCCGACTCCGCATATGAGGACGAGGACGAAGACGAAGGCGATGAGGGGGCGGAGGGCTCGTACGAGGACGAAGAGGACGCATACGAAGACGAGGGTGAAGAGAGGGCGGAGGACGCATACGAGGACGAGGACGAAGAGGGGGCGGAGGACGAGGAAGACGCTCCCAAGAAGAGAAGAGGACAGAGGCGACGCCGTGAGTGACATCGACTTCCGGCAGGGCTCGTACCCCGTCTCCGGCCCTCAGACCACTAACCTCGCCGACATTCTCGAACGCGTTCTGGACAAAGGAATTGTGATCGCCGGGGACATCAAGGTCGATCTCCTCGACATCGAACTCCTCACCATTCGGCTTCGCTTGTTCGTGGCATCCGTGGATACCGCGAAGAAGGCGGGAATCGACTGGTGGGAAAACGACCCGGCGCTCAGCTCAAGCGCTTCACGCAACGCCTTGCAGGACGAGAACCGTGAACTCCGCGAGCGGCTGAAAGCGCTAGAATCCAAGGCGCCGGAAAAATCACTCGAATCCGATACGGCGGAGAAATAGCCTCAACGACGGCCCACAGGGCAATACCCCGAGTCAGCGAGGAACAAGGAGAACCGAGGCACATGACGGAGCGCGGTCCTGAGCCTTTGGGCGCCAACACCATCTACGTATTCGCTGTCTGCGCGAACCCGGATCTTTCGGCCGTGGTCGGGCTACCAGGTGTCACCGACGAGGCGCCTGTGAGCTCACTGTCGCTGGGGGCACTGACGGCGATCGTCCAGACCGTTCGGGCGAGTGACTTCACTGACGAAGTCTGGCAGGCGCGGCTGTCCGACCAGCGGGAACTTGAACGATACGCACGCGCCCACCACGATGTCGTCGCCGCGGTCGCGGCCTGCTGCCCAACAGTTCCCCTGCCGATGGCCACTCTCTACCACGGTGAGGAGAGGGCGCGAGAGGCCCTGGCCAAAGAGGCGGATCGATTCGATGCCGCGCTCAAGCGCATTGCACACCACGCCGAATGGGGTGTGAAGGTCTACGCGCCGCCCTGCCCGCGAGACGACACGGCACAGGCGCCGGTCCGGCACGTAACGCCGGCTGAGCGGTCTCGCCCGGAGCCTGGAGCCGGCCTCGCCTACCTGAACCGCAAACGAGGTGCGCAGGAGCGCCGCGAGCGGATCCAGGACGAGGCCCTGAAGACCGCGGAAGCGGTGGATACCGAAGTCCGGGGCCTCGCGGCCGCGTCCCGTAGGTTGCGGCCGCACGCCCAGCCTGCCGGGGAAATCCGGGTCCAGGTCCTCAACGCGACGTATCTGGTGGCCGAACACCGCGCTGAGGAACTGGCCCTGCTGACACGGACACTGCGGGAACGCTCCGGGGCGGACATCGAGCTGTCCGGGCCGTGGGTGCCCTACTCATTTGTTGGCGAGGTGTAGACCATGACGCACGACGTGGTGCCCTGGGACGCTCCCGGGCCCCTGAGCGGTCCCATCGGGGTACCTCTCGTCGATCTGTTGGACCGTGTCCTGGCCACCGGCGTGGTGATCAGCGGGGATCTGGTCATCGCCATCGCTGACGTTCCGCTGGTGCGGCTCTCCCTTCAAGCGCTGCTGTCGTCCGTCAACGAGCGCATCCCGGCTCCTTGGGCGGACGGCGGCCCGCTGTGAGCGGCTCTCGACTCGACCTGGACTCCGACCAGATGGGGCGCGACCTGGTCGCCCTGGTACTCACCGTGGTCGAACTCCTCAGGCAGCTGATGGAGCGCCAGGCGATTCGCCGTGTTGAGCAGGGTGACCTCAGTGATGAGCAGGTCGACGAGATCGGGACCACGCTCATGTTGCTCGACCAGCGGATGGCGGAACTCTGCGAGCAGCACGGAGTGCGTCCGGAAGATCTCAATCTCGACCTCGGCCCGCTCGGAACCCTCTTGCCCAGAAGCTGAAGGCGTCGATCCAGCTCTACCCCGCACACTGTTTTCGCGCAGGCCAAGATCCCGGATGCAGAGGCGACGCTGGTCGCTGCTGTCCCAACGATCAGCGCCGGGTCCGGATGGTGCCGGGACCCACCCTCTGGGTGACCGTGCTCGGCTCGGGTCAAACAAGTACATCGGTGGATACGCCCAGGTCGGCCATGACCGGCAGGAGAGACTCGTGGTGATGCCGAGTTCGCGGACCAGTTCGCCAGGGCTGCTCCCCGCTCCAGACCTTCATGAGCTCGGACGGCCCCGTGTAGCAGCTTGGTGCCGCTTCCTGCGAGTCGTGGCACGCGCCAACACCGATCTCCATGACCTCTGAAGTCGCTTTTCGCCGAACGGAGTTCGCCTGCGGCCCCTCAGTCGATACAGAACTCGTTGCCCTCGATGTCCTGCATCGGGATGCACGAATCATTGCCGTCATACAGCGTTCGCACGTGTACAGCGCCGAGCGGGACCAGTCGTGCGCACTCGGCCTCAAGCGCGGCGAGGCGCTCCTTACCCACGAGTCCGGTGCCGACCCGCACGTCAAGATGCAGCCGGTTCTTGGCGGCCTTCCCTTCTGGGACGCGCTGAAAGTACAGTCGCGGGCCGACGCCTGAAGGGTCGATGCAGGCAAACCACGCGTCCTGCTGCTCAGGTGGCTGCGAGCGCTTGAACTCGTCCCAAGTGGCAAACTCCGCCGGTGGCGGCGGCACGACATACCCCAACACCTCACACCAGAAACGAGCCAGGCGCTCAGGTTCTGCGCAGTCGAAGGTGACTTGGAACTTCTTGATCGACGTCATCAGGCCACCGTATTGACGCGAGCTCCTCAGCGAAACCCCAGAGTGTCATCGCGCGCAGGTCAGGCGCCTTGCGTCAGTCGTCTTCCGGAAGGAGCGGCCAACGGCCGCGGGTCCACCCTGAACGCCCCGGCCCTGAGGGCATCAGCCTTGTCCTGACCTGGAGTCGTCGGCCAGAGAGATGTGCGCGGTGACGCGTTTGCCGGACGGTTCCACGTGGACCTGGAACTTTCGGGCGACGGCCGACACGATCTCCAGGCCGTGCCGACCGATTCGGTGTGGATCGACGGCGCAGGCGACCGGCCGGGTGCGGCGGCTGTCCCGCACGGTCACTTCCACCGTGGCTTCCGCGATGCGCAATTCCATGTGGATGGGTCCTGGGGCGTACTTGCGGGCGTTGGTGACCAGTTCGCTGACCACCAGTTGCGTCAGGTCCATCACGCGTGCGGAGACCACGACGTCCTGATCTGCCTGGACACGGGTGAGGAAGTCCGCCGCGAGGTGACGTGCTTCGGCGATGCAGGAGTTGCCGCCGGCCAAGGGGACAGCGGTGGCTGTGGGGTGAGTGCTCGGCGGCCCCGCACGGTCCCTACCAGACGACTCCATTTTGTCCACCTTCGTTCCTGTTGTCTGCACATGTACCCAGGGCGGCACAGACAATGCCGCCCCTACTCACACCCATCCGCTGTCCGGGCATGCCGCCCCGTAGCATCGGGACTGGGTGGGGCACACGCTCCGTCCTCAGCGGCCCAGCGAGCGCATTCGAGGACACGGTGACAGACGTACAGCCGGCACAGTCCGGCCATTTCTCCGTCAACCACTCCACCGTCGGCGGTGTGCGGGTCGTCACGGTGTGCGGCGAGCTGGATCACCTCGTACGTGACCGTCTCGGAGAGGCGCTGAACCAGGCGGCCGACGACGCGCCCCCGCGGACCGTGGCAGACCTCACGGGGGTGACTTTCATGGACTCCAGCGGCATCAACGCTCTCATCGGTGCTCATCGCGCGGCTACCGACGCTCAGGGCTGGATCCGTCTGGCCGGCGCACAGCAGTCCGTGCTGCGCGTGATGCAACTCGTCGGTATCGACGAGCTCATTCCCTGCTACCCCACCGTGTCCCAAGCGCTGGAGAGCTGACCCCGCAGGGTGGCGAGTACGTGGCGTGGCGAGAGCACTGGTTCAGGCGACGAGCAGGCGGAGGCCGAGCTCTGCCGCGTCGAGGGCGACGAGGTCGCGGTTGCGCTCGGCCCACCGCCCTGAGGAAAGGTCGTCGCGGAGTCTGTCCACTGTCCGCTGCTCGGCCTCCGGCCCGACTCTGGTCCAAACCGATACCGCGCGGCGCACATGTTCCTCCAGGTACGCCTCGGGCCGCCGCCAGTGGGCCTCGAAGAAGCCGTCAGCGCAGTCCCACGGGACAAGCACCGGCTCCGCGCGACCCCCGATCGCGTGGGTCAGGTCGGCCAGTGAAGGCCAGTCGACGAGAAGACCGGCGAATTCCGGCAGGTAGTCGCGGGTGAGCCAGAACCTCTGAAGCCAGCCGGGGGCACTGGCGTCGTACGTGAACACCACCACGCGGCGGGCCACGCGCCGCATCTCGCGCAGCCCGGCGATCGGGTCCTGCCAGTGATGAACGGTGCTGAAGGCCATCGCGGCGTCGAAGGTCTGGTCCTCGAACGGGAGGCTCTCCGCAGCGGCATCCACGCACGGCGCCGCGCCCGCGGGGCGCTGCGCCCGCATGACCGCCGAAGGTTCCACCGCCGTGACCTCGCGGTCGGAGGGCTCGTAGGAGCCGGTGCCGGCCCCGACGTTCAGTACCGTCCTCGCGTCCCCCAGCGCATCCCAGACCTTCGCGGCGATCCGCGGCTCGGTGCGCCGCGTTGCTGGGTAGGCGGACCCGATGGTGTCGTACAACTGCGCGCCGAACACTTTCAGTTGTTCCTCTGGCGTCGTCCTGACCCCCATGGCCCGTGCCTCCAGTTCTCTGTCTATGGCCGTCACCGTGGCAGCGGCGCGGTCGCGCTGTTCCAGCAGCAGGCCGCGCAGTCGGCGTAGGTGCGCGACCGCGTCGGTGGCCGGGTCGCCGACCAGATCCGCGATCTCGCGCAATCCGAAGCCCAGCCGCCGGTAGGCGAGCACCTCTCGCAGTCGCTCCACGTCGCCTGCGGAGTAGGCCCGGTACCCGGCCGCGGTCCGCGCGGAGGGACGCACGAGGCCGATCTCGTCGTAGTGATGCAGCGTGCGTACGCTCACGCAGGCCAGTTCGGCCACACGCCCCACGGGCAGGTGCTCTTCCACGGCACCGACTATGCGGCCTGACGCCACGTGAGGGTCAAGCGTTTCGCTCCTGTTCGCCGCGTGCGAATCCACCTCCGCGGTGGCCAGTAGCTTGAGCCTGTTGATGGCCGCGTCAGCATGGACGTGAGGCCGTCGATGAGGCCGGGTCGGTACTGAATCCGTTTGAGCCGGGTTTTCACCAGGGCGGTGAAGGCTGTGTCTGGTGAGGTCGGCCAGGGACCGTTTCAGGTGCGACCAGATGCCTTCGACCGGGTTGAACTCGAGAGCGCGCGGCGGTAGTTGGTAGACGGTCAGCCATGACCGGGCGTCGATCAGCTGCGATCTCACGCGCGCGTACTCGTTCTGCCACCGCCCAGGGTGACGTGCTCACGCCGTCCGCCACAGTTCCCGGACGGCGCGTCACGTAGACGGAACAAACGTGCGCTGGCGCGACCTGGAACGACAAGAGGTCTCTGTGGCCGCTCGCAGACGGGGTTTGTCAGGGCTTCGACAGGAGCGGGCGAATCCGTCTCGACAGGGCCGTGACTGCCGACCCACTGGCTATCCCTCGTAGACCGTTCCGGCTTCGACGAAACACAGCGGGTTGCCCCATGGGTCATCGACGTAGAAGGACCGCTCACCCCACGGCCGCACGGCGATCTCGCCTCCAGATACACCGTGCACTTGCTCGTCCGACAAACACCCCAGTTCCCGGGCGCGACCGAACACCTCGTCAAGGCTCCGGACGGTGAAGTACAGCGATTTCGGCAACCGCTTGACGGTGCCATGGCCAGAGACGTCCAGGACCTGGAGCGTGACCGCACCGCAGGTGAAGTAGCACCGCGCGCCGGCTTGCCTGCGGCCAGTCACGCCGAGCAGCGTCGAATAGAACATGACCGCCTGGTCAAGGTTCGCCACCTCGACATTGAGGCGGAACAGGATCGGTTCGTCGGCGTCATGACTCTCGGAAGGCGAATTGAGGAGTGGATCGTCGCTGGTCATGGCGTTTCCTTAAGGTGTCGGTTGTTACGAACCCGTCCCGCGGATGAGGCCGAGCCAATCGGAGACCAGCGCGACTCGTTGTCGGTTCATGCGGTAGATCCGAGTCCGTCCGTGGCGTTCGTGCGTCACCAGGCCTGCGTCTTCCATCACCTGCAGGTGTCGGCTGGTCGTCGGCCAGGCATGCTCGAACATCCGCGCAATATCACCCGCCCCCATCGACCCTCCCTCGAAGTGGAGGGTGATCAAGATCTGTCGACGGGTCGGGTGGGCAAGGGCGGCGAAGACCCGGTCGTAGGCGGCCGAGTGCGCGCTGTCAGGGGCTCCGTGCACCTGGCAATACTTAGCATAGTCGCTAATTGTTTTTCAAGGCGAGGCATCGAGCCGCTCCGAGGCAGGCGTCGATCCAGTGGGGTGGCTACCGCATGCTCCGGACCACTCGCCGACAGTGAGCTGCGAGCCGGGGCCCTGGGAGCCGACGCACAGCGCAAGCGCCACGCGGAGGAGGCGAGTATCCGGTGGCTGCTGGCATCGTTCAGCCACCTGGAGGGCCTGCACCCCGGATATGCGATGTTCGAGGGCAGCTGCGGCACATCTATCGGCAACTTCTCGCGGCGGCAGGTGAACCGCTGCAGGGGCCGCCACTGCTTGTGCTCGGCATTGGTGTGCTCCACGCAGATCCGCGCGGAGGAATGGCGGCGTCGTTGCTCGCGCCAGGCGTGGTGCTCGCCCAGCGGCGCGTCGTCCTTCCGCTTCTTCGGCGAAGCGCTGACCTGGCCGGGGAACTCATTGGCCAGGCCCCGGTAGCCCTCGTCGACCTCGGCCTTGACCTTGGGGTGTCGGTGGAACTGCTCGGCGATGCCCTCGGTGCGCACGGCGGTTTGGTCGTGCATGCGGCCCGGCCGGACCACGCCGCTGAACAGCGGTGCGACCCTGCGGGTCACTGAAGGTGGTGGTCTTGATGGTGTTCCGCTTCTTCTTGCCGGAGACGAACGCCTTGCGGCCGAGGCGGTGGGGCACGGGGCGGCGGACCCGAACTTCGGTGCCGTCGATGCGCAGGTCAACGCCCTCCGCGCCGGCGCAGGCGAACAGGTCCTCCGGCATCCGCAACCGCACCCCCGGCCGGTCCGGGACGGTGAAGCCGCAGGCCGCCGGCAGCGGGCGGACCTCGCGGATCGCTCCGGAGACGGTGGAGCGGTCCACTGCGTACAACTCGGCCAGAGCGGCGTGCGGGATCCCACGCCGCAGGTGGACCAGCGTGACCAGAAGCCGGTCGACGAATACCAGGCGCTGCTCGGGCCCGGCGCCGGCCACCCGCGTCCGGTCTCCGCCACGCCGCTCGTGAAGCGCCGACTCCCGCGCGGCCTGCCACCGGGGCGCGAGTTCTTCGAGTGACTCGCCGAAGTGTGCACGCGGGACCCCGGACAGGGCAGGATGGGAACAGGCCGCACGAGCCCAGGTGAACCTCACAACTCACCCGACCCCTACGGCCGTTCTCATGTCAGGGGCCAGTGCCATGGCACTCTTGATCGTCTTCTGAGCGGTGCCTAAGCTCTCATGTCCATGGAGATCGGGGAAACGGACCGTGGGCGGCGGGCATGGCACGACGGGCTGGTCAGGCCTCGTGCAGCCGCAGGTCTGCTGGCCGCGGTGGCGGGGCTGGTCATTCTGGGCACGGTGTTCGTCGTACTGCCGGGTGTGGTGGTCGACCACGATCTCGCCGGGGCGAGCGTCGCCGCACAGGATCGACTGAAGGCGGTGAACGATGTCCGTACGACGCTTCTGCAGGTGGTCGGTGGCCTGGTCGTGCTCTTCGGCGCGTACGCCACCTGGCGGCAACTGCGGGTGAGTCAGGACGGTTTGCGGGCCACCCAAGAGGGCTACGTCACCGACCGATTCAGCCGGGCCGTCGACCAACTCGGCAGCGACAAGCTGGATGTGCGCATCGGCGGGTTGCACGCGCTGTGGCGGATCGCGGAGCAGTCCGCCCGCGACCGGGAGGCCATCATCTCCATCCAGGCCGCGTATCTGCGGACACACCTGCCCTGGCCACCCGCCGGGCCGGAATCACCGGCTGCAGACGTGCCCATCAACGACATCGCACCCCTGGAGACTCGCGCCGCCGACGCCCAGGTGGCGCTGACCGCGCTCGGCGTGCTGTGCCAGCATAGGGAGCAGTCCTGGGTCAATCTCAGCATCACCGACTTGCGCCGGGCCGACTGCGACGGGCTCTGGTTCCCCGCGGTCAACTTCGACCGCGCTTGCATGGAGGCCGCGGGCCTGTACCACGCCAATCTGACCCAGGCGTCCCTGGTCTCGGTCAACCTGCGGCACGCCGACCTCACGACTGCGATTCTCCGCCGGGCTCGCTGTATTCTGGCCGACCTACGGGCCGCGAAGCTGGTCGAAACCGACTTGCGTGACGCCGACTTCACCGAGACCGACCTGCGCGAGGCAAACCTGCGCAAGGCCGACGCCCACGGCGCGGTCTTCCACCGCGCCGACCTCCGCATGGCCGACTTGCGCGGCACCGACTTGAGCACCGCCAACCTTGTCGAAGCACGCCTGACCGGCGCCCTGGCCAGCGAGCACACCCGCTGGCCCGCCGACTTCGACCACACGGCCGCCGGAGTCGTCGACACCGATGACCCCGGCCCCGAGCCCTCGTCCCTGCTCCAGCCTCCGGGGATGACATGGCAGGCTCCGCCGCTGCGGTCCGCCACCTGACCAAGACGCGCCGGTCAAGACAGCGGCGACCGCGATCGGCCTGACATCACCACTCCTCCTCAGCGGCGTCCTGATCGCGCAGGGGCCCAGACCGTCAGGCAGATCCGGGAGCTGATAGCGCTCCCCAGGTCGGACCAGGGCGAGCCGGCGGCGGCGTCCTTGCTTGAGTTCGGGCGGGCTGCCCCGCGTTCATTCAGGAGGAGGCGGTGGTTGAGTCCACGCTGCCGCAGCCGCCTGCGACGTGGGCTGGACGGAGAAGACCTGTTCCAGACCCACCATGCGAAAGGTTCGGATGACGCCGTCCGGTACCGCGGTCAGAACGACGGACGCGTCGGCTGCCAGCGCGTGGTTGCGGGCGGCGATGAGAAGCGTGATGCCGGTGGAATCGCAGAACGTGAGCCGGTCCAGGTCGATGACGAGTTGCTGACCGGGGGAGAGGGCGAGGCGGGGGAGCAGTGTGCGGACGTCCGGCGCGCTGTGATGGTCCAAGGCGCCGACCAGTTCGATCACCGGGCCCGCTGGCGTGGTGCGGGTGTGTACGGCCAGTTCGTGGGTCACATCTGCTCTTCACTGCTGTGTCGGGGCACGTTGAAGGCCAGGACCGCGGTGTCGTCGTCCACGCCGGTGCCGAAGCTGTCGAGCAGGTCCCGGATTGCGGCCACGGCGTCGCGGGCGGTGGTGGGTGCCAGCTCCTGGGCGAACTCCAGCAGGGCTTCGTCGCCGTAGCGGCCGGCGGCGCCGACGGAGTGGGCTTCGGTGAGACCGTCGGTGTGCAGGAACAGCGTGTCGCCGGGGTCGAGGCGGACGCTGGTGGTGGCGATGTCGGCGTCGGGCAGGACGCCGATCAGCTGGCCGCCGGGAGTCGGCAGATAGTCGGCATGGCCGTCGGAACGCATCAGCAGGGCCGGCGGATGGCCGCCGCTGGCCAGGGTGACCTGGAAGCCGCCCTCGTCTCCGTCCGGGGTGAGCAGGCCGAAGATGACGGTGCAAAAACGCGGGTCCTGGCCGTTGTACTCGTGATTCAAGACGGTGTTGAGGTTGGCGAGCACAGCCGCGGGCTCGGGGTCGTACACGGCAGCGGCGCGCAGGGTGTAGCGCGCGAGGGAGGTGACGGCCGCGGCGGCGGCACCCTTGCCGCAGACGTCGCCCAGGAAGAATCCCCAGGTGCCGGAGGCGAGGGGGAACAGGTCGTAGAAGTCACCGCCGACCTCGTCGGCGGATGCGACGTGGTAGTAAGCGGCGACATCCAGGCCGGGCACGTCCACCAGTGTGGGGGGCAGCAGCGTTTTCTGGAGTGTGGCGTTCAGGCGCTTCAGACGTTCGCGTTCCCGGTCCGATTCCTGACGGGCGCGCAAGAGCTCGGCTTCGTACGTACGCCGGTCCCGGGCGTCGAAAACAGTGGTGCGGATCAGCAGCGGCTGTCCGTCATTGCCGTTGCGAATGATGGAGGTCACCAGCACCGGCAGCCGGCCGCCGTCTGCGGTTCTTAGTTCCAGGGCGATGCCGCTGATCTCGCCCTGCATGCGCAGCAGTGGGCCGAAGTGGGTCTCGTGGTAGAGCCGGCCGCCCACGGTGAGCAGATCGGAGAAATCCCTCCGGCCCACCAGGTCGCTGCTTTCGTAGCCGAGCCAATTCAGCAGAGTGTGGTTGATCTTCGCGATGCGGCCGTCCAGCGTCGTGGAGAGGTAGCCGCATGGCGCGTGTTCGTACAAGTCCTCCGCGCTGTCCTCCAGCAGTGCGGAGAACATGGCCTGGTCGTCACCTGGCGGAGAGACCGGCGGAGAGTCCGGGGGGGAACTCTCGCTCTTCTCGTGGTCGTCGGTCGTGCACATCAAAGGCCGGCTCTGACAAAGGCCGCGATCGCAACGGCGGTCTCCTCGGGGGCGGCGAGCTGCGGACAGTGCCCTGTGGCATTGAGTGTGATCAGCCTGCTGCCGGGAATCCGCGTCTGCACGAAGACCCCCACCTCAAGTGGTGCGATCGCGTCCTTGGAGCACCGCGCCACCAGGGTCGGAACACGCACGTGGGCAAGGGCCTCGCGATTGTCGGACAAGAAGGTGACCCGGGCGAAGACTCGGGCGATCTCCGGATCGGTGCGGCAGAAGCTGTTGGTCAGCTCCTCGCCCAGTTCCGGACGCTCGGGATTACCCGCGATCACCGGAGCCATGGCACGCGACCAGCCCAGATAGTTCGCATCCAGCGACTCCAGAAGCTCCTCTATGTCCTCAGCGCTGAACCCGCCCCGATAGCCGGATACCGGGTCGTCGATGAAACAAGGAGAAGGGGCGAGCAGAAGCAGACCGCTGAACGCACCCGGCTCCTGTGCCGAAGCCACCACACCCATCATTGCGCTCACCGAGTGTCCGACAAACGTCACGGGACCCAACTCGAGCTCGTGACAGATCTCCAGCACGTCCTCGGCGTAGCCATCGATGGTGGAGTAGCGCTGCTCGCTCCACGACGCCAGATCGGAGCGCCCTGCCCCCACGTGGTCGAAAACCACCACCGTGAAATCGCGCTCCAGCAGCGGGACCACCAGCCGCCACATGTTCTGGTCGCACCCGAATCCGTGCGCGAGCACCACGACGGGGCCGCCCGTCCGGCCGGTCACCCTCACATGGTTCCTGCTCCGCACGTCCATGGAGCCATCCTTGCAGACTGACCCGAACCCCCCGACCGAAAGTCCTCACCACCTCGAACGCCTCCCGCCATCGCGCGGGATCCAACCTGCGACCTGCGGCCATCATCGCTTCGTAGGTCCACACGACTGACGATGATCGACGGTGGCCGCAGCTATACGCGCAGCGGCTCGGACCAGCAGGATCACGATCTGTCGCGTACGAAGACGGGCTTGAGGCGTCGCTCCGGCAACGCGTCGGGCAGGTCCTCCCAGTCGATGACATGGGAGACGACCCGCTCGGGCGTCACCAGGCCCGAGCCGGCGAGGGCCAGGGCGTCGGGGATGTGGCTTCGCACGTTGTCGCGGGCGACGCGCAGGTTGACGCCTGTGAGGTACATGTCGAGCAGGGGCAGCTCACCGGGTCGGAAGTGGTTGCCTGCGGACTCGCAGAAGCCTTCAGGGGCAAGGGACTTGAGAGCGAGGGAAAGCTGGTCTACGCGGCCGGTGGCCTCTACTGCTACGTCAAAGCCGTGGTGGATCGGCTCGATGGCCTCGGCGGTGCGTGCGCCGAATCCCTCCGCGATCTTGCGGTGCTCGCCGTCGGGGTCGACGTACAGGACGTCGCGGGCGCCGAGCGCGCGGGCGATGTCGCACACGTACAGGCCGATGCTGCCCCGGGCGACGACCAGGACGCGGGCCCCGGGACGGGCCTTCAGGTGCGGGGCGACCAAACGCCAGGACAGGGACCAGTTGTCGCTGGCCGAGGCCATGGCGATGGGGTCCAGGCCTGGCGGCAGCGGGACCAGCATGGCGTCCGCCCAGGGCACGTGGACCAGGTCGGAGAAGAGCCCGCCCCAGCTTCCGCCGATCGGAGCGCCGTACATCGCCATGTGCGGCACGGAGGTGCAGTGAGCAGTGAGGCCGGCGCGACAGTGCTCGCAGGCGCCGCAGCTGATGGACCAAGGGACGACCACCAGGTCGCCGGGGGTCACACCGGTGACGGCGTCGCCGACGTCGACGACCTGGGCCACGCACTCGTGGCCGATGGGGAACGGCGGTTCGACGAAGCCGTGTCCGGCCAGGATCGCGGAGTCCACGTCGCACGGGGTGGCGGCCACCGGTGCCACGATCGCGTCCTGGCCGGACTGGAGCTTCGGGTCGGGCGTCTCGCGCCACTCGACGGTGTGCCGGGCGACGTAGGTCAGTTCACGCATCGGACTTCTGCCCCTTGTCCTTCTGTGCCAGGGCGACCAGGTCGGCGTGGCGGATGATGGAGCCGCCCGCGCCCCAGGTGCCGTCCGGCTGCTCGTGCACCAGTACCCACACGCGCAGGGCGTCGTCCTGGGGCAGACCTGCGGCCTTGAGCACGGTCTGGGTCGCTTCTTCGACCAGCCCTGCCGTGCGGCGCTCGGAGAGCGCGCCCTGCGGCACGGTGACGTCGACGAGGAAGCGCGGGGCGTCGTCCTCCGCGGTGATCTGTGCCCCCTTCGGCAGCTCGATCAGGTAGCTCCACGCCTGGGCGCGGAAGAAGGCGGTGTCGGGCGCGCCTTCCCAGCGCAGCAGCACCGCACCGAGGTCGCTCTGGATGCGCTTGCGGCCCTCCTCGGTCAGGGAACCGGCCGGCGCTGTGAGCCGGATCATCGGCATGGCTTCTCCTCGCTCGCTGACGACATCGACTTATGACGGTCGTTATAGGCAGGGGTCACGCTAGGCTATGACGGTCGTTATAGCCAAGGGGGTCGAGGAGATTGCGCACATGACGAGGACCAGTCCGCAGGCGCGCGAGCGGATCGTGGCCGGCGCCGCCGACATGATCAGCCGGCGCGGTCTGAACGCCACGAGCATCCGCGAAATGGCCAAGCACTCCAAGGCGCCGCTCGGCTCCACCTACCACTACTTCCCGGAGGGCAAGCAGCAACTGGCGACGGAAGCCGTCCGGTACGCGGGCGAGCTGGTGGCCAGGACCCTGCGCAAGGAGCTCCAGGCAGGCCCGGTCGCCGGGCTGCGCGCGTTTCTCGCCCTGTGGCGCACGATCGTCGTCGAGAGCGACTTCCGCGCCGGCTGCCCCGTCCTCGCCGTCTCCATCGAAGAGCCACCGACCGAAGCGATCCCGGCCGCCGTCGCGGCAGCCGCCGGGGTCTTCGAGGAATGGGAGAACCTGCTCGCCGCCTCGCTGCGGGAGCACGGCGCCGAACCCGTAGAGGCCGCACAGCTCGCGACGCTCATCGTCGCGGCCGTCGAGGGGACCGTGGCCCTGTGCCGTGCCAAGCGCAGCATCCAGCCCCTCGACCACACAGCCGAGCAGCTCCAGGTACTCATCCGCAGCGCGATCATCGACTGAGACGGCCGGAGTCGCGCGTCTCCCCGGCACTCAACGACCACGCGGCATGCGCTCGTCGTCCAGGGTGGACAGGTCGCAACGCACACGACGTGGGTGCAACCGGCCCGGACGGGCTCGCGGCGGCGTTCCGGCGGCGGGTTGCAGGCAGTCGACAGTGAACGCGGCGGCGATCAGTCGAGCGCCGACCACAGAACCTGCGGCAAGGGCCAACGGGATGTCCGCCGCGCAACCGAGAACGCCACCTTGCACTGAACCGTTGTGCCGGCGCAGGTCGTCGCGAGTGTCCCGATCAAGCGTGGCCTCACCCTCCCCTGCATCCGCCTCCATACCGGCTCCGACGAGCAAGGTCACAATCCACGGCTGGAGTACGGGGAGTCAGGCGCCGTGCCGGGGCGGCACGTTGGTGTGCGGGACGGGATACGACTGAACATGCAAACCAGTTGCCGCGCGTCGTTGCGTGATCAGCTGATCACGGACGCGCCATAGGCTCCGGGATCCCCTGATGACGGGACGCCGTCTGCGCGCGCCCCGGTGTATTCGGGCGATCCGACAACGCGGCGTGGGGGTCCCCCTGCTCGAAGAGCTTGGGGGAGTGCCGTAGCTGTCGTCGTGCGCCCGCCGGGGATTACGGGACAGCCCTTAGGTCGCGGGATTTGCTCCGACGGCCTGCCGATAGGCCACGTGACCGCCCAGCGCACCGCTCACAGCGACGGCGGCCAAGCCGCCGAACGACCACAGCCTGCCCTTCGTCGGGTGACGGCGGAGCCGCGCTGTCAGGGACGCCGTGTAGAACGCCACCGCAGCCACGTTCGAGACCGCATGGGCCAGTCCGACCCGGGCCTGCTCAGGTGGCAGGTCGGCCCAGTCGGCCCAGCCCGCGACCGCTGCCGGGACGACCCCGGCCAAACCGACGGCCGTGAGGGTCATAGGCGCACGTCCCCCTCCCGGAACGATGTCCAGTACGGCCGCCGACAGCCAGCAACCGATTGGTACTTGTACGAGAAGGGGATGCACGGGATGGCCCAGCGGTCTGCCGCGCAGCAGGTCGCGCACGTCGCCCAGCGGGATCGAGCGGACTCCCCGCTGGAGAACTCGGATTGCCGGATCCGCGACCACCGACCTTTCCATACGGTCCAGGGTCGTCAGCCACCACGCCGACGCGGTGTCCAGGCGGGAGGGCTTCGTGGTTTGCGTGAAGGTGTCGAGGGCGTGTGTGTTCATGTACAACGGCTACCCGGCATCACGCCGCCATCTCATCGTGGCCTCGACTGCACCCGAACGGTCTGCCTCCCGACGGTGGAGCAGTAACGGCCGGGTGTGCGCTCACGATCCTCGATGGTCGTATTCCCGTGCGCTCCGCCGACGGCCTTGTGCGGAGTCTTCCGAGGGCCATCTGGCTGGGGTTGCTGGGCCCCTCCGGTCGGGTGGTGGGACATGCAAAAAGGGCCCGCTCTTGACGGGCATGATTACGGCCATGGAAAGAAGGGAAGCAGGTATCAGTTGACTGCGCCGGGGAGTGGTGGGGCCTTGGCGTGGGCATAACGCCATGGCGCAGATCATCATCTCTCGGGGGGAGTGAATTCGCAGATGGCCCTTATTTCGCTGGTGATCTCGGCTGCCGCGCTCGTAGGTGTCTTGATATCCCTTGTGTATCAGTCTCGGCAGACAAGGTATTCCCGAGAAGAGAACATGAGGGCCCATCATCGGGAGCTGTTAGGGATGGTCATCCAAGATCCTTCCCTGCGCGTCTGCTGGGGCGGCACTATGGACGGCCTGCCGGAGGAAAAGGCTCGTCAGATCACTTTCGCCAACATGATCGTTTCTTGGTGGCAATCTTCCTATGTGGTCAAGGACGTCACAGATGGGCAACTGTCCCTGAATCTGGAATCCTTCTTCCGGGGGGAAATTGGCCGGGAATATTGGGCCCTGAGTCGAACCGGGTGGAGGGACTTGGCGGAGGCTACACGTTCCGCAAGGAAAAAGCGTTTTGTGGAAATCGTGGATGCGAAATATGAGTCTGCGGTTACGCCGCGTTCCTGAAGCTTGTCCCGTAAACGATCTCCGTACCTTCCGCGACCAGTACCCCTGTCTGCTGGTCCGGACGTGCGGCAGACTTCGGGCAACAGACACGGCCGGGGGGATGGGGAGGGCGCATAGAACACATCAGTGAGTCGTTGACGGGCTGTGGTCCGTCGGTGCTGGACGCGCTTGGCATTGCTGGGTGGACGGCAGGTCGCAAGATCGCCACTGGGAACTGGACACAGCAACTGACAGCCGCTGGGTTCGAGCTCAATGACGCGGCGGTCGGGGTCTGGGCCGAGTTCGGCGAGCTGACGATCAAGAGCTGCCCCGCTCGCGTCCCTGCCTCGTCACTGCGCATAGACCCCGTCGACGCCTGCGTGGACGCTGTCGCGGAAGCGTCCAGGCTGAGGCACCGATACGCAGAGAACTACAGCCCTCTGGGTATGTGGTCGGTCCAGTTCAGGTCGTACATCGCGGCCAGCGGGCGCGTCGTCGCCGTCGGGCCGAACTTCCTCCGGCCCCTGGGGTCGACCTTCGCGGAGACGCTGGCCTACGTGGTGGACGGCGATGCCGGCGTCAATCGCGCAGAACAAGCAGACTGGCTCGCCAACTGCCCCACCGGCAGATGAGGCGATCTTGCGGTGGCTGGAGTGAGTGATACGGCGTCGGAGCCGTCCTGGACGGCCCCGTTCGCCGGGCTGAGCCGTCGTCAGTTCGGCAAACCCATCACGGCGTTGCGACGCGAGCGCATCGACAAGGTCCGCATTGGCCGGCCATGGAGCCTGCCGCTGGAGGGCCGGGTGCTGCTGGTCGCCACGTACTGGCGGACGAATCTGATGCTGCGGCAGTTGACGCCGCTGTTCCGGGTGTCCCAGTCGGCCGCCGACCGCATCATCGGCGACCTCGGACCCGCGCTCGCCCTCCAGCCGCGCAAACGGTTCCACAAGGACGCCGCGCTGATCGAGGACGGCACCCTGGTCCCACTGGGCGGATGAGGAAGGCGACCCCGCCGGCACCAGCCTCCTCGCCGATCCCCACCAGGCTTTCCCGGACGCCGCGGACAGTCCTGCACCAGCGGCTGCACCGACAGCAAAGCCTTCAACTACCCAACGCTGTGCACGACTTCGTCACCACCAAGGACGACCCCGTCCCCGTTCTCCCACCACCCCGCGAGCGAGAGGCCGATCGTCGCCCACCCTGCCACTGCGTCAGACAAGCAGTATGCCGCTACCAGCGAACCGGCTTGACGATTCTTTGACCTTGACCCCAGACTCCACCTGCAACTCCATACCACCGAAGGAACTTTCGAATAATGAAGAGATTCGCGCGGCCCCGTACCGGCGCCGCAGCGGTTGTGTCCGTTCTCGCCCTCGCCCTGGTCACCGGCTGCTCCGACAGCGGCTCCGGGTCGGGTTCCGATGACAAGGACAGCGGCAAGGACTCGGCCGCCGCCGCGAAGCCCCTCAGTGACAGCGAGCTGGGCAAACTGATCATCACGGCGGCCGACGCCAAGGGCTTCAAGGTCAGTCCGGCCGACAAGGCCGACGCTTTCGCCGCCTCCAAGAAGGACGTCAAGGTCGTCGACGAGAAGTGCGCGCCGCTCGCGTACGTCCTCACCGGCTTCGCTCCGGGCGACTCGGTCTCCTACGTGAACCGCATGGCCCAGGAAGACCCGACGGCCAAGGCGAGCGCGTCCCCCACCAAGGACATGGAGGACATGTCGCCGGAGGAGCTCGAGAAGGCGCTGGGCTCCGTCACCGACGCACTCGGTTCGACGATGACCATCGTCTCGCTCTCCTCGTACGAGGGGGACGGCGCGAAGGAGACCATGTCGTCGGTCTCCGGGGCGATCGAGGGCTGTGGCGGCGGGTTCACCGCCACGGGCGCGGACGGGCCGCAGAAGTTCTCGAAGGTCGTGGGGGAGAAGGCCTCCGGGAACGGTGACGAGTCGGTGGCGTTCGCGGTGACCGCTGACGCGGAGGGATCCCCGCTGACCGTGCACGCCGAGGTCGCGCGTCACGGCTCCACCGTCGCGACGTACTACTCGCTCAGCCTCGCGGCCCTGGCTGACGACGGCAAGGCGACGACCGCCTATAGCGTGCCGCCCGCGCTCATCAAGGCCCAGACGGCCAAGCTCGACTGACCGGAGCCCGGCGGCGGGGCGGGCTCGGTCGACCCGACCACCCGCCCTCCCGCCGGGCCCCCGCGGGTAACCCTCGCGCCGCCCACGGTCGGCCACCACCGAGCAGCTGGTGACGCTCCTGACCGCCTGCGGCATGCGGCGCCATCGCCGTCGTGGTCATCGGCTCCGACCGACAGATCGTGGGGGCCCGGCGTGAACGACGGTGTAATCGCCGCGGAGCACCTGGGCGCGCTGGGTCCCTCCGGCTACCTCGTCGACTGTTCGCGCGCCGCACCCGTCGACCCGGCCGCCCTGCGGTCCACCCTGGCCTAGGGCACCATCGCGGGCGCCTTCATTGACGGTTACTTGCGGGCGACGATGATCGACGGCGACCTTCGGCATTCGCCTGGACCGGGAACCCGAGGCGGACAGGGACACCGGGCGAGTACAGGACACTGACCGGGGCGTCACCGGGTGTGACGATGCCGGCCGCCGGAAGCAGGTTCTCCTCGCACGTGATCAGCTCGGCGCGGTACAGGGGCCAGCGCGGATGGTCGTTGGGGAGAAACTCCGAGCCGCCGAAGAACGCGTTGTGCATACCCCACCGGGCGGTGAGAAAGTGCTCCAGCTCGGTGGGCTCCTCAATGCGTTCCCCGGTGCGCACGGTGATCCGGCTGTACGCCCCAGTAGGGCCGGGCCAGCGACGGGAGCTCGAGTACGCGACGGTGCGGCCGCCGGACCGGATGTCCATCCGCGACCACAGATACGGCAGCCGAAATCCGAGACGCCCGATCAGCACCGGCATCAGCCGCGCCGCGTCCATCGAGCGGAAGACGACCCCGCGCCGCCCCTGCGCATCGACCGAGTAGAGCCGCACGTTGGTCTCCGGGAAGGACCCGAAGTACGGCATCCCGGGCAGGCGCAGCAGCCCGACCTTGTGCATCCGAAAGGCGACGAGCCCCACGTGAGCAGCCCCGTGATGGGTGTCGGGAACGGTCCCGCTCGGCAGCAGCCCGGCAACGGCGTCAGGTTCGACGGCCCAGTGGATGAACGTGACGTCGAGCCACCACTGCGTGAACAGGGGACGGTCCACGGATACGGGAGCGTCGGGCGTGACCGAGGCGGGCGATTGCACGCCACCAGAATGGCAGAGGCACCCAAATCCTGTGATCAGTCCGCACGCCGAACAGGCTGAGAACCCTTTCCGAGTGGTGCGGTCGCCCGTCGGAGAACAGCCGGGTCATTCCAAGGGTTTCCGCTCGTACTGGAAGGCCGGACTACCGGCGCATCCTGTGAAGGAAGCGGCCCGATGGCCGTGACTCCCAGCGCAGGCGCGCACCGGTGGCGCGGGCAACCAGGCGCAGGTGCGGTCCTGTGTTGCCCGTGTACCAGATCGCCCGGTCCGAACGGGGCCACGCGTAAGCCGGAACCCCGTCGTCCAGCAGGGATGTCAGCCGGGGCTCCTCGAGTGACAGAGCGGAGTACGCGTAGAGCGCGGACAGCCGAGGGGCGATCAGACCGTAGTCGAGCGAGCGGGCGAGGGCGTGCTCGTCGAGGATGGCTTCCTCGACAGGCACGGCCACGGGGTAATCGGACGGGAAGGACCGGCCAAGGTCCAGGAACATCCGGACGGTACGGCTGCGAGGGTCGGCCAGCATCGGGCCGAGCACGGCCAGTGGGCCGAGCGCGAGTCGGGGACGGACCAGCATCGCGTGGGTGAACAGGACACGGAGCAGTGCGACGTTCATCATGAACCGCTCCACCTGGAGCTCCGTAGCCGCCAACTCCTCGTGCTGCAGATAGCCCGCGACGATGCTGGCGTTGTGTGCGCGGTACCAGAGGCCGGGTGCCGGAGTCCGGATGAAGTCGAGCCAGAACTCGACACTGCGGGCGCTGGCAGTGCCGGCGACGCCGTCGGTCAGCAGACGAGCCTCGGCCTTGTCCCGGAGCAGCCGTTCGTTGACAGCACGCCACCAGGGGCTTCCCGGCGCATCGAAGGATTCGGGCGCGAGCACCCCGCGAGCACGCGACCAACGAGTGAAACTCAACTCGGCGTTGCCGTAAGGACGGAGTGCGTCGGAGCCAAGATAGAAATCCCGTGCCAGGGCGAGACGGTCGGCGGCACTGTCTCGTACAAGTGCCACCTGTTGCTCGGCGCGTGAGGCCGCGTCAGTCACGACTGCCCGATCGGCTCGCAATCATTCGAGAACCCCAAGAATTCCAGGACCGATGCCCTCGCGAACATCGGCACATACGTACACAGAAAGCACAGGACGACGGTATCGCGGCTCACGCGATTCGCATCGGCATCTTGGCCTCCTGAGTCCCGCTGAGCGTCGCCCCGTAAATGATCTACGGGTGTTGGCCGGCATGCTCAGCCGCCGGGTACGGCGGCGGTGGCGGTCGAGACCGACGCTGTCCAGCGCCCCTTCGCTGTTACTGTCGCGCCATGTCCAAGATCGAGATAGACCTGGTGACAGCTGAGTTCTTCGATGCCTTTGACAATCGGGGCGGCAAGGCCGCGGACGTGGCCCGGATCCGTCGGCTGGTCCTTCCGGGTGGCGTGATCGTCAAGACGGGCCCGGAGTTCACGGTCTACACCGTGGACGAGTTCATCGAGCCGCGCCAGCGGCTGCTGACCGACGGTCGGCTGGTCGAGTTCTCCGAGTGGGAGACCTCTGAACGGACAGAGATCGCGGGCGATATCGCGTCGCGGTTCGGCGAGTACCGCAAGTCCGGGATCTTGGATGGTGCGCCGTTCGAGGGAGACGGGACCAAGACCATCCAGTTCGTCCGCACCTCGGAGGGCTGGCGGATCGCAGCGTTCTCCTGGTACGACCAGCCCTGACTCGGGCTGAGAAGGTTGGTCGGCCCGGAAGGGGTCTGCGGCGCGCGCCGTGGGGCTTCGTCACCGGCTCCGGGCGGAACTGCTGGCCGACACGCTGCTCTGGGAACGCGAGCAGGGTCTGGACCGGGCAAGACGCGCAGGCCTCAGCGCCCAGCGCGAGCGCGAGTTGCTCGACGCTCTTGGGTCGCCCGCTGATTGCGCCACGCCTCACTGAGCTGTCAGGGCTTGGGAACCCGTCGGTCCGTTCAGCCCTTTCGCTCCTGTCCGATCCCAAGGCGCCCCGCTCAACCCTGTTCGCGCCCTGGTGTTGAAGGTGCTGACGGCGGTACCGCCGAAACATGTCCCTACGGCGGCCGTACCCGAGTGACCTGTCCGATGCCCGGCAACAGCGGCCTGATCGTCACGGAGCTGCGGCGGTCATAGCGGCAGCCAGCCGGGCCGTCGATCAGCTGACATGTGCGGCGATAATCCGTGCGCACTCCATCGACTCGGCGTGTGTGGTGTCCACCTCCAGGTCATAGACCACGCCCCGGTGGACCACATCCGCCTGGGAGGCGGCCATCCCGATGACCCGATCGCCTCGTGCGACCTCACGGCCTGCGGCAACCGCACTGTCACACCGGACGCCGACCCACAGCACCCGCAGGTCGCGCGAAGCCTTCTGCCATCGCTGCTGCGAGTCCGCTCCGCCGAGGAAGACCTCGTCGACGATGACCCGTGCGCCCGCACGGGCCATCGCGGTGATCCCCTCGATCCATGCCGCTTCCAGCGTCCGGAACTCCGGCCCGACGATCACCTCTCCGTCCGGAGCGAACTCGATCCCCGCGTCCGACGCCTGCATGGACCCGGGCATCGCGTCAACCAGCGTGTCGGTCCCGAGAGCCAGCCACGGATCCGGCAGGACCGCCTGCAGACACCGGGCGATCCCGGACTTCCCCGAGCTGGAACCACCGTTGAGAACGATCACCTCAGTCATCACCGCGCCACAGTAGAGGCACCGCGCCAACCCTCGAAACGGATTTCCGCGAACGCTGCCCGTCTACAACAACCCGGTGAACGGACGACGCTGGACGGCATCCTCTGAGCAGTGTGTGTCGTGCTCTCTGCGGCCGATCGGATGACTGGTTGGTGAGGCAGACAGGGTGAAGCCTGTTGCGGGCCTATCCTGTGGCGCATCCGGACCTTTTCCCCTGTTCTGTCCGGACTTTTCGTACTGATCCGGAAGGAGTGTGAGGGTGGCGCGTCTGTCCGGCATCCGTGGCCTCCTGCGGGTTCTCCTCGCTCTGTGCCTGTCGGCAGCGCTGCTGGCCGGCTGCAGTTCCGGAGGTGGCGGGCCGGTGACGCTCAACTGGTACAACTTCCCCGATGATTCGGGTGCGTTGGCCAGTGCGGCCGATGTCTGTTCCAAACAGTCCGGTGGGCGCTACCGGATCAGCTACAACAAGCTGCCCCGAACCGCGGACGGGCAGCGCCAGCAACTGGTGCGCCGGCTGGCCGCCGAGGACGACACGGTCGACATCATCGGACTGGACGTCACCTGGCCCGCCGAGTTCGCGGAGGCCAAATGGATCCTGCCGTGGACCGGGGACAACCGCACCGCGGCCACCCGGGACACCCTGGAGGTCCCGCTGCAGACGGCCACGTGGAAGGGCCGGTTGTACGCCGTCCCTTACAACACGAACACCCAACTGCTCTGGTACCGCAAGGACCTGGTCCCCACGCCGCCCAAGACCTGGGCCGAGATGATCCGGATGGCCGACGCCCTGGCGAAGCAGGGCAAGCCGCACTACGTGGAGATCCAGGGCGCGCAGTACGAAGGACTCACGGTCTGGTTCAACACGCTGGTGGAGAGCGCCGGCGGCTCCATCCTGAACGCCACCGCCACGGCTCCCAAGTTGGGCCCACCGGCCGTGCGCGCGGCCTCCATCATGAAGGACCTGGCGACCTCGGCCGCGGCCGACCCGTCCCTGTCCAATCAGATGGAGGACCAGAACCGGCTGGCCATGGAGTCCGGAACCGCCGCCTTCGAGCTCAACTACCCCTTCGTGTATCCCTCGATGAAGGCCAACAACCCCGAGCTCTTCCAGCAGTTCCGGTGGGCGCCCTACCCGGGGGTCGAACAGGGTCGGCCGGCCAAGCCCACCATCGGCGGCATCGACCTGGCCATCGGCGCCTACTCCCGTCACTCCGCGTTCGCCTTCGAGGCGGCGCTGTGCCTGCGGAACCGACAGAACCAGCTGACCGCGGCGCTCGAGGGCGGGCTCCCACCCACGCTCCGCTCGCTCTACTCGGACCCCGCTCTGGTCAAGAACTACCCGTTCGCCTCCACCGTTCTGGCGGCCCTGGAGAACGCCAGCATCCGGCCCAAGACCCCCGCCTACCAGAACGTGTCCATCGCGATCTCGCACACCCTGTCGCCGCCGAACGGGATCGAACCGAGACCGGACGTGCAGAAGATCAGTGACCAGATCGAGGACGCCCTCGCCTCAAAGGGGCTGATCCCATGACCCAGTCGGCTCCGACCGCCCCTCAGGACGCACCGGCAGCCAAAGACAGGCGCGCTCTGTCCGAAGGGGCCCGGCAGGAGCGCCGGTTGGGCTGGCTGTTGTGCGCACCAGCCGTGATCGTCATGCTCGCCGTCACCGCCTACCCCATCGCCTATGCCGTCTACCTCTCACTCCAGCGATACGACCTGCGCTTCCCGCAACAAGCGGAGTTCGTCGGCCTCAGCAACTACAGCGCCGTACTGTCCTCGGAGTTCTGGTGGCAGGCTCTGTGGGTGACGGTGTTCATCACCGTGGTCTCCGTGGCCGTGGAACTCGTCCTCGGATTCGCCCTGGCGCTGGTGATGCACCGCACCATCTTCGGCCGCGGGACGGTTCGTACCGCCATCCTGATCCCGTACGGCATCGTCACCGTGGTCGCCGCCTACTCCTGGCAGTACGCCTGGACCCCGGAAACGGGCTACCTGGCCGATCTCCTGCCCTCGGGCGACGCTCCCCTCACCGAACAGTGGCCGGCCATCGGCCTGATCATCCTGGCCGAAGTGTGGAAGACCACCCCGTTCATGGCCCTACTGCTGCTCGCCGGCCTCGCCCTGGTGCCGGAGGAGACGCTGCGCGCGGCCCAGGTCGACGGCGCCGGAGCCTGGCAGCGCTTCTTCCTGGTGACCGTCCCCCTGATGAAGCCGGCCATCCTGGTCGCCCTGCTCTTCCGGACCCTGGACGCCTTCCGGATCTTCGACAACATCTACATCCTCACGTCCGGCGCGCACAACACCGGCTCGGTGTCCATCCTCGGCTACGACAACCTCTTCACCGCGCTCAACCTCGGCATCGGCTCGGCCATCTCCGTACTCATCTTCCTGTGCGTGGCGTTGATCGCCTTCGCCTTCATCAAACTGTTCGGGGCGGCCGCGCCCGGCTCTCAGGAAGGGGGACGCTGATGTCCGCCGCCGGACGACGACGGATGACGGGGTGGGCCCTGGTCAACATCATCGTGATCGTCTATGCCCTGTTCCCGGTCTGCTGGATCATCTCTCTGTCCTTCAAGGACCCCAGCACCCTCACCGACGGCAGCTTCATCCCGACCAAGTGGACGTGGGAGAACTACCGGGGGATCTTTCAGACCTCCGAGTTCACCCGCTCGCTGATCAATTCCATCGGCATCGCCCTGATCTCCACGGTGATCGCGGTGGTGCTGGGCACCATGGCGGCCTATGCCGTCGCCCGGCTCCGGTTTCCCGGCAAGACCCTGCTGATCGGCATGTCGCTGCTGATCGCCATGTTCCCGCCGATCTCGTTGGTCTCGCCGTTGTTCAACATCGAGCGGATCATCGGCATCTTCGACACCTGGACCGGGTTGATCATCCCGTACATGACCTTCTCCCTGCCGCTTGCCATCTACACCCTGTCGGCCTTCTTCCGGGAAATCCCCTGGGATCTGGAGAAGGCGGCCAAGGTGGACGGTGCCACCCCGGCGCAGGCGTTCCGGCTGGTGATCGCTCCGCTCGCGGCGCCGGGCGTGTTCACCACGGCGATCCTGGTGTTCATCTTCTGCTGGAACGACTTCCTCTTCGCGATCTCGCTGACCTCGACCTCGGCGGCCCGGACCGTGCCGGCGGCCATCGCCTTCTTCACCGGGAGCAGTCAGTTCGCCCAGCCCACCGGTTCGATCGCCGCCGCCGCCGTGGTGATCACCATTCCCATCATCGTCTTCGTGCTGCTCTTCCAGCGGCGCATCGTGGCCGGGCTCACCTCCGGAGCCGTCAAGGGCTGACCGGCGGCAGCCGTTCGTCAGGACAAGAAGGACCGACCGTGGCAGAGATCGTTCTCGAAGGCATCACCAAGCGCTACCCCGATGGTGCGGTGGCGGTGAAGGACGTCAACCTCAGGGTCGGGGACGGCGAGTTCGTCATCCTCGTCGGTCCCTCCGGCTGCGGCAAATCCACCACCCTCAACATGATCGCCGGGCTGGAGGACATCACCGAGGGCACCCTCCTGATCGACGGACAGGTCGTCAACGACAAGACCCCGAAGGACCGCGACATCGCCATGGTCTTCCAGAGCTACGCCCTCTATCCGCACATGAGTGTGCGCGACAACATGGGTTTCGCGCTCCGGCTGGCCAAAATGGACAAGGCGACCATCCGCGAGAAGGTCGAAGAGGCTGCCCGCATCCTGGACCTGACGGAGCATCTGGACCGCAAGCCCGCCAACCTCTCCGGCGGTCAGCGCCAACGGGTGGCGATGGGGCGTGCCATCGTGCGCGACCCCAAGGCGTTCTTGATGGATGAGCCGCTTTCCAACCTGGACGCGAAGCTCCGCGTCCAGATGCGCACCCAGATCTCCCGCCTCCAGCAACGCTTGGGCAGCACCACGGTCTACGTCACCCACGACCAGACCGAAGCCATGACCCTGGGCGACCGGGTGGTGGTGATGCGCGGGGGAGTGGTGCAACAGATCGGGACCCCGCAACGCCTCTACGAGCAGCCGAAGAACCTCTTCGTCGCCGGGTTCATCGGTTCGCCCGCGATGAACTTCCTGCAGGCCACCGTGGAGGAAAGCCGCCTGCGCACTTCGGTGGGCGACCTCGACCTCAGCGACCGACTGCGCCGCACCCTCGAGCGGCACGACGCCCCCAGGGAGCTGATCGTGGGGCTGCGTCCGGAGTCCTTCGAGGACGCCGCCCTGGTGGACCAGGGCAGGGTCGGATCGGGTACGACCTTCAGCGTGGACATCGATGTGGTCGAATCCCTGGGATCCGATGTGTACGCCTACTTCACCGAGGACGAGTGGCAGCCCACCGCCACCTCCGAACTCGCCGAGCTCGCCGCCGACTCGGGGGTGACCGACACCGGCGCGGGCGGGCACCAGATCGTCACCCGCCTCAACGCCTCCACGCAGGTGCGCGAGGGCAGCCGAGCCGAACTCTGGGTGGACACCTCCAAGATGCACGTCTTCGACCCGGCCTCCGGGGTCAACCTGACACTGTCCGACGAGCCTGCCGACTGACCCCTCGGAGGGAGATGTGTCGGCGCGACCGCTGAACTGCGGGGTCGGCCTGGCCGGCATCTGAAGGGCCGTCCAGATTTTCGAGATCTGTGTGAACCGGGACGGCGTCGATTTCCGTATCCACCGAGGGGGTCCGCGACAGGGCGGAATCCTCGGTCTAGTGACATCGTGGGCGCCGGTCGTGAGTGCGGCCGCGCAGCGATGACGGGGTATGGGGGAAACGATGGTGGCCGCTGATTATCAGGTGCAGAGAAGCACCGTGCTTCCGGTCGAAGCGGCGCGGTGGGCGCTGTGGACGTTCGTCGTCGTCAACGTGGTGACAGTTGAGGTCTTGTTCTTCAACGCTGGTGCCGGAAAGAACGGGGTGCTCACCACCGCCAAGTTCTTCGGGCTGCACGCCGCCTTGATGATGCTGTTCCAACTGCTGCTGGCGGCCCGACTGCCGTGGCTGGACCGCCGCATCGGCATGGACCGCTTGACGGTGTGGCACCGGTGGGTCGGATTCACTCTGCTGTGGACCGTCCTCACCCACGCCACGTTGGTGGTGCTCGGTTTCGCGACGCTCGACGACGCGTCGATGGCGAAGACGTTCCTCGCGCTTGCCGGGGTGCCTGCCTCCCTCCTGGGGATGCTGGCGGCCGGTGTCATCGTGGTGATCGCCGCAGTCTCCACTCGTCAGCTTCGACAGCGGCTTCCCTACGAGATCTGGCACGGACTGCACTTGCTGCTGTACGTGGCACTGGGGCTGTCGTTCGTCCACCAGCTGCTGGAGACAACGACCTTCACGTCCTCCGCGTTCGCGAGGGTCTACTGGTGGGCGTTGTGGCTGTTCGCATTCGGCGCCCTCCTCGCCGGGCGGATTGTGGTGCCGGTGTGGCGCAACGCCTACCACCGGTTCCAGGTGGCGGCCGTGACGCCGGAGTCGGACAACGTCGTGTCGGTGCACGTGACCGGCCGCCACCTCGACAAGCTGCCCGCTCGGGCCGGCCAGTTCTTCATCTGGCGGTTCCCCGGGCACAACCACTGGTGGCCGGCGAATCCCTTCTCGCTGTCGGCGGCACCCAACGGCCGCGGACTGCGTCTGACGGCCAAGGCGGTCGGCAGCGCGAGCACCGGCCTGCGGCATCTCCCGGTCGGGACCCGCGCGTACCTTGAGGGTCCGTACGGCGCGTTCACCTCTCTGCACCGCACGCGGCCCGGGGTGCTGCTGATCGCCGGCGGGGTGGGCATCACGCCCGTTCGGGCACTGCTGGAGGAGGAAGACGCCGGCGATGTCGTCGTGCTCTACCGGGTCCGTAGTGAGCGGGACGCCGTGCTGGTCGACGAGGTGCGCGCACTCGCCGCCGCCCGCGGCGGGCGGCTGCACCTGCTCACCGGCCGGACGCGGCAGGGGGCGTCGCCGTTGAGAGCCGACAGTCTCCTCGCGCTCGTCCCCGACATCACCGAACGCGACGTGTATGTCTGCGGCCCGCCCGCCATGACCTCGGCCGTGGTGAGCGGCCTGCGGAGTCTGAAAGTTCCCCGCCAGCAGGTGCATGCCGAGAAGTTCGGCCTCGCCTGAGACCTGATCCGCAGCGCGGAGACGCAGAGGGCGGTGTGCGAGCACTCCAGGGCCGGTCGGGCCGGTCGGCCTGGATCGGATAGCCGAGCCTTCGCGGCGGCTCGATGGGTGGAGAGGGGGTGGCCGCGGTGCCCGGACGGGCTGTCGTCCCGGCACCGCGGCCGCCGCGTCACTCTTCGTCGCGCAGCCGGGCGGCCAAGGCCGTCAGCGGCTCGGTGTTCGCGGTGTGACCCAGGCTGGTCAGGTGGGACACCGCTGCGTCCAGGCGGGTGAGGGCAGGGGCGGGGCGCTCCAGGTAGATGCCCTCCACGGCACCCGCGAGGCGGACGCACTCGGCCCACTCGTCGGCACGGTCGTCCTCCGGTCCCGGCTCACCGAGCAGGGCGAGGGCCCTCTCCAGGGCGGCCAAGGCGGCCTCGTACTCACCGGCGTAAGCGTTGACCCGCCCGTGTTCGTAGGCCAGCGCAGAGTCCAGGGAGCGGCCGCGGGCCTCGTACCCCGCCTCGCGGGCCTCTTCGGCGATCCGGCCGGCGTCGGAGAGGAAGGCGAGGGCGTCGGCCAGGTTGTCGGCGCCCTGCTGCTGAGCCTGGTGGCGGGCGAGTTCGCGCAGGCAGCTGCTGAGCTGCTCATAACGCGGTGCCCGGGCGTGGGCGGCGAGTGCCTGGTCCGCGGCCTCGCGGGCCCGGCTGAACTCGCCGGATTCCCCGAGGAGGACAGCCGTCTCGGCGGCGATCATGGCGTGGCTTCCTGGGTCGTCGTCCCAGCCGGCCGACTCGGCCGCGAGCGCGACGAGCTCTGCCATGGCGGCCTTGAGGTCCTCGCCCGCGTGCAACGCGCGGGCCCGTGTCAGGCGCAGCTGAGCCACGAGCCGGTCGTCCAGCTCTCCGGCGGCAACGTCCGGTTCGGCCATGAGGGAGTCGAGCAGAGCTATGCAGTCTTCGACGCGGCCCAGGTCGAGGCTGAGCTGGGCCGCGTTGCTGTAGGTGCAGAACGCGTTCGTCCGGCTGCCGTGGCGCATGTCCAGCTCCGCCGAGCGCGTCAGGTGCCGCAGTGCCTCGTCGAGCCGGCCCAGGTGCATGCACGCCTCGGCCAGATCACCGTGGAGGCGGCCGGTGTCGACCGCCTCGGCCGGCCAGTCGGCGGCCTGTCGCAGACCCTCGGTCAGGTTCGCGTGCGCGGCCTCCGCGTTGTGGAGGCCGAGCTGCAGTCGGCCGCGCAGTTCAAGCGCACGGGGCAGGTGCCAGGCGGGGCCGTGGGCCTTCAGCCGGTCGAGGAGGTTGTCGACGTCGGTGACCGCGGCGGGCAGGTCGCCGGAGAGGGCGTATGTGCCGGCCCGCAGCAGCAGCGCGCCGGAGATCTGCCCGACGACATCGTGCCGGGTGGCGAACGCGAGCAGCAGGTCCACCTCGGCGAAGACCGGCGCGACGTTCTCCTCGCTCCCTGACGTCTGCAGACGCAGGCCGAGCGCGGTCGCACGCAGCCGCAGCAGGCGGGCCTCGTGGACGGGTGTGAGGCCGGAAGTCTTCTCGTGCAAGCTGACCATGGACGCGTGGGCGGCGGTCAGCGCGGCGGCCTTCGCCTCAGCCCCGTCTTCGACACTCTTCGCGTCGGCGAGCACTGCGCAGGCGCGGGCGAGTGCCGCATGACCGGGCGATGCGGCGTCGTCGTACAGGCCAGCGGCCTCCTCGTAGAGGGCGCCGGCGACGGCGAACCCGTCCTTCTCACCCGTCCGGCCCGCCTCGTCGGCCAGCAGGTCCGCGCGGAGCCGCACGAGCGGGCCCACCTCCGGGTCGTCGGGGTGGGTGTAGTCGCGGGTGGCGGCGAGTGTGCGCAGCCGAGCCCAGCAGGCTGGTGCGTCCGGGTGTCCTTGCTCGTCCAACGCCCTTGCCTGGAGGATCATTTCGGTCAGCGACTCGGGTACGGCGGCGGCGGTACGGGCGGTGGGCGCGACGACCGGGACGGCCGTGGCCACGTCGTCGAGGCTGCGGGTGCGCAGGGTCAGCTCCAGCGATTCCAGGAGCGCGGCACGGTCGACGCGGGCCCTGCGGCGGTCGCTGTGGGCGGTGGTTCCGTTGCGCGTGTCGAAGCGGGCGGCGAGGTCGTCGGCGCGGGTTCGCACCTCGGTGCGCAGGCCGGCCACCGTCCAGGTGCGGCCCGCGTATCCGGCGGCCGGCAGTTCGCCATGGCCGAGGAGCTCGACACGCTGGAGGAGAACCTCCACGCCGGTGAGGAAGTCGAGCAGTTCCCGCGGCGAGTCCACCTCGTCGAACAGCCCCCGGTTCTCGGCGAGCAGCTCCAGACCACGTGCCTCGTTGCCGGTCAGCGCGCAGAACTCCAGGTGACGGCCGACCTCGCCGGACATCGAGGGGTTGCGGCGACAGCCGCGGTAGCCGGCGAGGTGCAGCTCGATGGCCCGGTCGATGCTGCCGGTACGCAGCAGAGGCAACAGCGCGTGCGAGATGGAACGGGCCGGCTCCTCCTGGCAGGAATCCTTCCCGGCCAGGACGGGCTCCCAGACGCGCAGAGCCCGCTCGTCGTCGCCCGCCGCGAGGTGGTACAGGGCGCGCTCGCAGATCTCACAGGCCTCGCAGTCGCTGAGCCGGGTGCGGGCGCGGCCCGCCCACAGTTCGAAGGCGAGGGCGGTGTCCTCACCGACGTGGGCGGCGAGTTGGTACGCCTGTCCGTAGGAGGGCTGGAGGCCGAGGCCGGCCTTCTCGTACCGGTCGCGCATCTCGGTCTGCCACTGGTGCAGGCTGGTCAGCGGTATCTCGGGCAGCGCGAGCAGGGCGTTGGCCACCCACTTGAACCGCCAGAACAGCATGTGGCGCAGGCGCTCGTCGAAGACGTCGGGCTGCTCGTCGAACAGAGTGAGCAGACGGGCGAAGACGACGGGCGACTTCCGGGGTTCGGAGCCGTAGGTGTACGCCTCCTGGAGTTCGAACAGCGCGTGGATGAGCGGGACGGGCTCCTCGAACTGCTCGGCTGCCTCGACGAGTTCCTCGGCGGTGACGGTGCGGGTGCGCCCGTAGGGGCGACGGTCGTTCTCCTGGAGCGCCTGGTGCAGCTCGTCTGTGCTCTGGGGATGGGGTGCGGTAGGCATCGTCAGCTGTCCTTGCGGAGGGCGTGGGCGAGAAGGTCGAGGAAGGAGCGGTTGATGAGGCTCGATTCGGCGGGCCTGAGCGGGCGCCGGGACAGCATCGCGGCCTGCCCGTAGAGGGCTTCGGCGCTGGTTCGGGCCAGCTCGGGCTCGCCGATGGTGACGGCGGTGCGAACCAGCGGGTTGAGCTGGTTGAGGATCAGCTGTGCCCGCGGAGCCTCCTGGCGCAGGGCGCCCAGGATGTCGCCCCATACGCCGCCTTCCTGCTCACGGGCGAGCTGGGAGCGGGTGCGCTCGTGCCGGGCCTCGCGGCTGTCGACGAGGAGGGCGGGGGCGGAGGCGGGCTGGAAGGCTCGCAGGGCGACGTCGCAGTCGAACACGGCAAGGGCGTCGCGGGCCTGGGCGAGGTAGGCCGCGGCGGCCAGTTCCGTCTCCCGGTCGACGGGGTCGAGGTGAGCGGTGAGGGTCGCCGGGTCGAGGTCCGCGACGCTCGCCTCGGGCCTGATCTCGGGCAGCCGGTGGACCAGTTCACGGTCGTAGGTGTAGCCGCCGTTGACGACGCCGAGCCCGGCGGCCGAGGCTATCGCGGCGACCTGCCGGAACTCCTCCACGCTCGACGTCACGAGCACGGTGCGGTGCGTGCGCGCGAACTCGTCGAGAGTGGCGTGCCCGTCGGTGGTCTCGAACGGCAGCCACGGCAGCAGCATCCGCAGGATCTCGTCGTCGTGCACCGCGAGGGACTTCACGGCCAGGTGGTGGACCTGGAGGAAGCGGGCGAGCAGATCCGGGTCGCTGGCGGCGGCCCGGGCGATCCACGCGCGTAGTCGCTCGGCGAGGGCGTCGCGGACGGCGGCGAGGGTGTCGTCCTCGTACAGGGACTCGCGGGACGCCGTCGGGCGAAGGCTCTCGGCGTCGACGACGCAGCGGACGAAGAACGCCCACTCGGGCAGGATCTCCTCGGCCTGCTCCGACAGCAGCATGCCCTTGACGTGCACGCGGTGTCCGTGGCGGCGCCCGGCCGGCACCGTCTCGGGCAGCACACAGGCGATGCCCTTCAGGCCTACGGCCGGCAGGTCCAGCTCGATCGTGTCCAGCGGCGTGAATCCGAAGACTTCCTTGCCGTAGGCGGCCAGGGCACGCGAACGGGCTCCCGGCGTGGGATACGTGTCTGCCCAGGGTGCGGGCTCGGGGTTGACCGGTGCGGCCGGGCCACTCGTGCTGTCTTCGAAGGTCACCGGGTGGCGCAACAGGGAGCCGAAGTGCCGGGCCAGCGCGTGAACCTGTACCGGCCGGGTCCACTCGCCGGCGTCGGCGCGCGGCGTCAGCGTGACGGTGGTGCCGGGCCGGGGGCGGGCGGAGGCGGGCAGGGTGCGGACGGTGTAGCTGCCGTCGCCGCGTCCCCGCCATTCCACGGTGGGGGCGTCGGAGGTGCGGGCGGAGCGGCTCAGGACGTGGATCTCGTCCGCGACCAGGAAGCAGGAGAGCAGTCCGATGCCGAACTGGCCGATGAAATCAGCGCGTTGCTCGGCGATCCTCTCGGCGCGCTTGCTGCTGCGGCCGATCGTGGCGAGGAAGGTGTGCACGTCGTCCTCGGTGAGACCGACGCCGTCGTCCTCGACGCGGACCACCGAACCGTCGGCGTAGAGGCGGATGCCGAAGGCGTCGGCCGGGGCGCCCGGTTCGAGGGAGTGCCGGGCGGTCAGCGCGTCCACCGCGTTCTGCAGTAGTTCGCGCAGGTAGACGCGGGGGCTGGAGTAGAGGTGGTGGGAGAGGAGGTCGACGAGGCCGCGCAGATCCACTTGGAAGGTGCGGTCGTTGGCGGCGGGGATCGAGGCGGTGTCGGGCAGTGTCATCGGACAGTCCGGAGGGGGAGAGATGGCGGGTGGCGGACGGGACCGGGTTCGGCCTGCGCTCAGGCGCGGCGATGGTGGACGGCGAACTGCTTCTCGGGCTCCGCGAAGTAGGTCCAGGGCCGCCCGGTGTAGGCGCCGTCGAGTGCCTGGAAGACGCGCCGGACCGTGTGGCGCTCACCGGCCAGGGACAGGGCCATGGCGAAGACGCTGAAGTCGTGTTGCCAGCCCGGGCGACGCAGGTAGGCGGGGTGGAGGATGCTGTGGTCGGCCACCTTCCGCAACTCGGCCTGGACCTCGGGGGTTTCGAGGCAGTCCGGACGATCCGACTCGACCCAGTCCTCGATGTGCGCCGTGGCGATGACGCAGCCGAGGCGGTGCCCCTGCGGGGCGCGGGTGAGCGCGTTCCGGGCGAACGCCAGGGCCTGGCCGGGATCGCCACCCCACCGGGGCTGCAACTGCGACACCCACTCGACGTGGGTCTCCAGGTCCAACGGGTCACGGCGCAGGGCGGCGTCGAGCCGGGCCTCGTTGACGGCGGGGCCCAGCGACATACCGCGGCCGGAGGTGAGGAGCCGGCGCCACGGCGTGACCCAGTCCGGCCGCAGCTCGGCGGCCTCGAGCAACTGCTCCTCGGCGATGAGGAGCCGCTCACGGAAAACGCGCCACTGCTCCTGCTTGACGTTCACGGCGAGCGCGCTGGTGCGCGCCTCCCAGCCCCAACTGATGTGGCGCGCCCCGGATATCAGCAGGGCCGTCGCCCGGTGCTCCTTGTCCTCCTCGACGGCCCGGCCGATCCACTCCTGCACACCGTCCAAATCGGCCAGCTCGGCGAGGACTTGGTGGTCGCGGCCGAGATGGAAGGGGGCCAGCGCTGCCTTGACCGCCGCCCAGTCACCCGCGTCGGCCGCCTCCACCAGTGCGAGCACCCGCGCGTCGCCGAGCGCGCGCAGCGTGTGCGTTCCGTTCCTGTGCCTGCGCAGCACGGGGAGAGCGTGCGGATCCGTCGCCGGCCTCTCCGCACCCCTGCCGAAAAGCTTGCCCCACATGCCGCGCCCTCCCATGGTCCTGCATGATCATTCGGTGCAGCATAAACGGCCCTGCCGACACCGCTTCCACAGTTTTTCCACCGGCGCTTCACGGGCCCGAGCCCGCTCCTTGTCCGCCGTCCCGTCCCGTCCAGTCGGCTCGCTCGTCCGGTCCTTGCCGGCACCTGTACGACTCCGGCTTGTGATCGCTGGCATGGGCTCTCGCGGACGAGGAGGAGGACGCGGACGCGGATGTGTGGATGGGACGACCCAGCGGCGGGTGCGGCCTCGCCCGGCGACGACACCTTGTGGGGTGTGAACCGCTGCAGGAGGGCGCCGGGTCCGGGGTCAGTTCCGTGGTGTCGGTTCTGTGCCGCTCCAGCGGAGTGTGACGTCGAGGTGGGTGCTCGCACTGACGCTCGTCAGGACCGCGCCGAGTTTGGCGTCCAGGACGACGCCGAAGGTGACCTCCACCTCGTCGGGCCGTTGAGCGATGTCGCGGAATTGGCCGATCACCTCGGAGGCGGCGGAGGTGATCGGCGTCAGTGCCGCGCGCAGGCTGCTTCCCGCGCTCTCCAGACGGGTTCCCAGGCTCACGGCGCCGGTGCCCGTGCGGGCGGGTGCGGCTACGAGGACGACGGTGCCGTCGTCGAGGGTGAACTGGATGGCGTCCGGCATGAAGGCTCCTGGATGGATCAGGGGTGGCTCGGGGGGCTGCAGAATGGTCCGGGCGGCGGCGGGGATTCGGGGTGCGCGTATCCGAGTTCCTTTTGGACCCTGTTGAGTGCCTCTAGCAGTGGGGTCAGGTCTTTGCCGTTCGTGGAGTCCAGCACCGCTCGGTAGAAGGCGGCGGACACGTCGGGATCCATCGCGTCGGCGGCGCTGAAGCAGAGCGTGTAACGGGGGGAGCGGAGCAGTGCGGCTATCCGGCCCTGAGTGGCGTTGTCGTACTCTGTCACCCTGTTGTCGGCGGAGAGCGCGAAGCCGGGTTCGTTCACCCAGGCCCGTTGGGCCTGCGCACTGGCCAGGTACGTGAGGAACTCGTCGGCGCTCTTGTTCCCGGTGAACTTTCCGACGAAGTCCGCCGAGACCTGCAGGGCTTCACGAGAGGACGGTACGTAGGTGTACCCGTCGTCCCTCACCTGGGCCGACTCGAAAGCCATCGCGGACAGGGCGCCGTGGCTCAGGGAACACCCCCTCGTGGTCATTTTTTCGGCGGCGGCGCGGAAGTTGAACGTGGCCGCGCCCTTGCGAGCACCTGCGACGAGGTCCCCCCACGCGGTCCACGCATCCTCGACGGGCCCCTTGTGCCACTTCGCGTCGCCCGAGGCCCAGGCGGTGTACGGGCCAACGCCCTTGTCGGCGAGCAGAATGTCCGCTATCCAGTCGGCGCCGGGCCAGCCGGACGTCGGACCGGACTCCAGCCCCAGGCACCAGCGGTCGGAACGGGCCCGAAGAGCGGTCCAGCTTCCGGGAGGCTGCGGGGTGACCCTGGCGTCGTACCAGATGAGGCTCTTGACGTCGGCCTTGACGGGGACGGCGTAGACATCCGCGCCGTTCATGCCGAGCCCGCGGAAGGGCTGCACGTAGGCGTCCGTGTCGACGCTCAGCTTCCAAAGCGCCCCTTCCTCGCGGTACTTGGCGATCGCTCCCACGCTGGGCAGCACCGCCAGGTCGGGCTTCGCGTCCGCGGCCACCGCGGCGTCGAGCTGCTGGGTCAGTGCGCGGGTCACCTGCGGTTCGACGTCGATGTCGTGATCGCGCTCGAAGGCCTTGACGACCGCGTAGAACGCCTTGAACTCGGTGCCGGACCAGGGAACCATGATCGTCACCTTGGCCTTCTCCGGTTCGCCGCACGCGACCGGCGCCAGGAGCAACCCGAGGACCAGGGCACAGCGTTTGAGTGGTGCCGTGAGTCTTCTCATGAGCGAGGGAACCTGTACTCGGCGAGACGGGGACGATAGGCCAGATATGCGAACGCACCGGCGGCGGCGAGCACGGGCAGCGCGATTGCCCCGGTGAGAGTGTCGGTCGTGCACATGGTGAAGCCGATCGACGCCGTGGCCAGCAGGGCCACGACGAGCGCCGGGCTGGGATAGCGCCGGAAGCGCCGGGCGACGATGTAGCCGGTCGCACAGACCAGCAGCAGCATGACCGCCACCGGTCCGATGAACAGGGGCCAGAGGAGACCGGGGCTGCGCCAGCCCGAGCTGAGCTGGTCGTGGCGGGCATCGGCCTCCAACTCCTGTAGATCCCTGAGCGATTGCCTGAGACCGCCGGTGAAGGGGACCGCAGTCTTGCCGTCGTACTCCGGCGCGTCGTCCAGTGCGTCGCGCGCCCTCGCCATGCCCGGCGCCCCGTCGAGGACCGCCGTGTTGGCCATCTGCACACACGTGGCCAACTGGCCCTGGACGAACTGGATGTGGCTCAGCCCCCGCTCTCCGGCCGCGTTGCCCTCCGTCGCCGACGTGAGGTGGGAGGCCACGCGGGCGGCGGCGTTGGCGAAGTCGGTACCGGTGCTGGTCAGGTCGATCGCCCTGGCACCGGAGACGGCGTCGAGAGCGTCGTTCGCCTTTCCTGCCTGGTCGTACGCCGCGTGGAGGTGCCGGATGGCCGTCGTTGTGCGGTGAGCGGCGGCGACCTGCTCTCCGGTCCGGTTCGCCACCGCCAGATACAGCAGTGCCGTCACCGCCACCACGCCCAGTACGCCCGCCCTGAGCCACCGCAGCACTACGATCGGATGAGGCACACGCGACCGCACGCCGGTCACAACCCGTCCACCGGCTCACCGCCCACACCCGCATCCCCGAACCGATGCCCGCACTCCTCGCAGAACTTGGCCGTGGGCGACGCCGACGTCGCTCCGCACCGTAGGCACGCGCGCGGCAGACCGGGGTCGAGGGGCGGGAGGTCGTGCGGGTCGACCGGTCGGCTCACGGTCTTGGTCGAGTCGACACCGATTCCCAGTATCTGGCCCCGGGCCACGTCCCGCCGCACCCGCAGCCGGGCGTCGGGGCCGCCGGTCGCCACCGCGCGCAGCAGCCGCAGGCGCGTGGTGTCCCGGAGGGATTCCGCGAGGCCGATCGCGAGGCGCAGTTCGCGGTCCGCGCGGTCGAGGTCTCCGCGCAGATGGGCGTCGGCGCAGGCGCGCATGGCCATGCCGAGTTCGCGTTCGTTCTCGACGCGGGTGAGGTCGGGGGAGCGGGCTATTCCGAAGCCGGGTGTCGAGCGGCGGCGTACGACCATGGCCGCGGTCTCGGAGCAGGGCCGACGGGTTCCGTCGGGGAACTCGGCGTGCAGCGTGACCCGGGCGGCACGCAGGGTCTCGTCGACGGTCAGGCTGTCGGGGTCGACGCCGAGGGAGATCTGGTACTGGCGGGTCTCCGGGGCCCAGGAGCCCAGCGGGATGTGTGTCTCGCCGTCACGCTGTTGTCGTGCCGTCAGTTCGGCCTCGACGGGGCGGGTCTGCCGTACGAACGCGAGCTGAAATCGGCTGTTGAGACGCAGGCCCAGATACATCCGGGCTACGACGATCCGCAGTGCCTCGCGCATCAGGCGGGTGAAGTCTTCGGTGAGGTCGGAGATGGTGACGACGGCCTCGGCGGTGCCGTGCAGGGCCTCGGTGACGCGGAGGAGTTCGGTGTAGTGCCAGTCGTCGCCCAAGCCTCTTGCGTGGCAGATGAACTCGTCGGTGCACGTCGTGAGGATCTCACCGAGCTGTTCGGGTGTCTCGTGCTCGTTCTTGCCGTCGGTGTAGAGCACTGCGTGGCGCACCGTGCCGGGGGACTCCACGGAGGCGAAGAGGCGGCGGGCGCCCGCCAGCCACTGGCCGATCGCCGTGCCGCCCTCCGCGAGTTGGCCGACGACCCGGATTTTGGCGTCCTCCCGGGTCCGGGCGTCGACGCGGGCCAGGCCGCCGGTCGTCGGGAAGATCACGTCGGCTTGGTGGTTGCCCGCGACGATCCCCAGGAGGGTGCCGTCCCGAAGGGTGTCGATGGCCGCGCACATCGCGCGTTTCGCCTCGTCGAGCTTGTGGCCGGACATGGACAACGAGCGGTCCATGATGAGGATTTCGGCACTCGGAGCCTGCTCGGCCGAGCCCGTCGCGGAGCGTGCCGTGACGGTGATCAGGGCATCCGCGCGCCGCTCGTCGTAGGGCAGATCCGAGGGCGCGTCCACTTCCAGGATGAAGCTGAGCCCCAAGGGTGATCTGTCCCCCACCGGCACCACCCGATCGTGTCGCTGCGTGCTTCCCTTACGGAGCGCACTCGCCTGCTCGACGGAACGTGTCAGGAGCTTAGCCTGCTCGACCCGGCTCCGGAACGGGAATGACCCGTTCTGCCACGCTTCCCCGGCTATCTCCATCTCAGCGCCGGACGCAGCCGGTTCGCCAGGTCCACCAGTGCGACGTACTCGCGCTCGGTCGGCGCGTGCGGGCCGAGGGCGCGGATCGCGTCGGACAGCTTCAGCCGGTCGTGGGTGAGCAGGAACTCCGCGTACTGGATTTCGGCACGCAGCGCGGCAGCCGCCGCCTCGTCCACGTCGAGGCCAGGCAAGGCCGCTCTGGCCCGGGCCACGTCGTCCTCGGTCGGCGCCGGGTGGCCCGGCTCGGAGAGGACCATGACGCGCAGGCGTACGGCCGCCAAGCGCGCCTCGCGCTCGTAGCGGAACTCCTCGGCGAGCTGTTCGGCGATGTCCACCGCCTTAGCGCGCTCGCCGGCCAGCAGCAGGACGCGGGCCAGGCCGAAGCCCGCCGCACCGAGCGCGGGGGTGGTGTCGAAGACCGTGCCGTAGTGGGACCGCGCGAGCGCGCGGTCCCCGCGGAGCTCGGCGCACAGGCCGAGGGCGAGCTGCGGTATCAGCTCACCGGGAAGTGCCCTGCGCACCTGGGTGAGCACGATGGCGGCCCGCTTGGGGTACCCGTCGGCCAGCGCGATCAGGCCGCAGTACCAGTCGTGCAGCCAGTGCCAGTCGTGCAGGCCCGCCGCCGCGAGCTGTTCTGCCGCCGACGCGGCGTCCTTTCTGCGCAGGGCGAGCCTGCTCTCGGCCAGCGCGCCGTCGGCCGAGCCCGTGACGCCCGGGTCGTCGGGATCGGACAGGGGGGCCGGGAGGGCGGCCGCGACGTCACCGGGTTCCGGGGACGAGAACGGCGCGGGCATCTTCAGCAGTGCCCGCTCGTCCGCCTGCGCCTCGACCCAGTGGGCAAGGGGCCGGGCCGCGCCCAGCCCGCCGTGCAACGGTTCGGGCGCCGAGCCGAACAGAGCGGAGGGACGGGCCACCTGACGATGCGTCGGCGGAGCCGCCACGACCTGCCGGATGACACCGCTGAGCTGTTCCGCGAACTGACGTGCCGACACGAACCGCCACCACGGCCGCTCCGGGTCCGTGGCACGGTCCAGAAGCAGATGGAGCGAGTCGACGCCCGGTACGGAGCGGTCCGTCCAGCGGGAGCGGCAGACCTCGCGCAGGGTCATGCCCAGTCCGTAGAGGTCGAAGCCGGGGGTGGGACGCAGATGCTCCGGATCGGTCTCCGGCGGCGCGTACGCCCGCGTGTACGCCACCACCGGCCCGGCGTCCTTTGTGTGGCTGCGCACCGCGCCGAAGTCGATGAGCCGCACCCGGTCGAGCGCGCCCGCAGGGCCCTCCTCGCGGAAGCGGATGATGTTCAGGGGTTTGACGTCGCAGTGCAGCAGGCCCCGGGCGTGCAGGTAGTCGAGCGCCTGGAGGACGCGGACGCCGTGCGCGAGGAGGGTTTCGAGGCGGTCGCCGTCGCGGGCCGAGAGCGGTTCGCCGGGCACGTATTCGAGGACGAGGTGCGGCCCTTCGGGCTCGTAGCCCAGGATGCGGACGATGCTGTCGTGCCGGAGCCCGACCAGGACGTCCCGTTCGTGCCGGGCGGTCTTGGCGACCGACTTGTGGAGGGCCTTGAGGACGACGTCGGTCGCGAGATTGCGGTCGTGGGCAAGGTAGGCGGCGCCGTACGCACCCGAGCCGACGACGCGTGTGACGTCGTAGCGATCGGCGATGGTGAGTCCGTTGGACTGGGCGAAGTCGAAACGGGTGCCGCAGTGCGGACAGAAACCGGCGGTCCGGCCCGGCTCGCCGTCGTGGCCACGGCCGGCCGGCTGCCTGCAGGAGGGGTTGGGGCAGAAGCGGTGCGACTCGGCGACCGGGTCCGACGAGCTCAAGGGTACGTCCCGGACCCCCAGGGCCTGATCGGAGTCGACCAGGCCGAGGCCGTACCAGGGGTCCGGGCGGACGTGCGCCACGCCGACGCTCGCGCCGCCTCGCGTCGGCGGTTCCGGTTCCGGGGCGCGGTCCGCCGAGGCGGCGGCGTCCCGCGGCAACGGCTGCCGGTCGCACACGTCGCAGAAGCCCTGTTCGTCGATCGTGCCGCGCCCGCAGTCGGGGCGGTTGCACATCTGAGGGCTCGTGCCCACGTGTCACTTCTCCTCGAAGCGTCGGTTGACCTCGTCGAAGTAGCGCCTGACCAGCGTGCGGGCGGCCACGAGGTCGATCGGCTCGGTCCGCAGTGCGCGAGCGGCGGGGGCGTGTCGCTCGGCGAGCCGTCGGTCCTCGGCGCCGAAATACCGCGCGGCCCGGACACGGTGCAGTTCCAGGGCGGAGGTGAGGTCCTCGTGGGCCGCGATCAGCCGGCGCAGGTCGTGATCGAACCGGACCAGGGCGGCGCGGGCGTCGTCGGCCCGGTCGTGGATCGCAGTGAGTTCGTGGTCGGGTTCCGTCGCCCGTGCCACGGCCAGCCGGACCCTCAGCCGGGGCGCGGCACGGGGCGGCAGCCGGGGCGCGGCGAAGAATCGTACGCCCCACTCCTGCTGCAGCGCGGACGCGGCGTCCTCCTGCGCCGCGAGCCGGCCGACGACCGTGTGGACCTCGGCGGCGGTCACGGCCCGGACGCCGTCCCCGCCCAGCGGTTCGGGGTCGAGGGAGACGTCGTAGGCGAGGTCGGCCGGTGGCACGCCCTCGAAGCCGAGGACGAGGCGGACGCCGCGCGACCGGGCGCGGGCGGCCAACTGCCCCAGCAGCTCACGTAACAGGGCTTCCGGGTCCTGGGCCCGGTCGACGCCGCTCACCACCAGACAGGCGGGCGGCCTGCGGCGCAGCAGTTGTCGCCGCACTTCCTGGGCGTCTCCGCCGGGGAGTCCGAACCTGCCCGTGAGGTAGTCGCTGACGTCGGCGACCGACCTGCCGCGCGCGTCGTAGGCCGCGTCGAAGGTTCCGAGCCCGAGGACGGTGTCCCCGGGGGCACCGCTGAGCTCGGCGTCGGTGACGGTGGCCCGGGCCGCCGGATCGGCCGTCCGCACCAGACGGACGAGCCAGGAGTCGCCCACGGCGGTCGTGCCGCCGGTGCCGACGACGACGGTGCCGGACCAGTCGCTGTCGAGCAGCCGGGTGAGCTCCTGCGTCAGTGCGAGCCGCAGCGGGTCGCCCAGCACATCGTGGGGCAACTCGCCGCGCGAGGGCCCCAGTTCGTCGTTGCGGTCCCCTCCGGTGAACTCTTCGATCCGGGGCAGATACGTCAGTATCGTCTCGGTCGGCAGCATCCAGGCCGCCTTCGCGTCGCCGTTGACGTAGTCGGCCACCACGATGCCGATGACGCGGCCGTCGAACTCGCCGCCCACTGCCATCGCCCCGGCGCCCGAGTACCCCCGTTCGATCCACGGGTCGCCCTCGCGCATCCGCTTCAGCAAGCCCCACTCGCCCTGCCGGTGGCCCGATCCCGCAAGCCGTGCGTCCGCCCCCATGCCGAACGGTTCGTCGTGGGGAAAGCCGTACACCTGGACCATGCCGCCGGAGATGGGTGCCTTCCACAGTGTGGTCCGGGTACCGCAGTCGGCCGGCTCGTCGAGTTCGAGGAGTGCCACGTCGCCGCGCTGCGTCCCGTGGTCGTGCACCCACGTGTTCAAGGCCACGTGCGCGGTGCGGGTCCACTCCGGGCGGCACGCCACACTGCTGATCCGCACATGAGAGGTGGTGCCCCCGGGTGCGGCTCCGGCGTAACGGACCACATGCGCGCAGGTGAGCACATGCCGGTCGTCGAGCAGTACTCCGGCGCCACAGGGCGTACCTTCCTCGTCGTCCACCCTCACGCGCCACGGACGGTCACTGTGGTGATGCAGCGCCATATCTCCAAGGTATGGCAACGAGCTTCACATTGAGCCGGGTTGGCGAGACCGGGTCGGTCCCGGGTGTCACCTGAGACTTCCGAGGATGCCCCGGCCTTCAGGACGGGGAGGAATCGGACCCCTGCGGAGTGGGGCAGGGAAAGGCGCATCGCCGTCAGCGTGATTCGCCGTCTGCCGTGGTAGCGGCGCGCGTTCGGCCTCCAGCCGGTGAACGATCTCGGAATCGAGGGACCTGTGGGCGGATCTGGCGCGAACGCGTGGCTGCGCGTCGGCAGCTCGGTGGGGCAGCAGCAGATCATCCGGCCGAAGTTCCACTCGATGTAGTCGATTGCCGCGTGGGTGCGGTGCGCGAGGAGGCAGGCCGCGGTGGACCGCTAGGTCGCCGACATCGCCGTAGACACGTCACACGGCTTCGTTGTCCCTTGCGCGCTGCGCGGAGTTGACGACCGAGGCGCCGGATCCCTCGATACGGGCAAGATCCGTGGCCTGGGTCCCGCTGGAGTGCTATCAGGGGCGAGACCACGACGGTCGGCCCGTCCAGCAGCACACCGGGCACGTGGTTCACGGCGGACTTCCCCGCACCCGACCGCTTGCTGAACCGTGGGACAGCGGAGCCTCGGCGTGGACGGCGTGGACGGCGTGGACGGCGTGGACGGCGTGGACGGTGTGGACGGTGTGGACGGCGCGAGAGCGCGAGGCCTACGCCAACGACCTCGACGACCCCGCGCTGATCGCAGTTTCCGCCGCGGCCAACCGCTCCAAGTCGGACCAGGACCCGACCACCTGGCTGCCGCCCCTCGCGTGCTACCGCTGCCCGTACGTCACCGGGCGGCAACGTGCTGCCGGGCCATTCAGCCTGCTGTGCGGCGATTCGTACTGGAGTCTCCAGTGTCCGTCTCCAACACTGTGAGCGTCGAGGCGGTGTCTGACTGCGAGCGCGAGGTGCACATGCCCCCAACTTCCATGTTCTCGTGGCTGGGCCGGGTGTGGAAGAGGGGGAGGATTCCCGCCGCGTGCGTGCTACTGCTCCTGCTTTTCGTCAGCGTGCTCCAGGTGGATGCCGCTCTCGGCAGGATCGAGGCGCCCGGGTATCCCTCTGCCACCCTCGGGAGTCTCCGGCTCGACGCCACATCTCAGGAAGCGCGGGAGGACCGGCGGACGGCCTGGTGTGTGTGGACCGAGACCCTGCCGGACGAGTCCTCGCCGACCCGGGCGCAGGGTACGCCCGGCGACAAGGGGCCCGCCGACCGGGTGAACGAATGCTTGAAGGCGTTCCGAAGCGCTGGTACTGCCGACCTGCCCGTCGTACCGCAGACCGAAGGAGAGCAGGCCCGGCAGCTGTTCCGCGTCTATGTCGCCCTCGATCTGTTCTTCGTCGCGCTCTACACAGCCATGTTCCTCTGGGCCGTCAGACGTCTGCGCGGTCGTCTCCCTCGCAACCCCGACGGTTCTATCGCTACGAACGACCCGGTCGGGGCCTCACTGGCCGTTGGCAGCGGCTGGCCCGTCCTGGGGTGCCTGGCCGGGTTCCTTTTCGTGGCGGAACTCGTCGAGGACTTCTGCCAGCTCGCCCTCTCCTGGCACGGCTGGAAGCCCCGAGAGATCGACCTTCTGGGCGACGTCGTGGGTGTGGCTTCCTGCGTCAAATGGGCGCTGGTCGCCCTGGCCCTGGTGTTGCTGGGTTTGCTGATCGTCCGCACCAGGGTCCTGAGTACCTGGGGCCGGCCGAAGTACATCGTCCTGATTCGCCTCCAGGCCGGCGTGGCGGCCGTGCTGGTCCTCCTGCTCACGGGGTTCGGCATGGACCAGGTTCAGGACGCGCTGCTTGGCCTGCCGGATCGTGTGGGCACCGCGGTGTGGACGCCTGTGGCCGCGCTGGTCTTCGCCCTGCTGCTGTGGCGCAGCGTCCACCGGACCGCGCTGACCGCCGACAAGGCGTACCGGCCGGTGCCGCAGGGGTACCTGGCATTGCTCGCCGCCCTGGCCGTCGTCGGGGGACTCTGCTGGCTCCGGCTGACGGCACTGGCCGTGCTGCTCGCCTTCGTCGTGGTCCTGTCCGCGCTCGGTGGCGCGGCCTGGCGGTTCGACACACAGAAGCGGGAACGCGGATGCTCCGAGGCGTGGGACACGGCGAACGAGCGGGCCGGGATGATTCCCGACGGCGATGTGCGGCGGGCGGGACTCCTCTCCACCGCGCGACTGCTGGCCTCGCTGCCGTTGCTCGCCCTCGGGGTGTTCGCCGTCCGTGCCGCCGTGGCCACCGCGGTCGTCGGCCCCCATCGGCCGGCCGCGATCGCCCTCGCCTTCTGCGGTCTCGCCTGCGCGCTGATCGGGATCGCGCTGCCGGCCCTGTTGGAATCGGCGGAGGGGAGGTGGAGCTGGGCGAAACCGCCGACAGACCAGGACACCAAATCCCAGCTCTACGCGGGGCTCGCGGTCTTCTGTGCGGTGTTCGTGGGCGTTTCCATCTACACGCTGGCCGACGCCGATCGCGGGAGTCTGCCCGCCAATGCCGGCCCCGTCGCGGTGCTGACGTTTTTCCTCTGCATCATGCTGGTCTTCCTGAACGAACTCCAGCGTTGGTCGGAGCGAGCCACGCCAGTGGCCGGGTTTCGGCTGCTGGGCTTTCGGCGGACGCCCGTCTTTTCCTGCCTCCTCGTCTGGTTCCTGCTCGCCTCGTCCATCGACGCCCAGGGGAGCCACCCCGTCCGGGTCACCGTCGACAGTACGGAAGCAGTCCCCGCCGAATCGCCGGGCCTCGCCGAGCAGTTCAAGCGGTGGCTGGACGCCAACTGCGCGACGGCACCCGCGAAAGGCCCGCTCCCGCTGGTGGTCGTCGCTGCGTCGGGCGGTGGCGTCCGTGCCGCGTACTGGACGGCCGGCGTGCTGGACAAGCTCTTCCCGCCGACGCCGGTCACGCCGGCGCGGGGTTCCGGGTGTGACCCCACGGACGGCCGCACACCCGTCTTCGCGGTCAGCGGCGTCTCCGGCGGCAGCCTCGGCGCGGTCTCCTGGCTCGCCCGACCCCGTACGAACGACCCCGCAAGCCACGAGCGGGTCTTCGGAGCGGACCACCTGTCCGCTCCACTCGCCTGGATGACCTACGTCGACCTGCCGCGATCCTTCATCGGATTCCCGGGGAAGGACCGGGCGGCGGTGCTGGAGCAGTCGTGGGAGGGCGGGCAGCAGGAACTCAAGGAGGACTTCTACGCCACCTGGCAGCAGCCCGGACCCTACTGGAACCCTCTCGCGCTGCTCAACGGCACCGCTGTCGAGAGCGGTTGCCGGGTCCTGACCGCCCCGGTCCGGCTCGGAGCCTTCGACCGACCGGTGGGGCCGACCTCCTGCACGCGGCGCCCGGAGGACGGCACTCACGGAGAGAGGGGTGGTTCGGCTCTGATCGACGTCCGCGGTGGCTTCCTGTGCGGCAGGCAGGACGTCCGTCGCTCCACGGCGGCACTTCTATCGGCACGCTTCCCGTACATCACGCCGTCCGGGCGGCTCAGCACCGAAACGTGCGACGAGAGGCTGAAGAAGAACGAGAGAGCGCAGGCATGGCTGTCCGTGGTGGACGGCGGCTATGTGGACAGCACCGGCAGTCTGACGGCGGTGGATCTCTTCAACGAGCTGAAGCCGCTGGTGGACTGCCACAATCAGGTGGCCGGAGCGGCGAACTGCAGTGAGAGCCGACCCCCCGTCCGGAAGGTCGAGCTGGTGCTCGTCCAGATCGACAACGGCTACAACAGCGTGGCCTCCGCGACCCCACCGGGCCGCCCACGTGAGCTCTTCGTGCCGATTGAGGGCCTGCTCGGGGTATACGGAACCAAAGACGCGAACGCGCGCCAGCGTGCCTACCAGGCCTTCGGTTGCGGAAACTATCTCCGGCTCGCCAACGTGCGGGGCCCCGGAGCGCAGGCTCCGCTGGGCTGGTCGCTTTCCAACAGCGCCAAGGACGACTTGGACCGGCAGTTGAACGCGATGAAGGACGCGCGGGGCGGCCAACTCACGCTTGCCGGTCAGCGCGCCGACGCCCGGGCCCGTTGTCAGTGATCAGTACGGAGCAGGGCGCGCACTGCTCCTGGCTTCCAGCCGCTCGCCAAGGAGATGGCCGCGGACGCCACCTCCGTGCCCCGCCGAACGGCGTCCAGCAACGGCAGCAGTTGGGCGACGTCGTGGCGGTTGCCGCCGGTGAGAGTGACGGCCGGCCAGGGGCGTCACCCTCACCGTGACGGCCGGCGTGGGCCGTGCCGGTCCACGATCAGCAAGATCGCCGGCTCAACTCGCTCTGAAACGATCGGTCAGTCGGTGACGGTGCCGACCAGCCGCTGCGGGGTGATCCTGACGACCACCCGCACCACCTCCGGTGGCAGTTCCAGGTACTCCTCACCCGTGCCGGGCCCCTCGTACTGCTCGGCCAGTGCGACGGCCAGCTTTCGGCCCAGATCCTCGGACACCGTCGCGGTACCGCGTACCTCCAGGTATCGCAGCGGGTTGGCCCGGTCGTACACCGTCAGGCTGACCCGCGCGTCGCGCTCCACGTTGGTCACCTTGCGGCGGCCGGCCGCCGAAGAGAGCAGCAGGTCGTCGCCGTCCCGAGCGACCCAGACCACCGAAGTCTGCGGGCTGCCGTCGGGGTTCACCGTGGCCAACACCGCGGGATTCACATCGTCAAGAAGCCTGCGGGCGGCATCGTTCAACTTGATCGTCACGCCCGCGACCCTAGCCAGGCCACCCGGCGGCGTCGACCGACAGATCCCCCGCCGCCACGCACGCAGCCCCGCCGACCGAGATCGTAACCTCTCAGTAGCGGGGTCGGCAGGACACGGCCGGTGCGTATGTTCAGGTCAGCAGCCGCTGGCCGTGGGGGTGAAGGCCATGTGTGTGTACCTGTCCACGCCGATGGCCGCGTCGTAGGTCGTTTTGCTGACCTGGTACCAGACGTCGTCCTGTGTTGCGTCGCCGTGGAGGTTGTCCAAGCTCACGCACCACCGTTCCGGCCGGACGACGCGCGTGTAGGTCTCGGTTCCGCTGCGGACCTGCTTGCAGCTCTTGGCCTGCTCGGTGGAGTACCAGGTGCGGGTGCGCCGCTTGGTGCCCGATCCGGTGCTTGTCGTGTGCTTGACCCGCCGCGTGGTCGTGGTGCACTTCCGGGTCATGTGCGGCCGCGTGGCCCGGGTGGTCTTGGCGGCGAGGTGGCGGACCTCGTTCCGGAGGCCGTAGACGGTCGCGTCCGTCGTGGTGGCCGTGTCCGGCTGGGGCTCCTCGGCAACGCTCCCATTGTCCTGGTCAACGTCGACCGAGTAGTCCGTGCCCTCGTCGGAGACGTCACCCCCGCCGCCACACGCGCCGAGCCCGGCTATCAGAAGTGCCGTCACTGCGGCCGTCACAAGTCGCTTGAACATGTCTTCCTTTGCGATCAACGGCCCGAAGCGTAACGGATCACTGGCCGAAGCTGAACTAATGGCCGGACAACGCCCGTACGCCCGTGACCTCATGGGATTCAGCCGTGGACCACGCCACGCCCCTTGGGGCCTGCGCCAGGGCGACCTGTTAATCGAGCAAGATTCGAACAGTGCGAGATGGCGTCATCAAGGGCGGGAGCAGCGGAAAGCTGTGGCTGTGCAGCCCAGTTGGCACCTGAGCACTTCAGTTGGCACGGGGATTGCACCCTCGGCTGCCTGGATCCGGCACACGCAGGCGTTATGCCGATACCTCCCGACAGCGATCACGCACGCCGGATGGAAAGCGAGTGGCAGCACCTTCGCCTGGAGGCGAGTGAACTGTCCTACCCGTGGGCGCCCGCCTACCGGAGCCTGATCGAGGCCGCGTATGCCGAGCCAGCGCTGCGCAATCTGTACCCGTTCACCATCCACTGGGCGCTGCGCTTCTCGACCACCACGCGCCCGGACCTGAATCCGACGGGGCCATGCCTCACAGCGAACGGCGACGGCACGTTTGGGGTGGGCAGGAGCTTCCTGACTCCGGACCTCGGCCTGTTCGCTACGCCGAGCGAGGCTGTGGCGCTGGCCGTATGCCAGCTGTCGCCGGGGCCTGGCCCGATGACCGACTGATCACGGGCGCGGCTGCAAAATCTCCAGCCCAGCGCCGTCCAGCTCACCCACTCCGAGCACTTCACATGGCGAACGGTGCCAACTGGGGTGCTCAGTCACAAAAGCCACCGCGATACTGATGGGCCGGGCCAGCCACGAGGCGTTCAGCACGGTGTGGCCCGACATGGAGGACTTCGCCGACTACAAGGAGATGCCGAAGTGCGTCGTCTCTACCACCCTCGGCGACGACGACCTGGTGTCGAACTGGGGCGAGACCACCATTCTGCGCTCCCTCAGCGAGGTCGCCGCGCTGAAGGAGATCGAGGGCGGCCCGGTCATCGTCCACGGCAGCGCGACCCTGAACCAGGCCCTTTCGGGCGCCGGCCTCATCGGCCGTTACCAGGTGATCGAGCGGCCTGGGTCGGGCAGAAGGCGCGGGCGGTGCGGATGATTTCCTCGGCGGCGACGCTGGGGCGTCCGCCGACCTTGAGTGATCCGCTGCTTGCTCTATCCGCGTGGTGTGGTGATCTGCCGTACGGCGTGGACGACGGCGGCGCGGTGCTGGATCAGTCGCTGCGCTGGCCACGGGGCGCTTCCGCTGGTCGGGCTCATGCCGCCTGTGAGGCTGAACCAGGTTTGGGTTAGCGCCAGCACGAAAGCCACCAGGTCCTCCGGGCTGAGCTCCGGATCGACTCGGCCCTGCTCCTGGGCCGCCGCCACGGCTGTGGTCTTTGCGGTGTAGGTGGCGGCCTCCTGGTCGGTGGCGCCGGGGCGCTCCAGCAGTTTCCAGAAGAGCAGCCGCATCAGGTGGGGGTGGGCGACCAGGTCGTCGAAGATCTGTCCCGCGACTTCGGGGAGGTCCTCGGCGTCGAAGGGCACGGTTTCCGTGCCCACGGCCAGCACCCGCTCGATCACCGCGTCGAACAGCTGCTCCTTGTTGCCGAAGTAGGCGTAGATCCTTTGCTTGTTCGCATTGGCCGCCTCGGCGATGCGGTCCACCCGCGCGCCGGCCAGGCCGTGCGCGGCGAACTCGGCGGAGGCGGCGTCCAGAAGGCGTGCCTTGGTCGCGGCGGAGTCTCGGGCCATGCCACCACTCTAGCAAGTAACCATCCAGTTAGTTTGACACTTGCAAAAGCGCGCCCCACCATAGAAACCATCCAGTTGGTTGCCATGGTTTGGGTGACCTCGACACAAGGAAGATCAATGATGGAACTCCGCACGCTCGGCAGCCAGGGCCTCACCGTCTCCGCCCAGGGACTTGGCCTCATGGGGATGAGCGCCTTCTACGGCGGCACCGATGAGGCCGAATCGCTGGCCACCATCGACCGCGCCCTGGAACTGGGCGTGACCCTGTTCGACACTGCCGAGATCTACGGCCCCTTCACCAATGAGCAGCTCCTCGGCAAGGCGCTCACCGGCAGCCGCGAGCAGGCCGTGATCGCTACCAAGACCGGAATCGAGATCGGCGACGACGGTGCGGTGACCGGCCTCAACGGGCGTCCCGAGTACGTCCGTCGCGCCTTGGACCGCTCCCTGCGCCACCTGAACACCGACTACGTCGATCTCTACTACCTGCACAGGGTCGACCCGCAGGTGCCGATCGAGGACACCGTCGGCGCCATGGGCGAGCTGGTGGACGCCGGCAAGGTCCACCACATCGGCCTGTCCGAAGCCTCGCCGCAGACCATCCGCCGCGCCCACCGCATCCACCCGCTGACCGCGGTCCAGACCGAGTACTCGCTCTTCGAGCGCGGCATCGAGCAGGACGGGGTCATGGCCACTCTGAACGAGCTCGGGATCGGCCTGGTCGCCTACGCGCCGCTGGGGCGCGGCTTCCTCTCCGGCGCGATTACCAGCCCGGACGACTTCGCCGCCGACGACTACCGCCGCATCGACCCCCGCTTCCAGGGCGAGAACTTCCAGCGCAACCTGGCCGTGGTCAACGAGGTCCGCCGGATCGCCGCAGCCAAGAACGTCACACCCTCCCAGCTGGCCCTCGCCTGGGTCCTGCACCACGGCGCGGTCGCCATCCCTGGCACCAAGCGCCGCCGCTACCTGGAAGAGAACAGCGCCGCTGCCGCCGTAACCATCACCGCGCAAGAGATGGCCGCCATCGATGCGGTCGCCCCGCACGGGATCGTCGCCGGTGACCGCTACACCCCCGACCAGATGCAGTTTCTCAACGGGTGAGTACGGGGCCTCCCGGCAGGGGGTCCGCCACGGCTCGGCCTCCCGGGAGGCCGAGATGCAGCAATCCAACCAGTCCTGGACGCTTGCGTAGGCGGCGTCCTCGGCCTCCGGAAAGAGATGAGCGCAATGATCGACCATGTCTTCCTGACGGTGAGCGACAAGGAACGCTCAGTTGAGTTCTACAGCCAGGCGCTGAAGCCGCTGGGCATGCGCCACGTGTTCGACTTCGACGGCTCAACCGCCCCGGAGTGGGTCGGCGACCTCGCAGGGTTCGGCACCGACACGGCCTTCACGTTCTGGCTGCGCGAAGGCGACAGCCAGGGACACGCCGCGCACGTCGGCTTCACCGCACCCTCGAGAGAGGTCGTCGACGCGGCGTACGCGGCGGCCATGGCAGCGGGGGCGACCGACAACGGTGCACCTGGGGAGCGCCCCTACTTCGCTCCCGGATACTACGCGGCCAACGTCCTCGACCCCGATGGGTACAGCCTGGAGTTCACCTACCACGGGCAGCCCTGACCTGGAGGTTTTCCGCAGGCCTGCGTGGATGGCGATGGTCCGGCCTGCCCACGCTTCACGGCGACGGCACCAGCACTGGCGGGAGAAGGCCGACGGCTCGCCCGTGACGGCGTTCGTGGGCCCATAGGCGGCGCCTGAACGCCGTTTCAGTTCAGGAAACAGACACTGGCTGACGCTCAATCCTCGTCGTCGGCGTCGTCCTCGACAGCGCCTGGGTCCCGGAAGGGGCGCAGGCCCTGACCGGGGCCGCTGACCTTGATGTTGAACAGGTAGCAGCCCAGGAAGTTGATGTGCCGCTCCTTGAGCGGGGAGAGGCAGGCGATGTCCTCGTTCTTGATGTCCTGGCCCTCGGCGCGCAGTTGGGCGACGGCGGCGTCGAGATAGCGGGTATTCCACAGGACGACGGCGTTGAGGACCAGACCGAGGGCGGCGAGCTGGTCCTCCTGGCCCTCGCGGTACGCCTGACGGATCTGCCCGCGTCCGCCATGGCAGATCGCGCGGGCCAGGCGGTGGCGGGACTCCTGCAGGGTGAGCTGCCGGTTCATCATCCGCCGGTAGGTGTCGTCGACCGGATCGACCAAGGCGAGCAGATGCATGGTCTGGGCTTCGCCCCGTTATGTGGGCATCCGCGAACTATGCAGCCAAGTCCCACTGAACGCGCCTGCTTGACTGGTTGACCGGTGTCCGGGTTCCGAAGCCGGCTGCAGGCGTTTCCTCTTCGCCAGTTCGTCCGTTGAACGGAATGTCGGACGATCAGGCAGCTCTCGAGGGGTCTTGTGCAATTGTGGGCAGAGCGCCGTCCATAAAAGTGGACGGCGCCCTGCTCGGCCGGGCGTCACGGTGCGACTGCGGATGCCTGACCCGGCCGGTCCGCTGCCCTTCCGGGTCGAGGTGGTCCGGACGGACCCGCCGGAACCGGAACCAGACGCGAAGCCGGCCCCCGGGACCCCCGTGGTCCCGAGTGGCCCCCGGATCCGCGCCGTTAGGAGATGCGGATGTCCGACCAGTTCGTGGCCTTGCCGACCTGCGACCGGTTGTCGAAGCCGCCATGGCCGTTGCCCCGGTTCAGCCAGGCCCGGCCGTCCTTGTCCAGCGAGATCAGGTCGGCCCGGCCGTCCCCGGACAGATCGAGCCCGCCGACCACGTCCTTGTAGGAGGTGCCCCAGTCCTTGAAGACCAGCGACCGGGGCGTGAACGTGCCGGCGCCGGTCCCCCTGAACCGCCACAGCTCGTTCGACGCGTCGAGGGCCAGCAGGTCGTTCTTGCCGTCGCCGTCGAGGTCCCCGGCGGCGATCAGCCTCTTGTAGCCGCCGAAGCCGGACTCGGCGAGCGAGCGGGCCTTGAAGCCGCCCGCGCCGTTGTTCGCGTACAAGTACAGCTTCCCGGTCGAGGCGGACCGGGTCAGCAGGTCGGCCCGCCCGTCGCCCGTCACGTCGCCGGGCGAGACGACCGCGTCGTACCCGCTCCAGTCCGAGGAGACCTTGACGTGGAACGACTGCTGGTCGGGCAGCCCGCCGCAGATCGTCGGGTAGACGCGGGCCTCGCCCTTCGGGTAGTGGACGAACACGTCGTTGCAGCGGTCGCCGTCGAGGTCGCCGAACGGCAGCACGAGCGTGCCCGTCGGCCAGCTGCTCGCGCGCTGCCCCGCGGACAGCTTCGTCGCGTCGCCCGCGTACACCTTCAGCCCGGTGCTGTTGCGGCCGAACAGGTCGGCCTTGCCGTCGTCCGTGTAGTCACGCCACTTGGGCAACGCGCGGCTGGTGGTGGTGGCCTGGTAGACGCCGTCCAGGACGAAGCTGTTCGTCTCGGTCCGCTTGTACTCGTCCCACAGCACGACGGGCCGGCCGAGCTCGTCGGCGGCCACCTGGGGCGCCCCGGTGAACTGGGCACTCGTCGCGCTCAGCCGCCGCGGGGCGGACCAGGTGCCGCCCTTGAAGACGGCGGCCATCGTGTACTCCTCGCTCGAGTAGCCCTCCCGCCACGTCACCGTGACCGTGCCGCCCGAGGTGGCGGCCGCGTCGACCGCGCGCACCTTCTTGTGCGTGGAGAAGGGCTGCGTGTACGGCTGCCAGGCGCCAGTGGCCGCCGAGCGCACCGCGTACCAGGGGCCGGTCGAGTAGCCGGGCCCGCCGGCGACGAAGAGGTCGCCGTTGGGCAGGTAGACGGGCGCCGTCATCCCGTACGTGCTGCCATAGTTGGCGGCGGACCGCGGGGTGCTCCACTGCGTGGCGCCGACGGGCCGGCGCGTGTGCATGAGGTGCGCGGTGTCGTCGTAGAACACGTCGAAGCCGCCCTGTGGATCAGCGAACACCTTCGGGCGCGCCAGGTCCACGCCCGGGACCGGGAAGCCCTGGACCGCGGTCCAGGCGGACGCGCCGGGGGCCTTCTCCAGGGCGACGACGGCCTTGCTTGCCTGCCACTGCCACACCAGCAGGGCGGTGCCGTCCTTGGCGACCGCCAGGTCCATGCCGGAAATGTCCCGGCTGCCAGACGGCGGCTGCTCGTTGAGGTCGGCCGGAGCGGTCCACGCGGCCCGCGGGCCGGTCTTCTCGGCGGCCTTCACGACACCGGAGACCGACCACACGGCGACCAGCCGGCCGTCGGGGGCCGCCGCCAGGTGGTGGTAGCCCTTCTGGGGGACCGCGGCGACGTACTCGGGCTCGGAGAAGGCGGTCGCGCCGGGCGCGAGGGTGGCCACCTTCAGCCAGTAGTTGTTGTGGTCGTCGGCACGCTCGCCCCGCCAGACCAGGCGCACTGAGCCGTCGCCGAGCGAGACAAGCTCGGTGTTGTACCCGCCGGCGTCCGGCCAGGTCTGCGGGGCGAGCCAGCGGGTGCTGCCGGCGGGCCGGATCCGGGTGGAACGGGAGAGCCCGTCGCCGGTGAGGGAGACGAGGGCGCCGTTCTCGGCCGACTCCAAGGCGTTCACCCCGCCCGAGGCGGAGACGGGGTTGGGGTTCGGGGCGTGCAGGGTGCGGGTGCCCCACGGGCCCGGCGCACGCGTCTCGACGGCGGCCGGGGCAGTGCCGGTGGCCGTGGCGGTGGTGCCGGTGGCCGCGACCGCGGCCGCGGCCGTGGGGGTGGGGTGGGCGGCGGCCGGGGCCGCGGCCGCCAGGGCGAGGACGGGAGTGAGCGCGGTGCCGAGCACCGCGCGGAACTGCGAAGTCATGGGAATGCCCCCCCGGGCAGGGCGTATCCGGTGGCACGGATTCGCCGATCTGTTCGATCAAGTCAGGCGCAGCGTATATCAGCCAAGATCGGCCCACGCGAGGGTTTCCCTCCCCCTGCTCAGAGAAATTCGGCCAGCGCGTCCAGCAGGGCAGCCGGCGGACCCTGGTGTCGTCCGCGAGCCGCACCGTGACGTAGTCCCGAGGTGGCTCCCGAAGACCTTTGTGCCCACCCCCCACCGTTCGCCGACGTTCAGCCGAGACCAGAAGGCCGCTCCTGGCCACGGGCCGGCCGGTCATGAACCCAGGTGAACACCCCTGCACACAGCCCGACACCCCACCACCACAGTTGGAAAGCGTGTTGGGCAGCAGGTCAGGTCTCCTCGTCACTCGGGTACGTCCATGGCCTGATCTCCCACGGACTCTGATCATTCGATCGCTCTGCGATGTGCCCTGGTGGCATGCCGGCTAGCTCTGCGATTGACGAGTCCTGGGCGAGGACGTGATCAATGTGCGTCACGATCGAGGCGCCGGCCTCCCTGTTCAGCCAGTCCTCGGCGTGCTCCACGTTGACGAAGGTCCGCAGCACGAGGTGACGGGTCGCTCCGTCCCGCGCGCTTATGGTCAGCCTCCGCATTTCGGCAGTGATGCCGCCGTGCGGCGCCTCGGTTCTGACGATCCGTTCGCCGACCTGCAGATGCCGGCTCACCCAAGCCAGTGTGAACGGCCCGACAGCCGCCGCCTCATCGTGGTTGGTCACCGTGCCACCTCATCATCCGGACGGCGGCACGCGCGACGTTTTATTGGAGGCGATGGCCGTGCTGCTGCGTCCGAGCGGGCCGACCGGTCCGTCCCGATCACTCCGGCACGAGACGGACCGTAGCCAGCACCGACGCCCGACCGGCGGTCCCTCCGCGAACCCCAGCGACAGCCGCATCACACAGCCGGGGACCCGGCTGCCTGACGTCGCCCTGGCCCTGGGCGCGAGCCGAGGGCTTCATGGGCGGTGGCGGGCCGGGCTCGGCGAGGCACGCGTGGCATGTCGAGCCCGACCGGATCCAGTTCGCGTCCTCCGAGGTGCTTGGTGATCTTTCGGTCGCTCGGCCGCTAGGCGTTTTGGACGAACTCGTAGGTGAGGAAGGCCAGGCCCTCACCGATGGTCTTGGTGTCGACCAAGCGCATGGTCCTCTTGCCGCTGGCCTCGCCGAAGAACCGTTCGCCGGCCCCGAGCACGACCGGGAAGACGACCAGCCGCACCTCGTCGACGAGGTCGTGCTCGATCAGCGTACGACCGAGCCGATAGCTGGCAGGGACGACGATTTCTCCGTCCAGCTCCTGCTTCAGCTTCGCAACCTCGGTCACAACGTCGCCCTTCAGAACCGTCGAGTTGTTCCAGTCGGGTTCTTCGAGGGTCGAGGACACGACGTACTTGGGCATGCTGTTCAACCGGTCCGCAAGCTCGCCACTCCGGGGCCGCCACCGCTCCCCGAAGAACTCGTAGCTCTTGCGACCCAGCAGCCATGCTTCGGCGCGCAGCGCCTCCTCGAGCGCGACCTTGTTCCACTCTTCGAGATCCTTGCCCCCGAACTGGACGAACCAGCCGCCCAGCTCGAAGCCCTCCTTACCGTCCGGGTCCTGGACCACTCCATCGAGCGAGACGTTCTGCGGCCCGCTCATCACGATCTTTCCCATTTCCGATCCTCCTTCGCGCCGGCGTTGTCGTCGGCCACGTAGGTACAGGCGCCGCGGTGCAGGGAAACTGGGCGCCGGCCGACCGCCCAGTTCGCCCCTCGGCCGGCGCCTATACAGGATGGAAGTGCGGCAAGACACGGGAAGAAGGTGACGGTGAAGATGGTGGCAGCCGATCTGGTGGCAAGGGCGCAGGCCGGGGACGGGCAGGCGTTCCGGGAACTGACCGAGCCCTACCTTCGAGAGCTGCAGGTGCACTGCTATCGCATGCTCGGATCCGTCGAGGACGCTGAGGACGCCCTTCAGAACACGCTGCTGACCGCCTGGCAAAGCCTCGGTGGGTTCGAGGGACGCGCCTCGCTGCGCACCTGGCTGTACCGGATCGCCACCCACCGCTGCCTCGACGAGCGTCGCGCGGCCAGTCGGCGCCCGGCCAAGGAGTGGGGTGTGGAAGTGGCGGATGAATGGCCCGAGCCGACCCGGCTCGGCGAGGTCGTATGGCTGCAGCCGTTTCCCGGTGCCCTCCTGGAGGGCGCGGTCGACCTGCCGCTCGGCCCGGAGGCCCGCTACGAGCAGACCGAATCCATCTCGCTGGCCTTCGTGACCGCCCTTCAGGTCCTGCCGCCCCGCCAGCTCGCCGTGCTCATCCTGCGCGATGTCCTGGGGTTCCAGGCGAGCGAGGTGGCCGGCATGTTGGACTCGACCGTCGACTCGGTCAACAGCGCGCTCAAACGGGCGCGCGCCGGCCTGCAGCGTCGGCTGCTGCCGAATGCGAGCCACGCCCCGCCTCCAGCCGTCGGCTCCCCCGCCGAGGACGCGATCGTGGCGAGATTCGTCCACGCGTGGGAGTCGGCCGATATGGATGCGCTGGTGGCCCTCCTGACCGACGACGTGTTCGTGTCGATGCCACCGATCCCCTTCGAATACAAGGGTCGAGATGTCGTGGCGCGGTTCTGCGGCGGCATCTTCGACGCCGGCCGCAGGTTCGACCTTGTCCCATCGCGAGCCAACGGCCAGCCGGCATTCGGGGCCTACCTGCGTGACCCCAGCGGCATCAGCCACGGGGTCGGCCTCTACGTCCTCACTCTCACCGGCGACCGGATCTGCGCCATGACCCGCTTCGACAACAGCGTGCTCCCATGGTTCGGGCTGCCCCGATCACTCCCCAGCCGATAGTCAGATGACCAACCCTCCATGAGGGACGACCGCTGCACGATCCCGATCGGGTGCGGTGGTCCCGTTGCGGTGCGCGGCCTCGGCGAGGACCGTGACTAGGCGGCGCCCGCCGCCTGGTCACGGTGAGGGTGCCCGCTCCGATCGCCCCGCAGCCGCCCAGCAGTGCGAAGACGGTGGCCGGCGTGGTGCCGGCGAGGAAGGGGGCGCAGCCGAGCCCAAGGAAGGCGATGAGCAGGATCAGTGCGTGGGTGGGCCCGAACCGCCCGCCGGTGCAGGCCGGTTCACCGCCGCCGGCTGGCGGCGCCTGTGCTGCCGCACCGTCGCCGCTGCTGTTGCCGTTGCTGGCGCTGGCGCAGGCCGGGCCGGGCCGACCGGGCGGGGGAGGGGAATGGTGCTCATGGTACGCAGGACTCTGTCCTGACAGGGACCGCCGGTGATGTGCCGGGTCCAGGGCTTCTGGTCGCAAAGTGCGTGGCCCGCAGGGCAGTTGGCCCCGCCCGTGCAGCGGGCTGCGCAGCACACTCCTCGCTGAACCGCAGCACCCTCGCCGCCCGCGCCGACAGCCGCTCCACTTCACCTTCGACGTGCTCCAAGCCGTACTTGCCACCGTCCGACAGACCGTCTTCGGGCTCCTGTTCGCCCGTCGTGCGGCCGTTGCGCAGGCGAGGGTGGGCGAGGGCTTCGGTCGTGTCGGGACCGGAGGTGAGGGTGGGATGATCCTGTCCTCTCCGGTACGCCTGGCGATGCCACGTGCACCGGATCGCCGGTGACCGACGAGGAAGACGAAGGATCGATGACGCTGAATGTGGGCCAACGGGTGCGGCTGGCGGCGGATCTCCGGTTGGCCGGGTCGGTGACCTCAGATGGGGAGCCTTCGGAGGAGACGGGTGCCTTCGTCGCCTCTCTGGCCCTGGCAGCAGGGATCGAGGGGACTGTCGAGCGTGTGGACGAGCATCACCGGCAGCAGAGCCAGGAGGTCCGTGAGTACCTGCGACTCAAGTCGCTCCTCGACGACTTCGGCCACCAGATGCCGTCGGCTAGCAGAAAGCAACTGGAGGAGCAGGTGGGGGCCTTGGAAGAGCAGTGGGTCGCCTACCAGCGACGGTTGCTTCGCGTGACGGTCCGCGTCCGGCTCGACAACGGATTCGTCCTCGACGATGTCCCCGAGGAGGCTTTCGCCTCCGCCTGACCAAGCGTCGGGGCGCTCGCTCTCCGCGTGCCGGCCTGTCAGCCGGGCAGGACACCCGGGTTGAGGATGCGGCATACGAAGGAACCCCGAGCGCGCCATTGGACAACGGGGCAGCGGCAGCCTGCTGCTCGGTTTCTACGCGAAGAATCGCCTCATCGACGGTCTCGAGGACGGAGTCATCGCGAAGATCGTCTCCTGACCCGTGTGGAGCCGGGGCGGCGGCAGTATGCAGCTGTCCCGGCTCCACACGGGTCAGGCTGTGCGGGGGCCAGAACTGCACCAGACACTTTTCGACGCCGTGGCCGGTGCCCTCCTCCTCCGACAGACGCGCGGCCGCGGAGTGCCTGGACCGGGGTCGCGTACCGCACCGCTGTGACACTTGGCTGCAACGCCCATCCATGCCGTGAGTGCATGAAGCTACGGCGTTGAGTAGCCCATGTCCGCGGCAGTCGCCGCGTCGGACTCGGGACATCGACGGCCCTGCGGCACGGACAGAGGCCCAGCATTGGAGCGAATCTGGCGGGGCTACTCGCATTGCGACACTCTGTAAGCCAGTTCTTGGGGGAGGCCGGCATGGGGCAGAGGGCGGTGTCGCGGCAGGCTCATCCGTCGGCGGCGTAGTAGGGGGTTTGTCGGGCGGCGGCACGAACTAGCGGTGTTCCGGGAGAACCTCGCCCGGGATCCGAGCAGTGAGGCGTATCAGTTCCTCTTTCACGTCCACGGTCTCGCCGGCGTGGGCAAGTCGACCTTGATACGGCGGTGGGAGGCCGTAGCCCGGGAGGAGGAGGGCGCGGTCACTGCAGTTGTGGGGGAGGAGGCGCACAGTGCGGTCGAGGCGATGGAAGCGATCAGCTCCCAGCTGGCGCGGCAGGGCTGCCCGCTGAAAGCCTTCGACAAGCAGCTGGCCCACTACCGGCAGAAGTGTCACGAGGCCGAGGCGGCCATGGCGGGGCTGATGCCGGATGATGACAACCCCGGCGCAGCCCTGCCGCCGTCCACGGCCACAGCCCTCGCCGCGCAGATCGGAGTGGCGGGCCTGGCACTCGTTCCCGGCGTCGGCGCGTTCAGTGGCGCGATTCGCCCGGAACAGGTTGCTGCCGGCCTGGACCGGGCACGTGCAGCGGTTGGGAACCGGTTGCGCAGCCACGAGGACACCCGGTTGGTGCTCTCGCCGTTGGAGATGCTCACCCCGTGCTTCCTTGCCGACCTTCGCAGCGTGGCTGAACGAAAGCCTTGGCTCGTGCTCTTCTTCGACACCTACGAGCGCACGGCGTCGCTCCTGGACACGTGGCTGCGGGACGTCCTGCTCAACGAGGTGTACGGGACCGTGCCCGTCAACATCCAGACTGTGCTGTGCGGGCAGGGACGCCTTGACCCGGCGTGCTGGGCAGACAGCCTCGACCTCGTCACCGAGATCCCGCTCGAGCCCTTCACCGAGGACGAGGCCCGAGCCCTGCTCGCGGCCCACGGCGTGACTGACGAGCGGGTGACGCACCTCGTACTGAGCCTGTCGGGGCGACTGCCGGTGCTGCTGGACGCGCTCGCAAGAAGCCGCCCGCAGGACGTGGACGCCGTCAGTGACCCGTCAGACACCGCGGTCGAGCGCTTCCTGAGATGGGAGGAGCCCGCACACCGCGACATGATCCTCGCCTGCGCCCTGCCCTTGCGGATCAACGACGACATCTCCCGCATCCTCGCAGCCGACGGCGACGGACTGCGTCGCCTGCGAGAACTCCCGTTCCTCACCCACCGGTCGGGAACCTACCGCTACCACGACGTGATCCGCTCGTCGATGCTGCGCCTGCAACGCCAGCGTTCTCCCGCCGACTGGCGTCGTCGACACACCCAGTTGGCCGCAGCCTTCAGCGCCTGGCGCCGCGAACAGGAGGAACGGCTGGCGCCCCAGGGTCGCTGGGACGATCCCGTGTGGCGCGAGCACCGGCTGAACGAGACCTACCACCGTCTTTGCGCCCAGACCCAGTCCGCAGCCGCGGAAGCACTCCACGACACCGTCCGCGCCGCTTCACACAGCGCGGAATCACTGCGCCGCTGGGCCCAACTGCTCGTCCAATCAGGCCAAGACACCGACATCGACCACCTCACGCAGACTGGACAGCGTCTCCTGGACCTCGCAGCCCAGCCGTCCTGGGAAGAAGAGACACTCACGGTCCTGCTAGCACTGCCCGCCCTGGAGAAACCGGCACAGGCCCTCACCTACACACTCCGCGGCCAAGCACACAGGATGAGCGGCCGCTACAACCAGGCAATCGAGGACTACACCAGCGCCCTGAGCCTCGACCCGAACCTGACCCGCGCTTACGCAGGACGAGGCCACGCACACCGCCGTCTGCGCCACCACGACGCCGCACTCGCCGACTTCGACCAGGCCATCAGACTCGCGCCCGACCAACCCCTGCACCTGATCAACCGCGGCGCCGCACGACAAGATCTACGCCACTACGAGGCCGCCCTCACGGACTTCGACCAGGCCCTCGGCCTGGACCGCCGCGATGTCCGTGCCCTGGCATTTCGGGGCCTGACACACCACCGCATGCGTCAGCATCAGGCGGCTCTGGACGACTTCACCAACGCCCTCACCCTTGATCCCGACTACGCCTGGGCCCATGCCGTCCGCGGGGACGTCCACCTCACCCTCGGACACACCCAAGCCGCCCTCGCCGATCTCGACCGCTCACTCGCACTGGAACCTGACGCCGCCTGGCCACGCTGCTGGCGCGGAGAGACCCACCGCGCTCTGGGGCACTATACGGAGGCCCTCGTCGACCTTGAGTACGCCATCGCACTGCGCCCGGAGTGTGGATGGTTCCACTACCAGAGCGCTCTCGTCATGCGTCTGACCGGCGCCGCGGAAGAGAGGGAGCGATGGCACCGCGCGCGAGCCCTGTACGAAGCGCAGGCCGCAGAGCCGCAAGCGAGCGACCTGGCGCGCAGCAACCTCTTGGTGGTGTTGTGCGGGCTTCCCGAGTGGGACCGCGCTGAGATCCAGCTTGAGTCCTTTCTGTCGCACTCTCCTTCACAGCATCAGGTCAGAGAAGCGGTAGCCGACCTGGAAAATCTGGGGCGCGCGGTGTCGGTCGACCACCAGCGGTTGTCCGCCGTTCTTGACCGGCTTCGAGAAGGCTAGGAAGTGCCGGCGACATCATCCAGGAAGTGCATGGCCACGCAGGGCAGTGGCTCTGGTGATGAAGCCGCCATCTGGCACTGATGCGCGAACGGGCAGCCCTGCACGACGAGGCAGCGCACTACGCACGAACGGCCGCCGAATACGGGATCACCAGCACGCTGGCCGACCTTGCAGCGAGTCGCAAAGCGGCCGGTGACAAAGAGAATGCCGCAGATCTCTGGGAAACCGCCGCCACATACGGGCACCCCGAAGCCCTCGCCGACATCGCCCGGTCCCCCGGCTCAGACCGACAGCAGTCACGTACGAAATCACTCCCACCGGCAGTGCACCGGCCGCCACCCACATCAGTGCCCGCTTCCGTGCCGTCACGCCCCCACGATGGACCGAATCCTCCAACTCCCGAAGAAAATAGAAGACTTGACCCCCGCTGTGACGATTTCGAGCCGGTGCCACTGGACATCCTGGAAGGCTCAGAGCCACTTCCACCAGAGCGCCCAGAACCCGGCCGGCAACGTCCGGCAAATGTGTCACTCGTACGTGGGGTGGAGCTGTTGTTTCGGCAGGCCGCCCGTTCCCGCCGCTGGAAAATCCGGCCATGGGAACTGGTTCGGGGACACGGTGGGTCGGTGTGCTGTATCTCGTGCTGGCGTTCGGCGGCGTGGCCGGGGCTGTGTTCATCGCTATCTGTTTCGACCTGCGGGTGGCCGAGACGGCGGCGACCCTGCTTCCGTCCGCAGGCGGCCTGTACCTGTCCTGGGCAACCTTCCGTGCCGATCGCCGCGAGGCGACCCACGATCACGGCGTGGCCGAGATCGCCGACCGGCTGGCGGTGGCCGTGCGGCGCCAGTGGGAGTCCGAGGTCCGGGTGCGCCGGCTGAACGACCCCTATCCGCTCCCGGTCTCCTGGCACGCGGCCGATCCGCGATTCGGCGAGTCGTGGTCCCTCCTGCGGGAGCTGGCCGGTGACTGGCCGTCCGGCCGGCCGGCTCCCCCCTCCGGCTGGGCCACCGAGCCCGCCGGACTGGCCGGAACAGGCGGGGAGATCACCCAGGTGTTCCTGGAACGGGTGCCGACCAGCCGTCTTGTGGTCCTCGGCGGCCCGGGAAGCGGGAAGACGATGCTGCTGATCCGCCTGATGCTGGCGCTGGTCGCCGAACGCGCGGAAGGAAGCCCGGTTCCGGTCCTGTTCCCGCTGGCCTCGTGGAATCCCACGGAAGAGACCCTGGAATCCTGGATGGCGCAACGCCTCGCACGCGACTACAGCGGTCTTGGTGCCCCGGAGTCGGGTCCCGCGGACCACTCCGGGCAGGTCAGCCACGCCCGAGCTCTCCTGGAGCACCGGCTGATCCTGCCAGTGCTGGACGGGTTCGACGAGATTCCCGAACCGTTCCGCGCCACGGCGCTGGATGCGATCAACGCCGCCCTGCCGCTCGGCCAGCCGCTGGTGCTGTCCAGCCGGGTGACGGAGTACGGGGACACACTGGCTCCGGCCCACGGGGTACCGGTCATGCTCTGCGGTGCCGCCGCCGTGGAACTGCGCCCCTTGGACGCGGCGGACATCGCCGACTATCTGCGACGGGACGCCGGCGGCCGGGGCACGACGGCGGCCGCCCGCTGGGATCCGGTGATCCGACTGCTCGGCACCGATGCCCCCGTGGCCCGCGCGCTGACCACACCACTGATGCTCTTTCTGGCCAGGACGGTGTACAACCCCCGGCCGGGAGAACACGCCACCGTCCTCCCCACGCCCGCCGACCTGTGTGATCCGGCCCGCTTCCCCCGCACCGCGGACGTACGGGCCCATCTCTTCGACGCGTTCGTGCCCGCCGCCTACCGGCCCCATCCGCAGTATCCGTGCCGCTGGTCCCCCCAGCAGGCCGAGCGCTCCCTGCGGTATCTGGCGCGACACCTGCAGCACACCCTGGGCGGCAGCGGCGACCTGGCCTGGTGGCAGTTGCGTCGTACGCTGCCGCCCCGTGTCTGCCAGGTGGTGACGGGAGTCGTCCTCGGTGTCGTGGCCTGGACCGCCGCCACCGCGGTCGGCCGGCTCACGGCACTGCTCGCCGGCCTCGACTCCGGATGGCAGACGGGCCCGCCCGCGGCCATCGTCGCGGGACTGGCCGGAGGGATCGCGGGCGGCATCGGCTGCGGCCTCGTCGCGGGCGTGACCGGGGGCATCGTCGAGGGAGCGACCCACCTGCTCGCCACCGGGCAGCCGGGAGGGCTGCCGACCGCGCTGGCCTATGGACTCGCCTACGGATTCGCCGGCGGAATCGTAGGTGCGCTCTCCAGCAGACTCCCGGACCGGCAACACGGGGCGGCAGCCTCGGAGTCCCGGCGCAGAGGGCTCTGGGACTGGCGCATGTGTGCCCTCGGCTTCGCCGCCGGAGCCGTCCTCTGGTTCTCCTTCCGCCTCAACTACGGCCCGACGGCCGCGACCATCGGCGCCCTCGCGAACGGGGCGGTCTACGCGTTGGCCGGCGGAGTGGTCGGCGCCCGGGCAAGCAGTCTGTCCGCACACCGCCCGGACGCCATCCCCACCGTCCGCACGCTGTGGGCCTGGAACTGGCGGGGCTTTTCCGGCGGCCTCGCCAGCGGCTCCACCATCGGCTTCACCCACTGGGCCGTACTCAGGATCCAGTCGCTCCTCACCGGCAATCCCTCCTACACCTTCACCACGATGCTCTCCTTCTCCTGCGCGTTCGGGCTCTCGGTCGGAATCGCCCACGGCCTCGCCGGCAAACCAGCCGATCTCACCGCCCCGGTCGGGCCGGCCGCCCTCATGGAGCAGGATCGAAGGATCTTCCGCAGGCTGTGGATCGTCGTGGGCCTCGCGGTCTGCGCCACATTCCTTCTCTGCTACGGCGCCGAATACGTCGTACAGGGCGGGTTTTCCTACGGCCTGGGCCGAGGGGTCCTCCCGGGCGGACGGGGCATCGCGATGAGCCCGCCCCACATCCTCGACCGCGGACTCGCCTACGGGCTCACCGTGGGCCTCGCGGCGGCGCTCAGGGACAACGCCTGGTGGTACTACACCCTGACCCGCCATCACCTGGCGGCACGCCGTCACCTCCCCCTGGATCTGACCGCGTTCCTCGCCGACGCCCATGAACGACGCGGCGTACTGCGCCAGGTGGGAACAGTCCACCAGTTCCGCCACATCGACCTGCAGCACCATCTCGCCGCCCCAGGGCGATCCCAGGAGCCCGGAGCCTCACGCCCGCCCCTGCCTCCGCCCCGCCTCCCTCATCCGCCAGTACATGAACGCTGAGCGGGTGACGCTGCTTGACGGCGATGCGCGCAGGGGAGGACGGGCGAGACCCCCAGGGAATCCTCATACAGAGTCCGGCCGAGCCCGCTGTCGGCGAACGCGCCGCAGTCGAGGCCCGGACAATCCGCGGCCTGCGGCCCTGCACCCGCGCTACTTGCCGTCCAGTGCTGCCACCAGCTGAGGCAGGGCGCCACCGGCCGCAATGAGGGCCAGGTGGTCGTGGAAATCCCGGCTGTGGACGATCAGGCCGCCGCGAACCCTCAACACCTGGATATTGGCGGACTCAAACGTCCGTCCGGTCGGCCGGTGGTGTACCTGGTAATCCCATTCGGCGACGATCAGCTCCGGGTCGTCGGTCTCCCGGATCACCACATTCGCCGGGGTCAGCTCCACCGGACTGCCCGCGGCGACCTGCGCGAACCGCTCCTGGAGCGCAGACCGCCCCTCGGCGCGGCGCGGCGCGACCGGCTCGAAGACGGTCTCCACCACGGCGTCCTCAGCGTAAAGGTCGGCCAGTTCGGTGTAACGGCCTGCGGCAATGCCTTCGAGCAGCTTCGTGAAGACCTCGCGTGGTGACAGCATTTCGGACATGGTCAACCTCCGTCGGAATGCGTCGCTAGAATCGGACTAGTGAGTCCGTTTTGACGATACGGACTAGACACTCCGGTTGTCCAGCACGGCTCTGCGGCCGGCGAGGAAGGGTGGAAGGGATGAGCGGCGCCGAAGAGCGCCCACTGCGGGCGGACGCGGCCCGTAACCGGGCCAGGCTGCTGGACGTCGCCACGGAGGTGTTCACCACCCGTGGCGTCGGCGTGCCGACCGAAGAGATCGCCCGGGCCGCCGGGGTCGGAGTCGGCACGCTCTTCCGGCACTTCCCGACCAAGGAAGCACTGCTGGAAGCCGTGATGGTGCGCAGGCTGGAGGCGATCGCCGCCCGAACCGCGCAGCTGGCCGCCGAAACGGAGCCCACCGAAGCCTTCTTCGCCTGCTTCCGCCTGGTGATCGAACAGTCCGCGGGCAAGAACGAGTTCACCCGGGCACTCGCCTCAGCCGACGTGGACGCGCACACGGCCCTGCGGGAGTCCAGCGAGGCGATCCAGGCCCAACTCGCCGGACTGCTGGACGGGGCACAGCAGGCAGGAGCCGTTCGCCCAGAGCTCGGCCTGCCGGAACTGATCGCCCTGCTGGCCGGCACCAGCACGGCAATGGAGCAGCTCGGGGCAGACCCGGCGGCCCGGCAGCGGATCTTCGATGTGGTCTTCGACGGACTCCGACCGCACTGACCGACGATGTGCCGCCTTCCTGTGCCCTTGCGCAAGGGAGTGCGGGTCAGACCGAACGATGCGAGCACTGGACGCCGGCAACTGACCCTTGGAATCGATCATCTGGCGGGCCGCCCTGTTAAAAGCTCCGGATCACCGCGGCCGGCGGAACCGACCTCAGCCGGTAGGCATCCCTGTGCCTGGTGATATGTCCCACGGTCGGCGGAAAGTGCGTGCCGAAGACGAGGGTTTCAGTGTCAGCGAGCGAGGCGAGCAGCCGACGACGAGTCGTTTCGGCCAGGGGCGAGCGTTCCAGTTGGCCACCGAGTGCGGGAGTTGGCCACTTGAGCAACACGTTGGCCGGGTGTACGACCCTGGTCTCACATCAAGCACCCACGTGTAGATTTTGTGCCATATTTCGGACACATCTCCTGGAGAAAGGCATGTCATGAAGTTCGCGGTCATCGGCGGTACCGGGCTGATCGGGTCGCAGGTCGTCAAGAATCTGAACGCCGTCGGGCACGAGGCGGTGCCGCACTCGCAGTCCACCGGAATCGACGTCATCAGCGGCCAGGGACTGGGCGAGGCGGTGGCGGGGGCCGACGTCATCGTCAACCTGACGAACTCCCCGACCTTCGACGAAGCCTCCCCGGCCTTCTTCCAGACCTCGATGGACAACCTTCTGGCCGCGGCCCAGGAGGGCGGCGTCGGCCACTTCGTCATTCTCTCGATCGTCGGTGCGGACCAGGTGCCGGAGCTGGACTACTACCGGGCCAAGGTGCTCCAGGAGGACATCCTCGCGGCAGGGCCGGTCCCCTACTCGATCGTCCGCGCGACGCAGTTCATGGAGTTCATGGACGCTGTCCTGTCCTGGACCGCCGACGGCGACACCGTCCGGCTGCCCGCCACGCCGATCCAGCCGATCGCCTCCAAGGACGTGGCCGACGCGGTGGCGGAAGTCGCCGCGGGCGCCCCGCTGGGGGGCATTCGCAACATCGCCGGGCCCGAGGTCTTCCCCCTGGACGAACTGGGCCGGATCACCCTCACCCACAAGGGCGACGGCCGCACCGTTGTCACCGACCCCACCGCCGGCATGTTTGCCGTCGTCAAGGGCGACGTCCTCACCGACAAGGACGCCAACCTCGCCCCCACCCGCTACGTCGACTGGCTCTCCTGAACCGCTCGCGCCCTCCAGCCTCCAGTTCGGCCAGACGCGGACGATCCAGGTAGCCGACAGGTGCTCCATGTCCTGAGCGCTGTAGTCGGCCAAACTGGCCGACTACAGCGCTCAGTCACGTGCGCAGGGCCGGTGCGCAAGGCGCTGCGCAGAAGGAACAGGACTGCGCAACGGTCTGCGCAGTGCGGGTCTGGTCAGTCCTGGTGGGACTCGACCACAGGATCTTGGAGGGGCGGGCGAGCAGATCCGCCAGGTCCTGCGCAGCAGCTGCCGCACTGCGCAGATCCTCCGCAACCGGCGGAACCGCCACGTCGGGTCGTCCAGGCTGTCCATCCGGATGACACCCTCGCGTGCCCACATCTCCAGCACCGCGGCGAGCCGTCCCACGCCTGCCTGAGCCGCCCTGTCAGCTCCGTCAATGCCCGCGTGGTCGCCTGGATCCGCGGCGCAGTGAACGCCTCCGGGTCATCAAGGACCGACCGGTTGACCCGCTCGACCAGATCGCGGGCTTCCCAAGCAAGATCAGCAGGCTTGGGCGACGTCGACTGCACGACAATCTCCTTCATCAAGCGGGCAGTACGCCCGAGTCTGGCAGCCTCCAGTTCCCGCAATCAGGCAGCCGATCACCCCTGCAAGCAACCGGTCAGATCCGCTCACCCGCGGCCACACAGAACCGTCCTTCAGCCGACCCTGCGGCGGCGGATCCGGGACCAGCAGAGATCTGCCGGCCGTGGCGCCAGATCCACCGCCACCACGGGACGCCCCAACTCACTCCACCAGGGGCGGGCGAAGCACGTCCGAACGGCTTTCACCGTAAACACGCGTGGCCCGACCACGGCACCCTGACCAGGCACATCACTGCCCCCAGTACACAGTCGTCCCAAGCAAGCCAAGTGACTCCGCGATGCCCCGGCTCCTCACGTGACCTCTCGGTTCGCCGATCTCCGCCCCCTGAGACCGAATTCGAACACGTGAGCGATGAGTGGCGGGGTGTCGAGACGGCCCCCGAGCCGGGGACAACGGCTGGGGTCCGCCGCTACTCACCGCGCGAAGTGATCCGCGTAAACCTGTACGTCGACAACGCCTTTTACACGGGCATCGCACGCGCCAGCTATGAGGCACCGGACGGGCGACTGGCGTACAACCTGCTGCTGTGGCCGCGCCCCTGGGATTCACCGTCCGGCTGGTACTGGTTCGACGAGACATGGATACGGCGCCGCGTCTTCCCCGGCACGGGAAGCCGGCCATGACAGCCCCCGAGGACGCGGTGGAAGCGCGGCCGTGGCGGCAGGGAGACGGCCCGAAGCCGAAAGTGTGGACGTGGCCGCTCACCGATCCGCCCGCCCTGTGGGTGCGCCACAAGGGCACCTGGAGGTGGGCGAGCGTGAGCGCCCGGCAGGACTGGCCGGACTGCCGGACTGCCTACCAGGCACTGATCGACACCGACGGGACGGCATCGAAGTCCCACCGCACCTTCTGGTGGCCCCACGAAGTACTACGCGTTGCCCACCACAGCACTGCCGTACCCGCCACCGAGGTGGGCCGCGGCGGAGACCTGCCACGGCCACCACGCCTCGTGAAACTCGCCTGACTGCAGTGCGGTCCAGCTTCAATGTTGCGCAGGCAGGAAGCCCTCGCGTGAGCGTCCATGCGTAGAGAGGCGACGATGCGAAGGCAGAAGCTTCACTGACGCGGAAGAACAGGAGGATAAGGTGGACGCTGACGCCTCCTGACCGGCGGAGTACCCAGTCCCAGTACGCCGCGTGCGACCTCCATGAACGCTGAGCGGCATTCGCGCTTGGCCGGACTGCCCTCCGCGCGGTCGGCGTTGCGCATGAGGTCATGGAGTGCCCGGACATAGTCATGCGCTGCTTCGGCTGTCGCATGTGGGCAGGTCAAATCCACTGCCTCCTTCGCGAGCCATAGCTCGTGCAGCTTTTCGTCCGCTGGATCAGATGAATCCGGGAGACCGAGGTCTCGACGGTCCAGGATCAACTCGATGCGTTGCGCGGCAGCCAAGTAGCCAGGTAGCCCAGAATGGCCTCTTTCAGCTCGGCACGCTTACCGTCAGCCCGTTGAAGCTGGTCACGTCGCAACTCGATGCGCATCGCCAAGTACTGGCCCACGAGGGTGCCGGCGGTGCCGGGGAGAACACCGAGGAGAGCAAGGGCTGTTCCTTCCGTAACACCATCCATGCGGAACAGCTTGGTGGACTGCCCGCGACCCTGGGCAGGACTTTCGCTCTCTTCCCTGGCACGAACGTAGCGCGAGATCCGATCATCGACCGCGTCGCCTCCGGCACATCGAGCGCGCGAGCAGATCTCCTGCCGTACGAGCGTTGCAAGCAGTCCCCGACCGGATCCCATCCGGTCGGGGACTGCTTGTACGAGCTGTGGCCGTGAAGGGCGGTCGCCTACGCGGCGAAAGGCTCCGCAGGACTTCAGCCGAACGATCTTCCCTGCGGGCTATGGATGAGGCCCGGGGACACTGCCCCCTCCACGTCCGCGATCTCTTTGGCAGTGCCGTCTGCCCGTGCATTCCCGCTGCGTTGACCGCAGGTCAGGGGGCGCTGGGCGATGTCTCGCCTGAGCCAGGCATCTCGGAGCACAGGACCAGCAGGGTCTTCTCACAGGCCTTCGCGATGTGCTCCCGGAAGGGTGGGACCCTCGGATTCGTCACCGCCCCCCGCCGGAGCGCCGCGAGGGCCTCGATCCACTCGATGGCGTCCTCCGGCAGAGTGTAGGGCTGCCCGCTCAGACGCTGCGCCGGCCTTGGCGCCAGGGGCATCCGACCCGTGTCCGAGAGCACGCGGGTGCGCACCACCGTCGCGGTGCGCTGAACGATCTCGCACACCGGTCGGTGCTGCGGCCCCCTCGCTCACCGGACGGCCGGCGCGCTCCTCAGCGCTGCGCAACTCCCAGGCCCGCCGACGGTGCACCAGCCCTGCGAGTATTGCGGTCACCTGCGTGGGGCCGTGTCACAGGTATCTCGTAGGCTTCGGGCCATGAGCGAGGGTGATTCCGGCAGACGGGTCATAGAGGGGCGCTTCGAGCTGGAGACGCGGCTCGGTGGCGGTGGCATGGGCACGGTGTGGCGTGCACGCGATCTGGTCCTTGACCGGGCCGTGGCGCTCAAGGAGGTGCGGCCGCCCGATCCGGGTCTTGCCGAGTACGACCCGCAGGGCGCGGCAATGCTCCGGGCCCGAGTACTGCGCGAGGCACGGGCGCTGGCTCGCGTCGATCACCCCAATGTCGTGACCATCCACCACGTGGTGGACGGCGGCGAGTACGTCTACCCGTGGCTCGTCATGGAACTGGTGACCGGCGGATCACTTCAGGACCGCCTCGACAAGGGGCCGTTGGCGCCCGCCGACGCCGCCCGGCTGGGTCGCGAGGTGCTGGCCGCACTACGCGCCGCGCACGATGTCGGCATCCAGCACCGGGACGTGAAACCCGCAAACGTGCTGATGAGACCCGACGGACGTCCCGTCCTCACCGACTTCGGCATCGCGACCATCAGGGACTCGACCGCCCTGACCGCGACCGGGTCGATCATCGGCACGCCCGACTACATGGCACCCGAGCGCATCTCCGGCGGCGAAGGTGGCCCGGGCTCCGACCTGTGGTCGCTGGCGATGATGCTGTACGTCGCCGTCGAGGGACATCACCCGCTGCGCAGGGGAACCACCCTCGCCACGCTGGCGGCACTGTTGAGCGAGCAGCTTCCGCCACCCGCCCAAGCCGGAGTCCTGACCGGGTTCCTGAACGCCGTGCTCGTCAAGAACCCGGCCGACCGGGCGGACGCGACGACCGCGGACCGGCTGCTCGCGGAGGCGATCGAGGGCAGCAACACGGTTCCGAGTGCTCCCGCCGGGGCGGACGGGGCCACGTCTTACAGGCTGGCCCCTCCGCCGGGTGCAACGCCCGCACCCTCCGCGCCGGTTGGGTCCGGACCGCCTGCCGGCTTCGGACCAGCTGCCGGCTTCGGGCCGGCCTCGGGCTTCGGCCCGCCGACTCCGTACCCGGCGGGCCCCACACGGCAGACGCCGACGCGGCCGGGCAACCGTGCGAAGGGCCGAATCGCGATCGCCTCGTCCGTCGTCGGGACCGTGCTGGCAGGAGTCCTGGTGTGGACCCTGCTGCCGGACGGCGGCGACAAGGACAGTGGAAAGCCCGCCGATTCAGTCGGCGCGACCTCCTCGGCCAGGACGACGGACCCCACTCGCACACCGTCCCGCTCGACCCCGACGCCTCAGGCCGACGCGAAGACGGATCTGCTCACCCCCGCCGGCATCCGGACGGCGGTGAAGGAGATCGAGGCCGCGACCGGCACGGACCGCGCATGCGACCTCACGGTCTATCCGACCTATGTCTCCGCGGAAATCATGGTCAAGGGCAGCGACACCAAGTACAACAGCTACACCTACCGCCCGGGCCAGGGCGTCGAGAAGGGCATCATCAGCAGCGCGATCATCGGCGGCGAACGCTCCTTCAGTCTCGACAGCTTCGACTGGGACGTCCTTCCCGCCCTGCTGAAGCGGGCGGAGAAGGACCTGAACGTACAGCGGCCGACCATGCGTTACATCCTGGTCCGCCCTGCCGACGACACGTTCGACACCCCGCTGGGACTGGCTGTCTATCTCACCGACGACCACGTCACCGGCTATCTGGATGCCGACCTGAAGGGCAAGGTGACCCGGGTGATGCCGGCCCAGGACTGAGCGATCTGTCGGCATCGCCCGCGCCCTCGACCTGCTCATGTGGCCTGCCAACGGCCTTCGCCGCCCCGCAGGTTGGCCGCCCACTTGTCGTGCTGCGTGCGCTTCACCGGCCGCTCCTCCTCGGTGGCGGGGGCCAAGGGAGAACGGGGTACAGCCGGGCGGGGGACGCAGGTGCCACGGTGCGAGGGCGTGCGGGAGGTGGCTAAGCACCACCCCTACAACGATGGCGCTGCTGAATAAGACCACGACTCCCGCTACAAGGGTGCCGAGACCGCCCCAGGCCAACGCCTGCAAGCGCACCTGCCGTCGCGCGGTACCCGTGACGCTGTGCACGGTGAAATTCAGCTCCTTGCCGGACACCTCGCAGCGCACCGATCGCCGGGCCGCCGGGAGCCCGTCGGCGGGCCGCACCATCTCCCACGGCATGCCCTCGTAGTCCCACGCCACGGTGGACGGGCCTGCCGGGTGCCCCCAGAAGTTCATCCGATGGGAAACGATGCCCTCGATCCCGGCCGGCGCCCATTCCCGCATCCACGACAGCGCTTCATCCCGGTCCAGCGTCATGGGGCACAGCGTCCAGGGCGGCATGAGCCCTTGATCGGCGAAGAGTTTCTCCAGCCGGGCCCGGCGATCACGGTAGGGGAGTCGGGCCACATCCCCGTCCCCAACGTCGACGCGTAGCAGATCGAAAGCGACGTAGTGGGCTGGAGTCGAGTTGACCTCGGCTGCCACGGATGCCGGGCGCCGGTTGGGGCGGCGCAGCAGTCGTTCGAAGGCGAGACGGCCGTCATGCCAGATCACGAGCTCGCCGCTTATGTGAGCTACCACATGTGTCTCATCAACAGCCTCCTATCCGTCGGCAGATCACCGCCGGGAGTGGTTTCTGAGCGGGGAGAAGGCGCCCAGGCCTCGGCTGCGGGATGGTGGACGGATTCGACGTGAACGAGGTGATCGAAGCGGGATGAGCTGCACCCCGTTTCGTGGAGTCCCCGGCCTGCCCCGGATCCCGTGTCGTACGGTCTGACGTCGCGGTCGCCCACAGTCCGCAACGGATCTCGCCGAACCCGGCGGTGCCGCCGGGTTGCCGAGAGATCTGAACCAATACCGGGAATCAGGCGGCGACGAGCTCTTGCTCGCGGTCCGGCGTTTTGACCTTGGGCTTCTTGTTCGGCAGCGAGAGCCGGAAGACCTTGTGCCACGCGGAGAACACCTGCTTGGGCAGCGGGCCGGTGACGTACTCCAGCTCGTACTTCTCGAACAGCGCGCGCACCTTCACCGCGACCTCGGCGTACCGGTTGCTCGGCAGGTCGGGGAACAGGTGGTGCTCGATCTGGTGCGACAGGTTGCCGGTCATGAAATGCATGGCCTTGCTGCCGCTGATGTTCGCCGAGCCCATCATCTGGCGCAGGTACCACTGGCCGCGCGTCTCGCCCTTGATCGACCGGCGCTCGAAGACCTGTACGCCCTCGGGGAAGTGCCCGCACATGATCACCGAGTGGGACCAGATGTTGCGGACCAGGTTCGCGGTGAACGTGGCGGCGAGCGTGGGGAGGAACGACGGGCCCGACAGCAGCGGGTGGATCACGTAGTCCTTGAGCACCTGCTTGCGGATCTTGCGGCCCACGGCCTTGGCCCGTGCGCGGAATTCCGGGTTCTTGCGGCGGCGCTTGTGCAGGTTCTTGGCGAGCTCCAGGTCGTACGCTGCGATGCCGTACTCGAAGAAGCAGGCGTTGATGAAGTTCCACAGCGGCTGGCCGAGGTGGAACGGGTGCCACTTCTGGTCCTCGTCGACGCGCATGATGCCGTAGCCGAGGTCGTTGTCCTTGCCGATCACGTTGGTGTACGTGTGGTGCAGCTCGTTGTGCGAGTGCTTCCACTGCTCGGCCGGCGAGACGTGATCCCAGTCCCAGGTGGTGGAGTGGATCTTCGGGTCCCGCATCCAGTCCCACTGGCCGTGCAGGACGTTGTGGCCGATCTCCATGTTGTCCATGATCTTCGCCACGGACAGCCCGGCGGTGCCGAGCAGCCACGCGGGCGGGAAGATCGAGAACAGCAGCACGCCCCTGCTGACCAGCTCGAGCTTGCGCTGCGCCGAGATGACCTTACGGATGTAGGCGGCGTCTTTCTCACCGCGGCCGGCGATCACCTCGTCGCGGATCGCGTCCAGCTCGCGGCCAAGCTCCTCGATCTGCTCCGCGGTCAGGTGGGCGGTGGGGTCGATGGCGGTCAAGGTGCTCCTACCGTTCGATGTCGCAGGGGCCCGCCGCGGCGGACACGCAGGTCTGGATGAGGACGCCCGGCTCGGCCTCGGTGATCTCGCCGGTACGCAGGTCGCGGACGGCGCCCGCCTTGAGCGGCGTGACGCAGCCGAAGCAGATGCCCATGCGGCACCCGGAGGGCATGAGCACGCCGGACTCCTCGCCGATGTCCAGCAACGGCGTGGCGCCGTCCGCGTCGACGGTCTTGCCGGTGGCGCTGAACGTGACCTCGCCACCGTCGCCGGCGACGACGATGCTGGGGCGGAAGCGTTCGGTGTGCAGGCGCTCTCGGACACCGTGCTCGGTCCAGTGCTCTTCAGCGGCGTCGAGCAGGCCCGCGGGTCCGCAAGCCCAGGTCTCGCGCTCGGCCCAGTCGGGCACGAGTTCGCCGAGACGGGCGATGTCGAGCATGCCGTCTGTGTCGGTGTGCAGCTCGGTGAGACGCAGCTTCTTGTCCGCGACCAGGTCGTGCAGCTCGTTGCGGAAGATCACGTCTTGAGGCTGTGGCGCGGAGTGGACCATGACGACGTCGTCGAACTCGACGTCGCGCAGCATGCCCATCACGGGCGTGATGCCGCTGCCGGCCGTCAGGTAGAGCACCTTGGCGGGCTTGGCCTGCGGCAGCACGAAGTCACCGGTCGGCTGGTCGAGCTGGATCAGCGTGCCCGGTTTCGCCTTGCGGACCAGGTGGTTGCTGACCTTGCCGTCCGGGATCGCCTTCACGGTGATCGTGACGCGGCCGTCCTGGCGGTTTGTCGGCGAGGTGACCGAGTAGGCACGCCACAGGCGCACCCCGTCGACGTCGACCCCGATCCGCACGTACTGACCGGCTGTGTGGCCGCGCCAGCCCCGTCCCGGCCTGATCACGACAGTCGCGGCGTCACCCGTCTCGGGGTGCACGGCCTCGATGCGCCCACGCAGGTCAGCGCCCGCACGCAGCGGGCTGACCAGGTCGAGGTAGTCCGACGGCAGCAGCGGCGTCGTGACCATCTCCAGCAGTTTCCACGCCCTACTGCGGAGGGCTGCACTCGTCATGACTCCAGCTTGATGCGCCTCAGGGCGTAAAGTCCTGTCCGCAGGACGTAAATCTGGTCGGCCGAATTGTTCGCAGGGAACAAAAATATGAGCCATGCAATCCGGAGGGCCACCGAGCTGGCCCTGGATGAGACGACGGTCACCGCACTTCGGGCCGCGCTGAAGACCACCGCCGACGAGGTAGTCCAGGCGATCATCGACGAGGTCCCGTCCTACGCCAACGCCCTTTCGGGCCGCATGGGTGGCACCATCCGCCGAGCCGTGCGCACCGCCCTGGGGCACTACCTGGACCTCGCGAGCGGGAACGCCACGGGCGGCGACGGCGATGACGCAGCTTACGAGCTGGGCCGCGGCGAGGTGCGCGACGGCCGTTCGATGGACGCCCTACTCAGCGCCTACCGCGTCGGCGCCCGCGTGGCCTGGCGATGCCTGGCAGCGGGTGCCGTACCCGCAGGTCTGCCCGCCGCCGAGGTCGCCAAGTTCGCCGAGCTGACCTTCGCCTACATCGACGAGCTCTCGGCCGCGAGCGCCGCGGGCCACGCCGACGAACTGGCCGCCCGGGGCAGGGCCCACGAGCGCCACCTGGAACACCTGGCCCGCGACCTCCTCGCCGGCGCGAGCCCGGACGTGCTGCTGGCCTCTGTTCAACGGGCCGGGTGGCAGCCTCCGGTTTCACTGACCGCGGTCCTGCTGCCCGCCGCCCAGGCCCGGCCTGCCTACCGCGCGCTCGACCCGAGCACCCTCGTCCTCGACGATCTGCCGGATGCCACCGGTGTGCTGCTCGTCCCCGATGCCCACCGATCACATCTCTTGCGGCAGCTGACCGACCGCACCGCTGTGGTCGGCCCGGCCCGGCCATGGACTCGTGCGTCCGCCTCGTACGCACGAGCCGTACGCGCGCGCTCCCTCTCCTCTGACATTCGCGACACCGAGGACCACCTGCCCGAGCTGGTGCTGAGCGCTGACGTGGACGCGTTCGCAGACTTGCGTGCCCGAGCCCTCGCACCGTTGCGGACCTTGCCTGTCGCGACCGCACGGCGGCTGGAGGAGACGTTGCGGGCGTGGCTGCTGCACCAGGGCAGGCGGGACGAGGTGGCGGCGGCGTTGTTCATCCATCCCCAGACAGTCCGGTACCGGATGTCGCAGCTGCGGGAGCTGTTTCCGGATCTCGCATCGCCACAGCGGGTCCTTGAACTGACGCTGGCGGTCGGTCTTCGGGTCAGCTGACGCGTACTTCGACCGTCCACGCCCCTGTCCGCGAGCGGTCCACGGCTTCGGCGATTCGGTCGGCAAGATTGTCACGGATCTCAATCATCCTCGCCCCCTCCGTGGGAGAAACGATGAGAACGGGGCATCGGATGCACGCGTGCTCGTGAGCGCAGTCTGCGCCATATGTACGTCCGCACTCACCCAGAGCGAGCTTCCGCCGCTCGAAGTGGCCCAGGAATTCCTCCCACTCTTCAGGGATGACGGCTCTATATTCCTCGGCGGGCCTGAGGCTGCGACGCCGCGCGATAAACGCCCGGTGGGCTTCGATGGTGTCGGATGGGTAGATCGCGGCGTGACCCATGGTGGTGTTCAGGTTGTCGTGACCAGCGATGACCTGGGCGATGTGAGGGGGAAGGCCGTTGAGGATGGCATCCGTGATAAACATGCGACGGAAATCGTGCGCCTGGAACGTCACCGGATTTCCTGACTTGTCGACGATCCCGGATGCTTTCAGTGTCGCCGTTAGGGCATCTCGAACGTCCGCACTGATATTGCCCGGTTCTCGCCACTCACTGACCACTGGTAGAGAATAGACATGGGAGGGTTCCAAACCTGTTCATTCAAGTCGTAAGAGTGGGCGGCGCTGATGGTTCCGTCAGGGCCTCTCAAGCGAGAGATGATCCGGCTCAAGACGGCGGCCAGTTCCGGGTTGATCAGCAGAAGCCGTTCTTTATCCGTCTTGAACTGGGCGATCTGCAAGAGCGGGACCACCTCCCCGGTGCTGGGGAGCTTGTAACTGATGATGCTGTGGTGGCCGATCTCCATAACTTCTTCGATCCGAATCCCGGCATGGCGGAGGATCTCGATAGTGGACCAGGCGATGAAAGCCCGTTTCTCCGCGGCTGCAAGATTGCGTCCCCGACCGTTGGCGTCGTAGACGTGTCCGGGGCCGCTGCGTCTCCGGGTCCGAACAGAAGGCCCTGACCGCCAACTGATTCAGGCATCCATGCCCTCGCCGTCCTCATCTTGACCCGCAGGTGACAGGACGCCTGTCCCCCGCTGTCCTCGGCCACCGGCCCCTGAAGGTGTGGCGGAGCCTGCTTCTTGTGCCGGTAGTGCTCGGCGTGCCGGTCCGGCACGAGGCGATCCGACATGACACGGAGACTGACAGCTCGTTCAGGTTCATTCAGCGTCTGTTCAGCGGGCCTGTCGCACCCTGAGCCAATCAGCTCGGCCGCACGCGGCGGCCGAGGGTTGCGGCGAGAGGCTGCGGCATGAAGCGCAAGGGCAAGTGGATCTTGGGGGTCGTGCTTTCGGCCGCCCTCATCGGCGGTGGTACCGGCATCGCTGTAGCCACGAGTAGTGGTGACGACAACGAGACGCCCATCTCGGGACCCGCGCTGGAGAAGGCAAGCGCCGCGGCGCTCGCGCACACCGGAGAAGGCAAGGTCACGGACACCGAGGTCGGCGACGAGGAGGGCTACTACGAGGTCGAGGTCACGCTCGACAACGGCAAGCAGGCCGACGTACACCTCGACAAGGACTTCAAGGTACTCGGCAGCAAGGTGGACGGCGGGGACAGGCCGAGCGACAAGGACTGACCCGGCGCGCCATATCGGACCGCACCCGTTGCCCGGTGGGGCGCCGGCCAGGGCTCCGGTCAATGGCCACGGCCGTGCGGTGGGGGTCTTGGCGGAGCCGAATCGGTTTTCGTGCCGGCCCTTCGGCATCAGCGCCTTGCTCGACAGGGCCGCTCTCCCCGATGCCGGGTGAGCGCCGGCGAGCAGCTCGGACTCTTCGGACCGGAGCGGGACTTCGCCGGGCCGCGTGCATGGATGTGGATATGGAGGATCAGATCGCCGGGGCGCCTCCGGTTTTGATATGGAGTGAGGACTGTGACGCCGGGACTGTGTGAAGTCGAGGGTCACGCCGGACCCGGGCGGCTATGCCATCCGGGCTCCCAAGCCGGGGCCACAGTGCTCCGCCTGCACTACTGCATCCGCTTGTCCCCGCCCGAGGCTCCCGTAGCGTGGACCGTATGCGCGTGCTGATCGTCGAGGACGAGGAGCGGTTCGCGGCCGGGCTCGGGGACGGGCTGGAGGCTGAGGGTTTCGCCGTGGACGTGGCGCTCGACGGGGTGGACGGACTGTGGATGGCGCGTGAGAACGCCTACGACGCGATCGTCCTCGACATCATGCTGCCGCGCCTCAACGGCTACCGGGTCTGCCGGACTCTGCGCGGCGAGGGCAACTGGACGCCGATCCTCATGCTCACCGCCAAGGAAGGTGAGTGGGACGAGATCGAGGGCCTCGACACCGGCGCCGACGACTACCTCACCAAACCCGTCTCGTACGCGGTGCTGCTCGCCCGGCTGCGGGCGCTGCTGCGGCGTGAGGCCCGCGAGCGGCCCGCGGTGCTTGCGGTGGGCGACCTGCTGCTGGATCCGGCCGCGCGCACGGTGACCCGGTCGGGGCGTCAGGTCGAGGTGACGGCACGGGAGTTGGCCGTACTGGAGTTCCTGATGCGGCGCACGGGCGAGGCCGTGAGCAAGCGGACAATCCTCGACCATGTGTGGGGCGACGACTTCGAGGGCGATCCGAACATCGTCGAGGTATATGTGCGGCGCCTGCGCAACAAGGTCGATCGTCCCTTCGGGCGGGATTCGCTGCGGACCGCCCGGGGGCACGGGTATCGGTTGGTGCCCGATGGCGAGTGAACGGCGGCGCCTGCGGACGGTGCGCGTGCGAGCCACGGTGATCGCCGCGCTGGCCGTCGGGCTCGCGCTGATCGCCGGAGGCGCCGCCCTGGTGCTCGGGCTGCGGGTCGAGCTGAGCAATGACGTGCGGGACGCCGCGCGGGGCCGCGGCCAGGAGGTGGCCCGGGTGATCGAGGCGGGGCGGGGGGTGCCCCAGGTGACCGTGGCCGACCCCGCGGAGGAGTTCCTTCAGGTTGTCGACGAGCGGGGGACGGTCGTCGCGGCGAGCTCGAACATCGAGGGACTGCCCGCACTGACCCGGCTCCGGCCCGGCGGCAGCACCGAGGTCGACACTCCGATCGACGAGGACCCGTTCCTGGTGGTGGCGGTCGGGGCGCGGGACGGCGACCGGCGTCTGACCGTCCTGGACGGCCGTACGCCCGCCGGGGTCGCCGAGGCCACCTCCACGGTCACCCGGATGCTGCTCGTCGGGGTGCCCGTGCTGCTGGTCCTGGCGTCCGCCGCGACCTGGGTGGCCGTGGGGCGGACGCTGCGGCGGGTCGCACGCGCGGAGGTGGCGCAACGGCGGTTTGTCTCGGACGCCTCGCACGAACTGCGCTCCCCCGTCGCCACGGTCCGGCAGCACGCCGAGGTGGCCCTCGCCCATCCGGCGCGCGCTGATGCGGGGGCGCTGGCCGGGACGGTCCTGGACGAGGCCGTCCGCATGCAGCGCCTGGTGGACGATCTCCTTCTCCTCGCCCGCGCCGACGAAGACGCGATCCGGCCACCGCGGCGCCCCGTCGACCTGGACGACCTGGCCTTCGAGGAGGCGCGGCGGCTGCGGGAACGGCAGAAGGGCCCGCGCGTCGACAGTGGCGGGGTCTCGGCCGGGCGAGTCCTGGGCGATGAGGACGCCCTGCGCCGCGTGGTCCGCAACCTCGGCGAGAACGCCGCCCGCCACGCCCGTTCCCGGGTCGCCCTGACGCTCGGTGAGGCTGGCGGAACCGTACGGCTGGACGTGGACGATGACGGTCCCGGGGTGCCGGAGAGGGAGCGGGCCCGGATCTTCGACCGCTTCGTGCGTCTGGACGAGGGCCGCGCGAGGAGCGAGGGCGGGGCCGGCCTGGGTCTCGCGATCGTGGCCGAGCTGGTGGCGGCGCACGGGGGCACGGTGACGGTGGGGACGGCGCCCGAGCTGGGCGGGGCGCGCTTCACGGTGAGGTTGCCGGCCAGCCACTGAGGGGTGCCGGGTTGTGACGTTGTGCGGCTTCGCCGCGTGGGCGCGTCGAGTCACCACGAACCCGCAGCCGCTCACGAACCGAATGGCCCGTCCCGCGCTGCCTGACGGCACATTCAGGTGCGTTCAGCGTCCATTCAGAAGGTCAGCGGGACGCTCATCGCAGGCCACGTCCCAAGGAGGCCGCCATGAACACCAACCGCCACATCCTGCTGACCGGAGCATCCGTAACCGCCGCCGCACTCCTGGCCGGTGCGTGTTCGGGAGCCGCCAACACCGCTGAACGCCAAACCAAGACGAGCGCCTGCGTTCACGTCGTCGACGCGGACACGGGCAAAAAGGGCGACGCCTGCCTGCCCACGGCGCCCGAAGCGGACCGCGCCGACCTCACCGAGCCGCGCTTCACCCACCCGACGAAGATCACGAACCCGCTTCACCCCACCAGCGAGGTCACCCAGACGATCTACGGCGGTCAAGTGGACGGCAAACCCTTCCGCACCGAGGTCAGTCGGCTGCCCGGCACGAAGACCATCGAGGTGGACGGCAAGCCGGTCGAGGCCCGCATCATCCAGTACGCGGCCTTCTCCGACGGCCGGATCCAGGAGGTTGCCCTCGACTGGTACGCACAGGCCGACGACGGCTCCGTCTGGTACCTCGGCGAGGACGTCTTCAACTACGACAACGGGGTGGTCGCCGACACCGAGGGCACCTGGCAGGCAGGCCGCCACCACGCACCGCCCGCGATGATCATGCCCGCGGCCCCGGAGAAGGGCGACGTGTACCGTCCCGAGAACCTCCCAGAGATCGTCTTCGAGGAAGTCACCGTGCGAGCCGTGGACCAGACGGTCCACGGGCCGTACGGCAGGCTCGAGGGTGCGATCACCGTCCGTGAACTGCACATGGACGGCTCGACCGAGGACAAGGTGTTCGCACCGGGGTACGGGGAGTTCTCGACCGGCACCAGCGGCGGCGACCTGGAGGCGGTGTCGCTGGCGGTGCCCACCGACGCGAAGCCCGGACCGCTGCCGGCCCGGCTGACCGCCCTGGACCGCGCGGCCGTTGCCGCCCACGAATCTCCCGGGGCCGCCACCGTCCGCGAGGTCCGCGCCGCTTGGGACACCTACCGCGCCTCCGACGCCGTACCGGCGCTGCTGGAGCGGCAGATGGAACGTGACCTCGCCGCTCTGGAGAAGGCCGGGAACGGTGCGCAGGCGGTGGACCCCGCCCTGCGCGTCGCTCAGAACGTGACGGACCTGCGACTGCGCTACGAGCCCGTGCCGACGGTCGACAGGGACCGACTCGCCCTCTGGACACGCCAGTTGACCATCGACGTGAAGGCCGGGAACGAGGGCGCCGTCGCGGGCGACGTGACGGCCCTGGAGCTCGCTTGGGAGCGGGTACGGCACGAAACCCCGGACGCCGTGCCGGTGGACACGGATCTGAAGAAACTCCGTGCGGCAGCCGATGCCAAGGACCTGGCCGAGATACAGCGACTCGCGCCCGAACTCACCCAGCACATTACGTAGTTGGAGGGTTTGCAGCGCCTGCACGTGAGATTGCACGAGGTCGAGCCGGCTCGACCGTGGTCATCACGATCAAGGCCCGTTCCCGCAAGGAGAATGAAGGCCATGCAAATGGATCGCTTTCCCCGCCGCCGGCCGAGGGTCGGCGCCTGGGTGGGTAGTCTCCGTGAGTGCATGCCGTTGCCGCTGAGACCTTGCTGCGCGTCAACGCAGGGCTCGCTGTAGCACTTGTCGTCTTGCTGCTCGGTGCCACCGCCGTAGCCGTGTGGTTCCGATTTTCCCCGGACGAATCGTTTTCGAGGGCCCGAGAGATCGTGACGGCCGGTGTCCGGGCTGCTCTACAACTGGCCGCTGACTCCTTCGTGATCGGCTGGGCTGTCCACCACACCGCCGCTCTAATCGGGTTCCTGTGCCTGATGTTCGCCGTATAGCGACCCGCACCGCAGGACGGCGCATCACCTCGAACGTCCTGGCCAGGCCCGTGCCGAGCACCGCGTTGACCTTCTGCGCGGTCATCGGCTCACCACCCTGCGCGTACTGTCCATCAGCGACCTCGCCGGCCTGGACATCTTGCCTGCGGCGAGGGTGCGGTAGGCCTGCTCGACGGTGTCGACGACGTCGGCGAGGGAACAGGTCGCCACCATCGCAGCAGGTCCATGCCGTACGAGCGAGGGGTCAGCTCCGAGTAGGGCCCAGCCATCAGGTCCTTGAAGTACACCGCGACCGGCTCGACCGGCCTCTCGAACGGGTCCAGCAGCTGGTACGGCTCCCAGGAATCTCCCATCTCCGGCAACTTGCCTATCTCAGGCAAGACGAAGTTCCTCAGATCCCTTCGGGACGTTCTTCACCGGGTATGACGGGAAGCTAGCAGAACCCCAACTGATCTGCGCAAACAGGTGAGTTAGTTCGGTCAACAGGCCGAGGGCGAGCACGTCACGTTCGACGTCACCCAGGGCCAGAAGGGTCCTCAGGCTGAGAACATCGTCCGCGGCTGACACGAGCAGCCTGCGGACGCTCGAGGCCCTCGAGAGCCGCGGGTGCCCACCGCTTGAGGAGGGGCCCGCGCAGTCGGGCCCCTCCTCCGTTCTCGCGGCCGATCCTGAAGGGCTCGCCGTGACGTGGTCAGCCCGGTCCCGCCAGAGCGTTACAGGACCGGGCTGCAGCTGAGGACCAGTGGCCGGGCAGCGGCCGGGGCCCCAGCTTCCCTGTGAGTGGTCCATCCGCGTAGGAGTCGGCTGCCGACGACTGCAGGGCGTCGGTGTGGATCAGCGTCCACGTGAACCGTCCGCTAAGCGATTCGGTAGCACGCTGCGCGCCCTGCTCATACAGGTGCGGAAGTTGCCGGGCGACGAACGCTCGGGCCTCCGCGTCCACGCGCTGCCGGAAGTCGACGATCGCGGCCTGGAACTGAGCGAGCCGGTCGGCGACCATCCGGGAGCGGGCGCCGTCACCGATCGCTGCCAGCACCGGGGTCTGCTGCGCTGCCAGGCATCGTCCAGCACGGCGGCGACCCGCGCCGCGACCGTGGCCGCGTCGCCGGGCGTCAGCGGCGGGAACTCGTACGCGACTACCGCCGCCAGTGGTGGGCGCGCTGCAGCGGGGTGATGGCGAGAGCGTTCCCGCCGGCTGCCTCATCCGGCGCGGGCGCGGCCTCGACGAAGGCGATCTGCCGCTCAAGGCCGGTGAGGTTGTTGCTCTGGTCCATCGTGACAATACGTTGACGGTCAGCTGGAGGGGGTCTGCCAACAGCTTCGCCCGCCGCTCCGACAGCCCTTCCAGGGAGACGGCGCGGACCGTGCCGAGCCGTGCGGAGCGGGTCGGCGGTGTTGGTGGCAGGACCGAGCTGCGCCAAGAGCCAGGCGAGGACTGCGAGGTCCACGGGGTGTCCCTTCCGGGTGTGTGGCGCAGCCCGGCCCTGGTGCGTCTGACTTTGTCAGGCGGCTCCCTCCTGGGGTGTGGTCGGCCGGAGGAGCCGGATGTGGGCAGCGGGCCGGCTTGGCGTGGCGGGAGGGCTTGCGGCCACGCCACTTTGGTTGGCGAGCAGGATCTTCAGGTGTGTGCTCTCCATGGTGGTGCTGCCTTCGGATTCGTCGGAGCCGAGGTACGCCCGGCTTGGATGTCATGGTCCGTCGTAGTCCGGGGCGCGGATGGCCTTGGGGTGCCGACGTAGTCGTGCCCTCTTTCGTGCTGATCGGCTGCGGTGGCTGCGTACCGATCGTTGTTCTGGGTGGGTGTGGGGGGCTGGCGTTGGTGGGGTGGGGTCTGGGTTGGTTGGGGGTCGGTCGGGTGTCTGGGTTGGTGTTTTGTGGGGTGTTGGTGGGTGGGGGTTGTTGTGGTGGGGTGGGGGCG
>NZ_JBEXNW010000040.1:0-86477 GCF_040611295.1 Streptomyces sp. NPDC002935
CACCACTCCTCCCGGCCTGGCTCAACGAGCCAGACCCCCTGGAGGGGTCAACTTTCAAGCGCCGCTACTGGTCCAATTTTCAGCCGTCGCCGACATACGGGGCTGCCCGCGCGTGGGTACAGCAGAGTGGTTGCCCGCGCATACGGCACGAGTTCTGGAAATACTTCCGCGATGTCGAACGGGGCTGGCGGAACGGTAAGACCCATGATCACCTCCGGGCCGCGTATCGTAACGCGACCGAAGTCAGGCATCACCGCTCGTGCCACCTCGATGCGAACTATGGGCACGGTGGTCGCTGAGGTTTGCCGGGTACGTCAGACGCTCGCTCGGGGCCGGTGACGGGTGGCTGGGTGCGGTGGTTACTGTACTTCGCTGCTGTACAGCCACCTGCCTGCTGGCCGGCCACCGCTTTAGGAGCGTGGTGGGGCGAGTTGGGGTCTGACCTGCGGGATGCCGACTTCGGCGTCTGCTGGCTGTGGCCCCCGTCAGCAGACGCTGTTCCCCGAGAGTCCCCGTCCGTTCTGGCGCGGTTGTGGCACGGGGAACTTCTAGGGGTCACCCGTCCCTGAGGCTTCGTTCAACGTGCGGTCAGACCACCAGCGCCGAGTGGAGCGCATCGAACATCTCACGAAGTTCCCACGTGGCGATTGGATCGATCTCCATCCGCAAGTGACACACGTCGTCGTCGCCGTTCGGGGTCAAGCGCACGAAGAAGGCGAAACCGTCCCCGACGGGCTCTGCGTTCAACGTCAGCGGATTGTTGCGGCCGGGAGTCACCGCCGCCGAAAAGCGTCCACCCGACGGCGCGCGCAGGTAAGAGAGCATCCGCGCTGCGAAGTCCGCAGCCTCCGCAGCGCTGAGATCCGCGGTGAAGTCAGCTGTCAGGCAGGAGGACCAATCTGCGGTGACCTGCCAGCTGTCCTCACAGGTCCGAGTCAGTTCCAGCCACACGTTATCGCTGCCGAGACGTATCCGCGGCTGTTCCATCGTCGCCCTCCGACATCCGTGCCCGAGCTCAAGAACCTATGGGGCGGATCTCCGCCATCGGAAGTCGTCGCAGCTCATCCATGGCCAGAGCACTAGGGACACCCTTACGGGCCGGCCGCAGGATTTGAACCTGTGGCCTCATCCTTATCAGGTCAATTGCGGGGCGTTGGTGACGTTGGTCGACGGCCGGTGATCCCTGAGCGGGGGCTCATCGAGGTACGGCGCCAACCGGCGATGTTCGTGCTTGTTGGTGTCAGGTGTTGATGTCAGACGCCGAATGGGCTCTCGGAGGGCTGTTGTCCCGCTAGGGCGCGGCAGGGAACGGGTACTCGGGCACCCAGCCCGGGGCATCTTCCAACGGAAGGTGGTCGCGGTAATACTGCGACTCGAACCACTCCTCCTTCACGAAGAGCGGGCGCGTTAGGAGCGAGTCCCCGACCTGCTGCGAGCGCAAGAGCAGTCTGAGATCGGTCAGGGCGAGCGAACCGTCAGGGGTGTAGAGCACCCAGTTCCCGTGTTCGGCGGCGTGGTCCAGGAGGAATTGGTGGCCCTCCGCTGGATCGCGGCCGGCCAGCGGGAAGCCTGCCAGGAAGACCTGCGGACCGGTGGCCGCATCCAGCGCCACACATACAAGCTTGCCTGCGGCGTAGAACGCCTTCACCCCGCCCGAGAAGTCTTCCTGCTCGTAGGGCCCGCCAACCCGAGTTTCGGGCTCGGAGACCATCAGTGCCTCGGCGACCTCGGCTGGAGACATCCCGAACCAAAGCGGCCCCACGCCGCCTTCGGCCCGCATTTCCCAGCGCTCGCGCTCCACCTCTGCGCTCATCCACCCCACCCCACATTTGAACGGCCCATACCCGCGTCCGTTGATGCGCGGACGGGCCAACCGCCGGGCCCGCGGATCCTGAGATCAGGTTCCGAGGCTATCCCTCCCCCACCCACCACTCACCCCAGCTCCCATCCCGTCTGCCGTCGACCCACACACCGTGGAGCGGGCGTGGTTCAGGGCGTCAAGGTGGAGCGCCCTGCTGGACGAACGACCTTGACGCCCTGGGCCGCGACTGCTCGGCTCTGCCTGGGTCGACGGCAGGCGGGATGGGAGCACCCCACGCACGCCACACTCGGCCGGCACCCGCGAACGGAGCCCCCGCCATCTCGGAGCCCGAGCGCCCCCGCCGGAGGCACGCTCTGACCGGAGCACTCCGTGTCCGGGTCTCTACTCATGGGCCGTCGCTTGCTGCGGCCCCAGGGGCCAGCCCGCGCTCGCGCGGGCACTTGAACCAGTGGAGAAAGTTTGAATCACGTCGTGATCGTGCGGCAGACCCAATCGGCTCATGGGTGAACTGGCCGAGCAGTGGGAGGAGTCGTTGGCGGCACGGTCCGCCATGCACCCGCGGTCACCGGTGTGCGCACTCGATGCCTTGCTGAGAGCGCGCCAGGAGTGAAGCCCGGGGAGTGAAATTCCTTGATCCACTCCCCGTTCACTCCCCAGAGGCCTCGACAAACGAGTCAGGGCCGGTTTCCCGTGAAGGAAAACCGGCCCTGACCTGGTGTTTTAGCTGTCGGGGTGGCGGGATTTGAACCCACGACCTCTTCGTCCCGAACGAAGCGCGCTGCCAAGCTGCGCTACACCCCGATCGTCGCTGCTCTCGCGGCGACGTCGTTTACTTTAGCCCACCGGTGCCCGGAGACGAAATCCGGTTTTCGGGGCGTCGGCCGTGGCGTCGGACCGGGTCGGGGCGCACGTGGTCGAGGGCGACGATGAGGAGGGCCAGGGCGTAGAAGGCGACGCCGAGGACGGCCGTGTTGCCGAGGACGCCCGTGTAGCCGTGCCGGTCCACATCGGCGAAGGGGTAGAGGTAGCGCGCCGGGGTTCCGGGCGACAGCATCGCGCCGCGGGCGAGGCCGAAGGCCAGGTAGGCGAGCGGGTAGAGAAGCCAGGTCGCCGCGTTGCGGAGCGCCAGCGGGGTCGGGCGGGTCAGCAGCAGCCAGTCGAGGACCACGGCGATCGGCGTGACCGTGTGGAGGAGCTGGTTGGCGACCGCGTGCCAGCCGGAGAGTGTGTCGATGTCTCCGGTCATGGAGAACGGGGTCGACTCGTTCGCCAGGAGCAGGTGGTAGACCAGGCCTGTGATCGAGATGTAGATCAGTGTGCCGCCCGTCAGCACCCCGGGCAGGGGCCGGCGGGCGGACCAGGCCCGGCGTGCCGATGCCGCGAAGACCACGGCGACGAGCAGGTTGGTCTGGATCGTGAAGTAGCTCAGCACCCGGGCCGGGTTGCCCAGCTTCATGTCGATCGCCACGCCCGCTGCCGCCGCGAGGGCCACCAGGACGCGGTAGACCGCCGTGGCCGGGCGGCGCGCGGGAGCCACCACCGCCGTCGCGGGGACGAAGGAGCGGATCGACGGGGGGATACCCGGTATCGCGGGGAGGTCGGGTATGTCCCTGGGCATGGGGGTGATCATGGCCCCACGCTAAGCGGATCGGGCAGTTTGGGCGATATGGGTCGACTGGGTGGGTTACGCCCGCATCATTATTGGCCCGCGTCGGCGGAATCTCGTACCGTCTCCGGTCCGTACCGCCCGCTTTCAGACTTCATGCCCATGCCCATGCCCATGTCCATGCCCGTGCTTCACGCGTCACTGGGCTGCGACGCCCGTGCCTCCTGAGCCAGGGGGCAGCGCTCCGCGCCGTCCCCGGCCCGCCGGCGTGATCACGACCCCGGTCCTCGCTCAACCACCGGTTGCGCCCGCCGGGGTCCGGCGGACCTCTACTTCCGCTCCACCAGCGTCAGCAGCGACGCCTCCGGCGGGCAGGCGAATCGGACCGGGGTGTAGCGGTTCGTGCCGCAGCCCGCCGAGACGTGCAGGTACGACGTCCGGCCCTCCGTCGTATGGGTGGACAGGCCCTTGACGCGGTCCGTGTCCAGGTCGCAGTTGGTGACGAAGGCGCCGTAGTAGGGGAGGCAGATCTGGCCGCCGTGCGTGTGGCCCGCCAGGATCAGGGGGTAGCCGTCGGCCGTGAAGGCGTCCAGGGAGCGCAGGTACGGGGCGTGCACCACACCCATCGAGAAGTCGGCGGACTCGGACGGGCCACCGGCCACGCGCGCGTACCGGTCGCGCTTGATGTGAGGGTCGTCGAGGCCGGTCAGCTCGATCTCCGCGCCCTCGACCTTCAGCGTCCCCCGTGTGTTCGTCAGGTTCACCCAGCCCGCGGTGTCGAAGCCGTCGCGCAGGTCCTCCCACGGGTTGTGGACGGCGCCCACGACCGGTTTGTTGCCGTTCAGCCCGTGACGGCCCTGCGCCTTCTCGAGCAAGTAGCGGGCGGGGTTGCGGGGTGTGGGGCCGTAGTAGTCGTTCGAACCGAAGACATAGGCGCCCTGGAACTCCATCAGGGGGCCGAGCGCGTCCAGTACCTCGGGCACGCCCTCCGAGTCCGAGAGGTTGTCCCCGGTGTTGATCACGAAGTCGGGGCGCAGGCCGGCCAGGGAGCGCAGCCAGCGCTGCTTCTTGCGCTGGCCGCCCACCATGTGGATGTCCGAGACCTGCAGGACGCGCAGCGGTCGCATCCCCGGCGGCAGGACCGGGACCGTCACCCGCCGCAGGCGGAAGGAGCGGGCCTCGAACCCCGCCGAGTACAGCAGACCGGCGGCGCCCACCGCCGTGATTCCCAGGGGTACTCCGTATCGCGCGCGCATACGCCCATCGTGTCAGACCCCGATGAGCCCGCGTGCCCCCCTGTGGACAACCCCGATCGAACGAGGCGGAAGCCCCTTTCGGGCGGCTTCCGGTATCGCTGCCGTGCTGGGCGGTCGTTGTCCACGTAGATCACGTCGTGCATGACGGTGACTGCGAGCTGTTCCGTGATGTCACGGCGGATACGCTCTTGTCGGGCGACGCCCGTTTGGTCGTCATCGTTCACGTGGGAGATCCGGCAGTGGATCGCTGCCGCTTCCCCCGTCCAGTCGGTACGTCCGCGTCGGGCCTTCCGCGTTCCGTCATCCGGGCCAACGTGCGGAGTCGTGCCGAGTCGCTTGTGACCTGCGATATCTCGTTGACCGGGTCCATGACAAAAGGCTATGAAGGAACCATGACCACGCTCAAGTCGAAGTTGCAGGAAGACCTCAACGCCGCGATCAAGGGGCGCGACGAGCTGCGCTCCTCGACGCTCCGGCTGACCCTTACCGCGATCACCAAGGAGGAGGTCGCGGGCAAGACCAAGCGCGAGCTCTCCGACCACGAAGTGCAGAAGGTGATCACTCGCGAGGCGAAGAAGCGTCGCGAGGCCGCTGACGCCTTCGCGCAGGGCGGGCGCCCCGAGTCGGCCGAGCGGGAGCGGGCGGAGGGCGAGGTGCTCGCCGCGTACCTGCCCAAGCAGCTGTCCGACGAGGAGCTTCAGCAGATCGTCGCCCAGGCCGTCGAGGAGGCGAAGGCGGCGGGTGCCGAGGGACCGCGTGCCATGGGCCAGGTCATGAAGATCGTGAACCCGAAGGTGGCCGGCCTGGCCGAGGGTGGCCGCGTCGCCGCCGTCGTGAAGAAGTTGCTCGCGGGCTGACACCACCGCGAGCCCGGCCCGGGCTGACACCACCGCGAACCCAGCGCGAACCCGGGCACGAACCCGGCGCGGGCGGCCGCCGCCGCTGGACCGGCCTCGTGGAACCCCGGCCGGCCCGGGACCTCAGAACGCCCGTCAAGCCGAACGCCCGTCAAGCCGAACGCCCCGTGGGCCAGGATCGACTCCTGGCCCACGGGGCGTTCAGGCGCTCACGCGCCGACTTCCGGCGTACGGGCGTACGGGCGTACGGGTCAGTTGCGTTGCCCGCCGTTGTCGTTGCCGCTGTTGGTGTTGCCTTGGATCCAGCCCTCGGGAAGGGAGAAGGTAGGCGTCGGGGTCACCACTCCGCCGTCGCTCTGGCCGCCGATGGTGGTTCCGAGAATGGTGTTCCCGTTCCCGTTCCCTCTGCCGTGGCGGCCGTTGTTCCCGTCGTCCTGGCCGTCGCCCTTGCCCTTGTCCTTGTCCTTCTCGGGGTCGGGAATGTTGATCAGGTTGAAGGACGGGGCGTCCTTGCCCACGAGAGCGCCCGTCATCAGGTCCCGCCAGATCGGCCCGGGGACCTGACCGCCGTACACCTTGTCGTGCCAGACGCCGCCGATCTGGATGCTCCGCATCTTGACCTGCTGGGTGGCGCTGCCGACCCAGACCGCGCCGGACAGGTTCGGCGTGTAGCCGACGAACCAGGCGTTCTTGCGCTCGTCGGTGGTACCCGTCTTACCGGCGTTGGCGCGGTCGGTGAGACCGGCCTGCTGGCCCGTACCGGAGTCGATCACGCCGCTCAGCAGGCTGTTGACGGTGTCCGCGGTCTGCTCGGACATGGCCCGCGAGCAGGTCGACTTGGGCACGTCCAGGGACTTCTCGTGCCCGCCGATCTGCTGGCTGATCGACTCGATGGCGATCGGGGTGCAGTACATGCCGCGGGAGGCGAAGGAGGCGTAGGCCGTGGCCATGGTGAGCGGCGAGATGCCCTTGGCGCCCAGGGCGATGGAGGGCACCTGGGGGAGCTTGTCGCCGTTGCCCTGGACCACACCGAGCTTGTCGATCTGGTTCATCACCGGGCAGAGGCCGATGTCGGAGATCATCTGCACGAAGTAGGTGTTGACCGACTTGGCCATCGCCTCCTTCAGCTGATACGGGCCCTTCTCGTCCACGCTCTCGTTCGGGACCTGCTCGTTCGCCTGGTTCGTCCACGGCTTGCTGCCGCAGGTCTGTACGGGGCTGGGGTACGGCATCTTGTTCGGCGAGGAGTATTCCTGCGTCGCCGGACGGCCCTGCTCCAGCGCGGCCGCGGCCACGAACGGCTTGAACGTCGAACCGGTCGGGAAGCCGTAGTTCGAGCCGCCCATGTCGTAGTTGACCGAGTAGTTGTACTCGGTCTCGTTCTTTCCGGTGCCGAACGGCTTCGACTGGCCCATCCCGAGGATCTTCCCGGTGCCGGGCTCGACCAGGGTGGCCGCCGCGGCGACCTTGTCGGACTTGTAGACGTGATCCTTGATCGACGTCTGGATCGACGCCTGGGACTGCGGGTCGAGCGTCGTGCGGATCGTCAGGCCGCCCTGGTTCCAGACCTTGGCCCGGGCCTCCTTGGTCTTGCCGAAGACCGGATCGCTCAGGAAGACGTTCTCCACGTACTTGCAGAAGAAGCCGGCGCCCTTGACCGCCGTGATGCAGCCGTTCTTCGGGCGGCTGACGTGCAGCCCGAGCTTCGCCGCCTTGGCCTTGTCGGCCTGCTGCTGGGAGATGTCGTGCACCTCGGCCATGCGCTGCAGCACGGTGTTGCGGCGCTTGGTGGCCTCCTCCTCGTCGTTGACCGGGTCGTACCGGCTCGGCGACTGGACGATGCCCGCGAGCAGCGCCGACTCCTGGAGGTTCAGGTCCTTGGCGGGCTTGGAGAAGTAGCGCTGGGCGGCTGCCTCGACGCCGTACGCCTGTTCCCCGAAGAACGTGATGTTCAGGTAGTTCTCGAGGATCTTCTTCTTGCCCAGCTTCTCTTCGAGCTGGATCGCGTACTTGAGTTCGCGGATCTTGCGGCCGATGGTCTGCTGGGTGGCCTGGGCGACCTTCGTCGGGTCGTCGCCCGCCTCTTCCACGAAGTAGTTCTTCACCAGCTGCTGGGTCAGGGTGGAGGCACCCTGCATGCCGCCGTTCTGCGCGTTCTGGTTGACCGCGCGCAGGATGCCCTTCAGGTCGACCGCGCCGTGCTCGTAGAAGCGCGAGTCCTCGATCGCGACGATCGCCTTCTGCATGGAGGGCGAGATGTCCTTGAGGTCGAGCACCGTGCGGTCGCGCGAGTAGACGGTCGCGATCTGACCGCCCTTGCTGTCCAGGATCGTGGTCCGCTGACTCAGTGACGGACTCTTCAAATTGTCCGGAATGTCATCGAACCCCTGGACCGATCCCTTGGCCGCCAGACCGAGCGCGCCCGCGGCGGGCAGCGCGATTCCGGCCATGACGGCGCCCGCGAGCACGCTGACACCGAGGAACTTGGCGGCCTGCTGCGTAGGGGACAGACCACCACCCGAGCGCTTCTTTGGCATGAGGGCAGCCTACGTTCTCATTCGCCGGACACGCGTATATGCCTTGGCCTAAGCTGCTCTCAACTGTCACAGCAGTACGGCCACGTATCAATACGTCCGGCGACCCCGAATCGTTCCGGAGGTTCCGCGTTCCTGTGGAGCGCGTGTCCGAATCAGCCTTGTGTGTCACTCGGCGTCCGTTGTGACTCAACTGAACTGTCCCGGTTTGACGGGATAGTCGCGCATGTCCCCAGCTCACTCCCCCGGGTGATCTGCCGCTTACGCATAGTCCGTTCGGGCCATTCAAGATTGGGCCCGAAGGGGGTGTTGCGCTGTGCCCACCTTCCGTAACGTCCTCAACTGGCGGCGGTGAATATGCCGCTGCCGCCGTGGGGGAGCCTCGATTCGGGAGAGGACGGCGCCGGTATGGGCTGGGTAACCGACTGGAGTGCGCAGGCGGCCTGCCGCACTACCGATCCGGATGAACTGTTCGTTCAAGGAGCAGCGCAGAACAGGGCCAAGGCAGTGTGCACCGGATGTCCGGTTCGCACGGAGTGCCTCGCCGATGCGCTCGACAACCGCGTCGAATTCGGCGTGTGGGGTGGCATGACCGAGCGCGAGCGCCGTGCGTTGCTGCGCCGGCGGCCGACCGTCACCTCGTGGCGTCGCCTGCTCGAGACCGCGCGTACGGAGTACGAGCGCGGTGCGGGCCTGCTGCCCCTCGACGAGGAAGAGGTGTACGAGCGCTACGCCGCGGTGGGCTGAGGGGAGTTCGCCCTCCGGGGCAGGACGCCATGCCCAGGGCCCCTCAGGCCCGTCCGGGTCCTTCCAGGGCCCGTCCGGTGCCGCAGGGGCCGGCAGGGGCTGAGAGCGTCCCCTCAAGGCTTTCCCGGATGCTCAGCTTTCGGGCAGCTCCGGCCGGTGGGCCGCGAGCCGGTTCCCGATGTCGCGCAAGCCGGCGAGATCGTGTACGTCACCGGGCAGTGCGGCCACTTCGGCCACCGCCACCTCCGGGTGGCGCGCGGCGAAGCGGTCACGCGTGCGCTGCTCGCGGGAGAGCAACTGCATGCGCTCGGCATGGAGCCTCAACAGTCCTGCGGTGAGCTGGTCGACGGACCGCTCGGGGTCCGTGGCGGCGGTCCTGTCCGTAGCGGTGGTGCTGTCCGTGGCGGCTGTCCTGTCCGTAACGGCGGGGGAGCCTTCGTCAGGAGCTGATGTCTCGGAAGCCGGTGATTCTGAACTGCCGTACGTGTCGGGAGAGTTACGAAGTCCAGCTTTCCCGTCCCCCTGATCCACAATGCCGGCGTCGTCAAGATTTTCTGCGTCGGCGAAATCAAGATCTTCCGCACCGGTGGAATCAAGATCTTCCGCACCGGTGGAATCAAGATCTTCCGCGGCGGCGAGCGCCCGCTCGGCGGACAGCCGGGTGGCGCCGCTGCCGTGCACCCGGTTGAGCACCAGTCCGGCGAACGGCATGTCCTCCGCGGCCAGTCGCTGCACGAAGTACGCGGCCTCGCGCAGCGCGTCCCGCTCCGGCGCCGCCACCACGAGGAACGCCGTGCCGGGCGCCTGGAGCAGCTTGTACGTGGCGTCGGCCCGTGTGCGGAAACCGCCGAAGGTGGTGTCCATGGCCGCGACGAACGTCTGGACGTCCTTGAGGAGTTGGCCCCCGAGCAGCTTGCCCAGGGTGCCGGTCATCATCGACATCCCGACGTTCAGGAACTTCATGCCCGCACGGCCGCCGAGCTTCGCCGGCGCCGTCAGCAGCCGGATCAGCCGCCCGTCGAGGAAGGACCCGAGCCGCTTCGGGGCGTCCAGGAAGTCCAGGGCCGAGCGGGACGGCGGTGTGTCGACCACGATCAGGTCCCACTCGTCGCGCGCCCGCAACTGGCCCAGTTTCTCCATCGCCATGTACTCCTGCGTGCCCGCGAAGCCCGCCGAAAGCGACTGGTAGAAGGGGTTGTTGAGGATCACGGCCGCCCGCTCGCCGTCCGCGTGCGCCTCGACGATCTCGTCGAACGTGCGCTTCATGTCGAGCATCATGGCGTGCAGCTCGCCGCTCCCCTCGACGCCCTTCACCCGGCGCGGAGTGTTGTCCAGGGAGTCGATGCCCATGGACTGCGCCAGCCTGCGCGCGGGGTCGATGGTGAGCACGACCACCTTGCGGCCGCGCTCCGCGGCGCGCAGCCCGAGGGCCGCCGCCGTGGTCGTCTTGCCGACGCCGCCCGAGCCGCAGCACACCACGATGCGGGTCTTCGGGTCGTCGAGCAGCGGGTCGAGGTCGAGGACGCGGGCGGGGTCCAGACTCATGACATCCCTTGCTTACGCAGCTGTGCGGCCAGTTCGTACAGGCCCGCCAGATCCATGCCCTCGGCGAGCAGCGGGAGTTCGTGCAGGGGCAGGTCCTGCTCGGCCAGTACGCTCCGCTGCTCGGTCTCCAGGGCGTACCGCTCGGCGTACTCCTCGGCCTGCTGGAGGAGCGGCTCCACGAGCCGCTCGGCCAGTCCGCCGCGACGCGCGCCGCCGAGTCCGGCCGCGGAGAGCGACTTGGCGATCGCCGTACGGGGAGTGGACTCCGCGAGTGCCAGGTCGGTGTCGTCGAGGAGTGCCGGGCGGACCATGTTGACGATGATCCGGCCCACGGGAAGTTTCGCCGCGCGCAGCTCCGCGATCCCGTCCGCGGTCTCCTGTACCGGCATCTCCTCCAGCAGTGTCACCAGGTGGACCGCCGTCTCCGGGGACTTGAGGACCCGCATCACGGCCTGTGCCTGATTGTGTATCGGGCCGATCTTCGCGAGGCCGGCGACCTCGTCGTTGACGTTCAGGAAGCGGGTGATGCGGCCTGTCGGGGGCGCGTCCATCACCACGTAGTCGTACGTGAAGCGCCCGTTCTTCTCCTTGCGCCGCACCGCCTCGCAGGCCTTGCCGGTGAGGAGCACGTCGCGCAGTCCGGGCGCGATGGTCGTCGCGAAGTCGATCGCGCCGAGCTTCTTCAGGGCGCGGCCGGCGCCGCCCAGTTTGTAGAACATCTGGAGGTAGTCCAGCAGCGCCAGTTCGGGGTCGATGGCGAGGGCGTACACCTCCCCGCCGCCCGGAGCGACGGCGATCTTCCGCTCCTCGTAGGGCAGCGCTTCTGTCTCGAAGAGCTGCGCGATGCCCTGTCTGCCCTCGACCTCGACGACGAGGGCGCGCTTGCCCTCGGTCGCGAGGGCGAGCGCGAGGGCCGCGGCCACCGTGGTCTTGCCGGTACCGCCCTTGCCGCTGACGACCTGGAGCCTGCTCACGTATTCGAGCCTAATTCCTTGCTAAGCACTCCGGTGGTTCCGGGTGGAGTTGTCGGGGTGTTCGAGGGGTGAGTGCCGTCACGTCTGATTCGAGCCGGGCTTGCGAAGCCTCTGGTTAGAGCGCGCGGACGGTCCCTCACGCGAGATTGACGGTCGTGCTGGTGGCGAGTGGATGCCTGGTCCGGTCCTGCCCTTCGAGGCCTCTGCGCAGACCGGCGCTGCTCGCAGTCGGCTCGGCCGTCAACACTCGAAGGCCAGTCCCTCGTTGGTGTTGTGGGACGAGCCCACCGCACGGTGACCTCTCGTGAAGCCCGAGCCGTCTGAGCTCCCGCGTAGACCGAGGCCCGCGTGGTGCGCTGGTGCCACGAACACAACTAGTGAGGCGTCGGACCAGCCCGTGCGGCTGAGTCCTGGAATTAGGTCGCTGCGTGGCCCGCATGCGCTCGTGACCAGCGCAAACACCTGCACCGTGGAGAAGGAACGGCCCGTGATCTACTGCGGAATCGACTGGGCGGAACGGACACATGACGTCGCCCTGGTCGACAGCACTGGCAAGTTATTGGCGAAACGCCATATAGCCGACGATGCGGCTGGTTACCAGCTGCTGATCGACCTGCTCGCCGAACATGGCGACACCGAAGAGGATCCGATCCCCATCGCCATCGAGACCTCCCGTGGCCTGCTGGTCGCCGTGCTGCGGCAGGGCAAGCGACGGGTCTTCGCGATCAACCCCATGGCCGCCGCTCGCTACCGCGACCGGCACTCTGTCTCGCGCAAGAAGTCCGACCCCGGCGATGCCCTCGTCCTGGCCAACATCCTGCGCACCGACATGCACGCGCACCGGCCGTTGCCCAACGATTCCGAACTGGCTCGCGCTATAGCCGTCCTCGCCCGCGCCCAACAGGACGCGGTGTGGAACCGGCAGCAGATGGCCAACCAGCTCCGCTCTCTGCTGCGCGAGTACTACCCGGCCGCCTTGGATGCCTTCGCTGGCTGGGCCAACGGGCTGTGCCGCCCAGAGGCACGCGCGCTGCTCAAGCTAGCCCCCACTCCGGCTGGCGCCGCACGGCTGAGCCGTACGCAGATCAGAGCGGCCCTCAAAAGGGCGGGCCGCAAACGCGGCATCGAGATCGACACCGATCGGCTGCGCGAGGCACTCCGCACCGAGTCGGCTCACCAGCCGCAGCTGGTCGAGGAGGCGCTCGGTAAGCAGATGCTCGCCCTGCTCCTCCAACTGGAGGCCGCTTGCACGGCTGCCGATGACCTTGCCGAGGCTGTGGAGGAGGCTTTCCCTCAGCACCCGGACGCTGACGTGATTCTCAGCTTCCCCGGTCTTGGCGTGCAGCTCGGCGCCCGGGTGCTAGCCGAGATCGGGGACGACCATCTCAGGTTTGCCGACGCCCGCGGCCTGAAGGCGTATGCGGGTTCGTCGCCCATCACCAGAGCTTCTGGGAAGAAGTCGAGCATCACACGACGGCGGATCAAGAACGACCGGCTCAACCACGCCGGCTACCTGTGGACGTTCGCAGCACTGACCGGTTCGCCGGGCGCCAAAGCACACTACCGCCGACGACGCGAAGAGCACGGCGATTGGCACGCGGCCGCTCTGCGTAACCTCTTCAACCGCATGCTCGGCCAGCTCTACCACTGCCTGCAGGAAGGCGAGCTGTTCGACGAACACGTAGCGTTCCCTGTCTCGCTTGCTGCGGCAGCTTGACTCTTAGCGCCGTGAGGCGTCTAACCAGTCCGCCGCCGGAGTAAGCAGGAGGCTGTGGACAAGCTGCGCTTTCGGGTGCGGGGAGGGGGGTGGCTCGGGCGGTGGACGGCGGTCGGCAGCGGCTACAGTCGGCCACATGACCAAATGGGAATACTCCACTGTGCCACTGCTCGTCCATGCCACGAAGCAGATTCTGGACACCTGGGGCGAGGACGGCTGGGAGCTGGTCCAGGTCGTGCCCGGGCCGAACAACCCCGAGCAGCTGGTGGCCTACCTGAAGCGCGAGAAGTCCGCATGAGCGGGGCGGTCGAGGCGAAGCTGGCCGAGCTCGGGCTGACCCTTCCGGGTGTCGTTCCGCCGTTGGCCGCGTACCAGCCCGCCGTGCAGTCGGGCGTGTACGTGTACACCGCCGGGCAGCTTCCGATGGTGGACGGGAAGCTTCCGGTCACCGGGAAGGTGGGGGCCGAGGTCACGGCCGAGGAGGCCAAGGAGCTGGCCCGTACGTGCGCCCTGAACGCGCTGGCGGCCGTGAAGTCGGTCGTGGGCGACCTGGATCGCATCGCGCGTGTCGTGAAGGTCGTCGGCTTTGTGGCCTCGGCGTCGGACTTCACGGGGCAGCCGGGTGTGCTGAACGGCGCGAGTGAGCTGCTGGGTGCGGTGCTGGGTGACAAGGGTGTCCACGCCCGGAGCGCGGTCGGTGTGGCTGTGCTGCCGCTGGACGCGCCGGTCGAGGTCGAGATCCAGGTGGAGCTCACGCACGCGTAGCCCTCCGGGCGTCTTCGGGTGCCTGGTCTGTCGTGGGTCGGGGCCGTGCCGGTACATCAGGGATGTACCGGCACGGCCCCTTTCCGTGCGCGGTGAGCCGCGGGTTCGTCGTGTCGAGTCTCAGCCCCTCCGGCGTTCGAGGGGCGGGGTCTGGGCGGAGCCCGGGAACGGGAAGGGCAGGGGCGGAGGGGGCGAGGAGCGCTCGTGGGGGCGGTGGGGCCTCGAACATCCGCCCGGCTCGGGATAGCCTCCGGCCATGGGGAATGGGCAATGGTTTCCGGCGGAGTGGCCGGAGCGGATTCGGGCGCTTGCCGAGGGCACGCTGACGCCGGTCACGCCCCGGCGCGCGGCCACCGTGATGCTGGTCAAGGACGGCGAGGCCGGCCCCGTGGTCCACATGCTGCGCAGACGCACCTCCATGGCCTTCGCCGGGGGCGCGTACGCGTATCCGGGCGGCGGCGTGGACCCGCGCGACGACGAGCACCAGATCCGCTGGGCGGGGCCCACGCGCGCGTGGTGGGCCCAGAAGCTCGGCGTGGACGAGACCTCCGCCCAGGCCATCGTCTGCGCGGCCGTACGGGAGACGTACGAGGAGGCGGGCGTCCTGCTCGCCGGCCCCAGCCCGGACACCGTGGTCGGTGACACGACGGGCGAGGACTGGGAGGCGGACCGGGCGGCCCTGGTCGCCAGGGACCTGTCCTTCGCGGAGTTCCTCGACCGCAGAGGACTCGTGCTCCGCTCGGACCTGCTCGGGGCCTGGGCCCGCTGGATCACCCCGGAGTTCGAGTCCCGCCGCTACGACACATGGTTCTTCGTGGCCGTCCTCCCGGAGGGCCAGCGCACCCGGAACGCCTCCACGGAGGCCGACCGCACGGTGTGGATCCGCCCGGCCGACGCGGCGGCCGGCTACGACAAGGGCGAGCTGCTGATGATGCCGCCCACCATCGCGACCCTGCGCGGGATCGTGGAGTACGAGAGGGCCGCCGACGCCCTCGCCGCCGCACCCGCCCGTGATCTGACCCCCGTCCTCGCCAAGGCCCGCCTGGAGGACGGCGAGGTCGTCCTCGCCTGGCCCGGACACGACGAGTTCACCAAGCACATCCCGACCGGTGGAGCCTCCGCATGACCGACGCAGCAGCCCTCCCCGGCCGGCCACGAGGCACGGTCCTCTCCGGCCCGGCAACCGCGCGCGCGGTGAACGTCCTCGCCCCCAACGCCTCCGCGATGACCCTGGACGGCACGAACACGTGGATCGTGGCCGAGCCGGACTCCGAGCTCGCGGTCGTCATCGACCCGGGCCCCCTGGACGACGTACATCTGCGGAACGTGCTGGACACGGCCGAGAAGGCCGGGAAGCGCGTCGCGCTGACCCTGCTGACGCACGGGCATCCCGATCACGCGGAGGGCGCGGCGCGGTTCGCCGAGCTGACGGGGACCAAGGTGCGGGCCCTGGATCCGGCGCTGCGGCTGGGGGACGAGGGGCTGGCCGCGGGGGATGTGATCAGCCTCGGCGGGCTCGAACTGCGTGTCGTGTCGACCCCGGGGCACACCTCCGACTCCCTGTGCTTCCATCTCCCGGCCGATCGGGCCGTGCTGACCGGGGACACCGTCCTGGGGCGCGGTACGACCTTGGTGGCCCATCCTGACGGCCGCCTGGGCGACTATCTCGACTCCCTGCGCCGGCTCCGCTCCCTGACGGTCGACGACGGCGTCCACACGGTCCTGCCCGGTCACGGGCCCGTCCTCGACGACGCCCAGGGCGCGGTCGAGTTCTATCTCGCCCATCGCGCCCACCGGCTCGCCCAGGTCGAGACGGCCGTCGAGAACGGATACCGGTCGCCGCAGGAGGTCGTCGCGCGCGTGTACGCGGACGTGGACCGGTCGCTGTGGCCCGCGGCCGAGTTGTCGGTGCGGGCCCAGATGGACTACCTGCGGGAGCACGGGCTCATCTAGGACAGGTCACGCGCCGTGGCGGGGTTCGCCGGTCTCCTGGAGGGGGTCTTCACGGGCGGGGCGCCTTGATGCCGTGCACGCGCGCGTACTCCCCGGCGAGCCAAGGCCCCAGGTCGTCGACGTACGAGCGGAGCGCCGCCGGGTCGCCGGTCGGCTCGTATCCGCGGACGGCCGCCCTCCGCAGGTCGGCGGTCCGCTCCGGGTAGTACGCGGCGAAGGCCTCGGCCATCTCCCCGAGGTCGCTGGTCCAGCCGTTCCAGCGCGGCATGACGAGGGTGAAGCCGGTGCGCACGAGGTGCCGCGACATCGAGCGGACCAGCGGGCGTCGGGCCTCATCGGTGTCCGCGGCTCCGTCGATCCGCTCACGCCAGCGCGGCAGCATCAGGGCGAGGTCGCCGTTCGTCTCACGGGCGAGCAGCGTGTCGGGGCGGTAGCGGGGCAGGTACTCGGCCAGATCCTCGCCCAGGAGGGGCGTGCAGAGGCAGGCGACGAACCAGCCGAGGTCGTACGTCTCCAGGTCGCTCAGCAGCCGCGTACGGCTGAACAGCAGCGTCCCCACCCCGTCGATCTCGGCGAACTCCTTGTCGAGCGCCGCTTCGAGTGTGCGGGCGTCGGCGCGGTCCGCGTCCGTCGGTTCGGCACGCAGGCAGAGCAGCAGGTCGAGGTCGGAGCGTCCCACGCGCGCGGTGCCGCGCGGGATCGAGCCGTAGAGGTACGCGCCGTTCAGTCGGGCCCCGAAGACGTCCAGGTAGCGGTCGCGGGCCGCCGCGACGACCGGCCTGAAGGCGTACGGGACGAGCGCGAGTGATCCCTCGCGCGCGATGTATCCCTGGGCGTCGAGTCCTCTGTGGTGCCCCTGAGCGGCCATGAGCCCACTGTGGACCGGCGGGCGGCCGTGGCGCAGGTCATTTCCGCGTGTCTGGGCCGAGGGAGCCCTGAGGGCGGTCCTGTCGACGAGGCCCGCCTCGGGAGGGGGTGCCTCGACGGATCCGCTTCGGAACCGGGGGTATGTCCACGGGCGACGACGACGGGCCCCGCTTCGGAAGAAGGCGGGACCCCGTCGACGTACGGCCAAAAAGTGTCAGCGCGAGCGCTTGGCGAGCCTCTCCACGTCCAGGAGGATCACCGCGCGGGCCTCCAGGCGGAGCCAGCCGCGGCCCGCGAAGTCGGCGAGCGCCTTGTTGACGGTCTCGCGGGAGGCGCCGACCAGCTGAGCCAACTCCTCCTGGGTGAGGTCGTGCACGACGTGGATGCCCTCTTCGGACTGCACGCCGAAGCGGCGCGACAGGTCGAGCAGGGCACGCGCGACACGGCCGGGCACGTCGGAGAAGACCAGGTCGGACATCTGGTCGTTGGTCTTGCGCAGGCGCCGTGCGACGGCGCGCAGCAGGGCGGCGGCCACCTCGGGCCGCGCGTTCAGCCATGGCTGGAGGTCGCCGTGGCCGAGGCCGAGCAGCTTGACCTCGGTGAGCGCGGTGGCGGTCGCCGTGCGCGGGCCCGGGTCGAACAGCGACAGCTCGCCGATCAGCTCACCGGGGCCGAGGACGGCCAGCATGTTCTCGCGCCCGTCGGGGGAGGTGCGGTGGAGCTTCACCTTGCCCTCGGTGACCACATAGAGGCGGTCGCCGGGGTCGCCCTCATGGAAGAGAGCGTCGCCTCGCGCGAGGGTCACCTCACTCATGGAGGCGCGGAGCTCCGCGGCCTGCTCGTCATCGAGCGCCGCGAAGAGCGGGGCGCGCCGCAGAACGTCGTCCACGAGTTCTCTCCTTGTCGACCTGCTCAGGGGATCTTGCTCCCCCTTGGTACCAGGGGACCGTGTTCCCCATCTTGCCGGACGGTCCAAACAGTGTGATCAGTCACAAGTCTGCCGCACTGGCGTCCCAACGAGTGCGGCAGGGGGCCAATTGGGGGCCGATCTTCAGGGTCCGGGGCGGATGTCGGTGCCGGGCTTTAGGCTGGCCGGGTGTCCAAATCGCCGGTGAGAGCACAGGCCAAGGGGGCTGGGCAGGTGGTTGTACGTCGCGATTCCGCTGTGGGCGAACAGGCCCCCGACGGAACCAAAGAACCGACAAAAGCGACAGAGTCGACGCCGGTGAAGACGGCACCGAAGTCTGCACGGAAGTCTGCACCGAAGGCGGCTGCCGAGAAGGGCGCGAAGAACACCGCCCGTCAGACCGCCAAAAAGGGGACGCCCACGAAAGCGACCGCCAAGAAGGTGACGCCGACGAAGGCGGTCTCCAAGAAGGCGGCCCCCTCGAAGTCTGTCTCCAAGAGGGCCGTCTCCAAAAAAACCGTCTCCGCGAAGGCGGCGTCCAAGAAGGCGGCGCCCGTCGAAGCCGTCTCCGCGAAGGCGGCGTCCGGGGGGCCCGTCGTCGCGAAGCCGCCGAAGCACGAGTCGCACACCGCCCTCGTCCGCCGGGCCCGCCGCATCAACCGCGAGCTGGCCGAGGTGTACCCGTACGCCCACCCGGAGCTGGACTTCGAGAACCCCTTCCAGCTGATCGTCGCCACGGTCCTGTCCGCCCAGACCACCGACCTGCGGGTGAATCAGACGACGCCGGCGCTCTTCGCCAGATACCCGACCCCCGAGGACCTCGCCGAGGCCAACCCGGAGGAGGTCGAGGAGATCCTGCGCCCGACCGGGTTCTTCCGGGCCAAGACCAAGTCGGTCATAGGGCTCTCCAAGGCCCTGCGGGACGATTTCGGGGGCGAGGTGCCCGGCCGCCTCGAAGACCTCGTCAAGCTGCCCGGAGTGGGCCGCAAGACCGCCTTCGTCGTGCTCGGCAACGCCTTCGGGCGGCCCGGAATCACCGTGGACACCCATTTCCAGCGGCTCGTGCGGCGCTGGCAGTGGACCGCGGAGACCGACCCGGACAAGATCGAGGCGGCCGTCGGCGGGCTCTTCCCGAAGACCGAGTGGACGATGCTGTCGCACCACGTGATCTTCCACGGGCGCCGGATCTGCCATGCCCGCAAGCCCGCCTGCGGCGCCTGCCCCATCGCCCCGCTCTGCCCGGCGTACGGGGAGGGCGAGACCGACCCCGAGAAGGCGAAGAAGCTCCTGAAGTACGAGAAGGGCGGCTTCCCCGGCCAGCGGCTCAACCCCCCGCAGGCCTATCTGGACGCGGGCGGCATCCCCGCACCCCCACTGGGCGCCGGATGACGGAACGAACACGGCCCTGGCGGGCGTTGGGAAGTGCAGAACGGGGGTGTCGATGACGCGCGCAGGCAACACACAGGACGCGAGCAACACGCAGGGCGGGCCGGTGGTACTCAGCAAGGACGGGCTGCCCGACTGGCTGGGCCCGGTCGCGCATGCCGCGGAGACGGTGGAACCGCTCCAGCTGAGCCGCTTCCTGCCGCCGGCGAACGGCGCGGGCCGTCAATCCGCCGTGCTCATCCTCTTCGGCGAGGGCGGTCGCGGCCCCGAGCTGCTGCTCATGGAGCGCGCCGGCACCCTCAGATCGCACGCCGGGCAGCCGTCCTTTCCCGGAGGCGCACTCGACCCCGAGGACGGCGACCCGAAGGCCGACGGGCCGTTGCGGGCCGCCCTGCGCGAGGCCGAGGAGGAGACCGGCCTCGACCCGAGCGGCGTCCAGCTCTTCGGCGTGCTGCCCAAGCTGTACATCCCGGTGAGCGGCTTCGTGGTCAGCCCGGTCCTCGGGTGGTGGCGCCGCCCGACCCCGGTCGGCGTCGTCGACCCGGGTGAGACGGCCCGGGTCTTCACGGTGCCCGTGGCGGATCTCACGGACCCGGCCAACCGTGCGACCACCGTGCATCCCAGCGGTCACCGAGGTCCGGCATTTCTGGTCGAATCGGCCCTGGTCTGGGGTTTCACGGCCGGAGTGATCGACAAGATCCTGCATTTCGCGGGCTGGGAGCGCCCGTGGGACCGCGACAAGCAGGTCCCGCTCGACTGGCGCGCATGACAAGGTGACCTTCGTGAATGTGCTGGACATCCTGTTGCTGGTCGCCGCTGTGTGGTTCGCGATCGTGGGCTATCGCCAGGGCTTCGTCGTCGGCATCCTGTCGGTGATCGGCTTCCTGGGCGGTGGTCTCGTCGCCGTATACCTGCTCCCGGTCATCTGGGGCTGGGCGACCGACGACAGCGAGGTGAGCACGACCGCCGCCGTCGTCGCGGTGGTCGTCGTGATCGTCTGCGCCTCTGTCGGCCAGGCCCTCACCACCCACCTCGGCAACAAGCTGCGCCGGTACATCACGTGGTCCCCGGCCAGAGCCCTGGACGCGACCGGCGGCGCCCTCGTGAACGTCGTGGCGATGCTGCTCGTCGCCTGGCTGATCGGCTCGGCCCTCGCGGGCACGACGCTGCCGACGCTCGGCAAGGAGGTCCGCAACTCCAAGGTGCTGCTCGGTGTGTCCCGCGCGCTGCCCTCCCAGGCCAACACCTGGTTCGCCGACTTCTCCTCGGTTCTCGCGCAGAACGGCTTCCCGCAGGTCTTCAGCCCGTTCGCCAACGAGCCCATCACGGAGGTCCGGCCGCCCGACCCGGCGCTCGCCGCCAGCCCCGTCGCCACCCGTGCGCAGAATTCCATCGTCAAGGTCATGGGCACCGCCCAGAGCTGCGGCAAAGTCCTCGAAGGCAGCGGATTCGTCTTCAGCGACCGCCGTGTGATGACCAACGCGCACGTGGTGGGCGGAGTCGACGAGCCCACCGTCCAGATAGGCGGCGAGGGCAAGAAGTACGACGCCACGGTCGTCCTGTACGACTGGGAGCGCGACATCGCCGTACTCGACGTACCGAACCTGAAGGCGCCCGCGCTGAAGTTCAGTTCCGCGGACGCGAGCAGCGGCGACAACGCGATCGTCGCGGGCTTCCCGCAGAACGGCTCGTACAACGTCCAGCCCGCGCGCGTGCGGGGCCGCATCACGGCCAACGGCCCCGACATCTACCACCGCAAGACGGTGCGCCGCGATGTCTACTCGCTGTACGCGACGGTCCGTCAGGGCAACTCGGGCGGACCGCTGCTGACACCCGAGGGCAAGGTGTACGGCGTGGTCTTCGCGAAGTCGCTCGACGACGCCGACACCGGCTACGCGCTCACTGCGGACGAGGTCCGGGAGGACATCGTCAAGGGGCGTACGGCCAACCAGCAGGTGGACAGCGACAGCTGCGCGCTCTGAGCGGTGGGCGCGGGGCCTCAGCCGCGTGGATGGCGCAGCCGCACGGAGACCCAGCGGGCCCGGCGGCGCAGAATGTGCGGAATCCCCACGCGGGGATCCGTGCCCGTCAGCTGCGGTGTGCCCCTCTGATGGGAGCTCAGACCCGTGGCCGAGCGGCGATTGCGTGCTGCGTCACTGTAGTCGTGCGTCCAGCCCATACCCCGACGTCTGCCCCTGCCCCAAGGTCGATAACCTCGCCCCGGCCCCTCAATTGGCCTATGCGCCAGGCAATTGGCTGTTCGTAGGACAGCTGTTCACTGTCCGCATTCCGGGCGCGACACCGGGCGCGTTCGGGCGGTCACTCAAGGGTGACCGGAGGGTCACCGGTCGGGTTCCGGATCCTTCAGCCAGTTGACCAGTTCGGTGGAAAAGGCGACCGGATCCTCCTCGTGCGGGAAGTGCCCGAGCCCGTCGAACAGCCGCCAGCGGTACGGCGCTTCGACGTACTCCCCGGAGCCCGCCGCACTCCGCGTCCGCATCACCGGATCGAGCGAGCCGTGCAGATGCAGCGTCGGCACCCGCACCGGCCGCTTCATGCGCCGGTTGAACTGGATGCCGTCCGGGCGCGCCATGGACCGCACCATCCACCGGTACGGCTCGATGGCGCAGTGCGCGGTCGACGGGATGCACATGGCACGGCGGTACGCCTCCACGGCGTCCTCGTCCGGCTGCCGGGGCCCCGACCAGTCCCGTACCAGACGGCCCACCAGGGCGCCGTCGTCGGCGACGAGTTGGCGCTCCGGGATCCACGGGCGCTGGAATCCCCAGATGTAGGAGCCCGCCGCCGTCTGCTTGACGTCGGAGACCATGGCGGAACGCCAGCGCCGCGGATGCGGCATCGACGACACCGCGAGCCGGCGGACGAGCTTGGGCCGCATGACGGCCGCCGTCCACGCCAGATAGCCGCCGAGATCGTGCCCCACCAGCGCGGCGTCGGGCTCGCCGAGGGACCGTACGACCCCGGTGATGTCGAGCGCGAGGTTGGCGGGGTCGTAACCGCGCGGGGTGCGGTCGCTGCCCCCGACGCCCCGCAGGTCCATGGCCACGGCCCGGAAGCCGGCGTCGGCGAGCGCGACGAGCTGGTGCCGCCAGGTCCACCAGAACTGCGGGAAGCCGTGCAGCAGCAGGACGAGCGGCCCGTCGCCGAGCTCGGCGATGTGGAAGCGCGCGCCGTTGGCGGCCACGTCCCGGTGGATCACTTTCTGTCCGCCGGGAAGGTCGATCCGTACGGCCGAGATGGGATGAGCCGAAGGTGTGGCGGGGTCCGTCATGAGGATGAGCGTGCCACAGCCTTGACGGCGTCCTCGACCGGCTCGGGCCGGGGGTGCGGCTTGGCGTTCGGCAGAACACCCGCTGTCTCCTTCACGGAGGCGGCCACCTTCTGCGGGCCCTGGCTCTTCTTGACCTTCTTCGCGAAGATCACGCCGATCAGTGCGAGCACGGCCGCGACCAGCACGTTCGCCGCGAACGACAGCAGGAAGCAGATCGCGAGATTCCAGTCGCTCCAGGTCCGGATGCCGTAGGCGAGGGCGAAACTGAGCATCGGCAGGGAGAAGATCAGCACGGCGCCGGCCGCCCCGAACGCGCCGCCGCTGACCGCGCCGCGCTTGACGTCCTGCTTGAGCTGCGCCTTCGCCAGTGCGATTTCGTCGTGCACCAGTGCGGACATCTCGGTCGTCGCCGAGGCGACCAGTTGGCCGATGCTGCGTTCGGCGCCGACCGGGCTGCCGTCGGGTGCGCTCATCGCGATCTCCCTCTTCTGCATGTGTTTGTACGGTCCTGTCAGATCATGCCGGACCGTGGTTCCCCTCGCTTGCCCCACCCGCCACTTCGGCAAGCCTGCGATGTTCGGCGGCCTTCCGCTCGTAGATGGCGGCCATCCTCAGGTGGTAAGCCGGGTTGTCCTGCTCGTAGATGTCGGGGATGCCGTCGAGGTCCTCGTCACGCTCCTCGTCCTCGCACAGCGCCCGGTACTTGGCGTTGCGTATCTTCAGCAGCGCCGTGGCGAGCACGGCCGCGATGAACGAGCCGATCAGGACGGCGGCCTTGGTCTCGTCGGTGAGGCTCGTATTGCCCGCGAAGGCGAGTTCGCCGATGAGCAGGGAGACGGTGAAGCCGATTCCGGCGAGGGTGGCGACGGCGGCGACGTCGGCCCACTCCAGCTCGTCACTGAGCGAGGCCCGGGTGAACCGGGCCGTCAGCCAGGTGCCGCCGAAGATGCCGACCGCCTTGCCGACGACGAGTCCGAGCACCACGCCGAGTGTCTCCGGCCGGGTGAACACATCGCCGATCGCCCCGCCGGAGATCGAGACACCGGCGCTGAACAGGGCGAACAGCGGCACGGCGAGCCCCGCCGACACCGGGCGCACCAGATGCTCGATGTGCTCGCCGGGGGAGTGCTCCTCGCCCTCGTGCGGGTGGCAGCGCAGCATCAGGCCCATCGCGACACCGGCGATGGTGGCGTGGATGCCGCTGTTGTACATCAGGCCCCAGATGACCAGGGCGAGCGGGACGTACACGTACCACCCGCGTACGCCCTTGCGCAGCAGCAGCCAGAAGACGCCGAGGCCGACGACTGCCCCGACGAGCGCCGCGAAGTTGATGGAGTCGGTGAAGAAGACCGCGATGATCAGGATCGCGAACAGGTCGTCGACGACGGCGAGGGTGAGCAGGAAGGCGCGCAGGGCGGACGGCAACGACGTCCCGATGACGGCGAGTACGGCGAGCGCGAAGGCGATGTCGGTGGCGGTGGGGACGGCCCATCCTTCGAGCGAGCCTCCGCCGAACACGTTGGTCAGGACGTAGACGACCGCGGGAACGGCCATGCCGCAGACCGCGGCCACCACGGGCAGCACCGCGGCCTTCGGGTCCCGCAGATCCCCGGCCACCAGTTCGCGCTTCAGCTCGATCCCGGCGACGAAGAAGAACACGGCGAGCAGTCCGTCGGCAGCCCAGTGCTCCACGGACAGATCGAGCCCGAGCGCGGCGGGCCCGAAGTGGTAGTGCGAGACGGTCTCGTAGCTGCCCGGCAGGGTGTTCGCCCAGATCAGCGCCGCGATCGCCGCGATCAGCAGCAGCACCCCGCCCACGGTCTCGGCGCGCAGCGCGTCCGCCACGAAGTTCCGCTCGGGCAGGGACATCCGGCCGAAGAACTTACGGGTGGTGCTGGGGGGCGCGGCCACGGGGAGGACCTCCGGTCGAGCAGGCAGGACTGAGCACTCGCCGACCAGACTTCCCGGCACACCATGAACGATCTTGTCGCGCCTTTGGCGCTTTGCTTACTTTACCTAACGTGCGGCCGGGTTGGTGCGGGATCTTCACACTACGACCAAACCGGGCACGGGGGGTTGTTGGTTGGACTGAGGGGGTTGGGAGCTGAGGGGTTGGGCCGAGGGGCATCCCGGCATCCATATCGGCAGCCCTGCGGAAGGACGCTGCACGTTCGAGGGGGGAGCGGTGCGCGCCGGTCGGCCGGGTCCGCCCGTAGGCGCGGGGACTACGCGAGGGCGGGGTGACTCGCGAGGCGAGGGTGCGGGACGGGTTCGAGGGGTGTGGGAACGCGCGAGGGCTTTGGGAACGCGCGAGGGGTGTGGGAGCACCTGGTGCTCCCACACCCCTCGGGCCAGGGCGGGCGGGGTGAGTCCGCGTCAGTCCTCGCTGGGCGCGGCCGGCAGCTTCGCCTGGATCAGGTCCATCACCGTGGAGTCGGTGAGCGTCGTGACGTCACCGAGTTCGCGGTTCTCGGCCACGTCGCGCAGCAGGCGGCGCATGATTTTCCCCGACCGGGTCTTCGGCAGCTCGGCCACCGGCAGGACCCGCTTCGGCTTGGCGATCGGACCGAGCGTGGTGCCCACGTGGTTGCGCAGGTCCGCCATCAACCCGGGGTCCTCGGCGGAAGCCGTCCCGCGCAGGATGACGAAGGCGACGATCGCCTGACCGGTCGTCTCGTCCGCCGCGCCCACGACCGCCGCCTCGGCGACGGCCGGGTGGGAGACGAGGGCCGACTCGACCTCGGTCGTCGAGATGTTGTGCCCGGACACGAGCATCACGTCGTCGACGCGCCCGAGGAGCCAGATGTCGCCGTCGTCGTCCTTCTTGGCTCCGTCCCCGGCGAAGTACTTGCCCTCGAAGCGCGACCAGTACGTGTCGAGGAACCGCTGGTCGTCACCCCAGATCGTGCGGAGCATGGACGGCCACGGCTCGGTCAGCACGAGGTAGCCGCCACCGCCGTCGGGTACTTCGTTCGCCTCGTCGTCGACCACCGTCGCCGCGATGCCGGGCAGCGCCCGCTGCGCCGACCCCGGCTTCGTCTCGGTGACCCCGGGGAGCGGCGAGATCATCATCGCGCCGGTCTCGGTCTGCCACCAGGTGTCGACGATCGGCGTACGGTCCCCGCCGATGTGCTTGCGGTACCAGATCCACGCCTCGGGGTTGATCGGCTCGCCGACCGACCCGAGCACCCGCAGCGACGACAGGTCGAACTTCGCGGGGATGTCGTCGCCCCACTTCATGAACGTACGGATGGCCGTGGGCGCCGTGTACAGGATCGTCACCCCGTACTTCTGGACGATCTCCCAGAACCGGCCCTGGTGCGGCGTGTCCGGGGTCCCCTCGTACATCACCTGCGTCGCGCCGTTCGAGAGCGGGCCGTACGTGATGTACGAGTGCCCGGTGACCCAGCCGATGTCGGCCGTGCACCAGTACACGTCGGTCTCCGGCTTGAGGTCGAAGACGGCGTGGTGGGTGTACGAGGCCTGCGTGAGGTAGCCGCCCGAGGTGTGCAGGATGCCCTTCGGTTTCCCGGTGGTCCCGGACGTGTAGAGGATGAACAGCGGATGCTCGGCGTCGAACGCCTCCGGCGTGTGCTCGGCCGACTGCCGTCCGACGATGTCGTGCCACCACACATCGCGGCCCTCGGTCCAGGCGACGTCCTCGCCGGTACGGCGGACCACCAGCACCTTGTCGACCCCGTCGACCCGGCTCACCGCGTCGTCGACGGCCGGCTTGAGCGCGGACGGCTTCCCGCGCCGGTAGCCGCCGTCGGAGGTGATGACCAGCTTGGCGTCGGCGTCCTGGATGCGGGTGGCGATCGCGTCCGCGGAAAACCCGCCGAAGACCACCGAGTGCGCGGCGCCGATACGGGCGCAGGCCAGCATCGCGACGACGGCCTCGGGAATCATCGGCAGGTAGACGGCGACCCGGTCGCCCTTGCCGACGCCCAGCTCGGTGAGGGCGTTCGCGGCCTTCGACACCTCGTCCTTGAGCTCGGCGTAGGTGATGGCCCGACTGTCGCCCGGCTCACCCTCGAAGTGGATGGCGACGCGGTCACCGTTCCCGGCCTCGACGTGCCGGTCCACGCAGTTGTACGCGACGTTCAGCTTCCCGTCGGCGAACCACTTCGCGAACGGCGGGTTGGACCAGTCCAGCGTCTCGGTCGGCTCGGTGGCCCAGGTCAGCCGACGGGCCTGCTCGGCCCAGAAGCCGAGCCTGTCAGCCTTGGCCTGCTCATACGCCTCCGCGGTGACATTGGCGTTCGCCGCCAGGTCGGCGGGCGGCGCGAACCTGCGCTCTTCCTTCAGCAGGTTGGCCAGGCTTTCGTTGCTCACGACATCTCCCTTTCCCAGGGTGTCCGTTGTGTCCCAGGCCACAGCTCATCAGACCGGAGGGCTCGGTGACAAGGCCCGATCCTAAATTGGTTTAGACCTATCGGGTGTCGAGGGTCCGGACCTTCGGTCCGCGCGGCGCATCCGTGCCCCGCGGTGCGGGCCCGGCACCTCTCACGAGAACACACGACTCCGCACCCTGAGGCACGTACGCCCCGGCCATCGGGTTCACACCGATCACACCCACGGGGACGGCTCGGGCGACAGGGAGGGGCCAGTCCTCCCTGTCGCCGGGCGGCCTCCGCCGCAGGCCTTAGACCTCCCCCGCCGCCATCCTTCACCCCGTTGCGCGGCCGGGCGTGTCGAGGATCCCCGTCATCGCCGCGACGGGGGCCGGAACACCGAAAGCGGGGGCCGTACATGGTGCGCGGCCCCGCCGGCCGGGGTCGCGCACCACCGTCAGTCACGCCGGATGCCGCAGATCCTCCACAACGCCCACGTGGTCGAACAGCTCGATCCCGTCGGCGTCGGCCAACAGATACGCCTGCGCCTCACCCACATGGAAGTACATTCCGTGCAGTTCGAGCACGCCCTCCCGCAGGGCCCGCGCCACGGACTCGTGCGCCCGCAGATGCTCCAACTGCTGCACCACGTTGGTCAGACAGAGCTGCTCCACCGTGTCGGCGGGCGCCCGTCCGGCGAGCCGCGTCCACGGCCTGTCCTTGGCGGCCATCCGGTCAAGGCTCGGCTGCCCGTGCCGCAGCCACCGCTTGAGCGGCGTGAGCGCCCCGCCGGGCTCCGACGCCAGCAGAGCCTGCATGGCCCCGCACCCGGAGTGCCCGCACACCGTGATGGAGCGCACCTTCAGCACGTCCACCGCGTACTCGATGGCCGCGGCCACCGAGTCGTCCCCGCTCTCTTCTCCGGGCAACGGCACGAGGTTGCCCACATTCCGTACGACGAAGAGATCTCCCGGACCACTGGAGGTGATCATCGAGGTGACGAGCCGAGAGTCCGCACAGGTCAGGAACAGCTGGGACGGCCGCTGCCCTTCCCGTGCGAGCCGGGCCAGCTCGTCCCGCACCAGGGGTGCGGTGTTGCGCTGGAACGCGCTGATGCCGCGCGCCAGTTGGTGCCCTCTCGGCCTGGTCTCGCCGGTCTCCTCGGTCCCTTCGGTCGAAGGGGTGTCCGAGGAGGCGGACCCGTGGTCGGCGGAGGCCTCGCACTGGTGGTTCCGCCAAGGTGTCCAGGGCCGGCAGCGACAGTGTCCGGAGTCCGCGGGCTCGGCGATCCGCGTTCCGGTCCGCCCGGTGAGTTCGACCGTGCCGCCCTGGGCGGTGTGCGAGCTCTGCCAGTCCTGCAGCGACTCGTACGCGGCGTGGTCCATGAACGAGCCGTCCAACTCCACGACGGTGTCCGCCCCTTGGGGCACGAGGTGCAGGGCCCGGCTCAGTCGTGGTACCGCGAGGAACGTCAACTGCCCTCGTACGTGTACGTAGTGGACTCCTTCCTTCTCTTCGTGCGTGATGCGGGTGCGCCCGAGGCGGTGCAGGGCGACACCGACGGCCACGGAGACCCCCAGCGCCACGCCCTCGAGAACTCCGAAGAACACGACGCCGAGCGTGGTGACGGCGTACACCAGCACCTCGCGGTGGCGGGTGACCGTGCGGATGTGGTGCAGGGACACCATCTGGATGCCGACGGCCATCACCAGGGCGGCGAGCGATGCGAGGGGGATCAGCTCCAGGATCGGGACCATCAGCAGCGCGGCAACTACTACGAAAACGCCATGCAGCATCGTGGAGTTCCGGCTGATGGCACCCGCTTGCACATTCGCGGAACTGCGCACGGCGACCCCGGCGACCGGCAGCCCGCCGAGTGCGCCGGAGACGACATTGGCGGCGCCCTGCCCGAGCAGTTCCCGGTCGAGGCCGGAACGGCCCACGCGAGCCTGGAGTTCCGGACGGCCGCTCACGAGCTTGTCCACCGCGACGGCGCCGAGCAGCGACTGCACGCTGCACACCAGCGTCACGGTGAGAACGGCGGCGGCGATGCCGAGCACCGGACCCTCGGGCAGCCCGGCCAGCGCATGGCTGCTCCAGGACGGCAGGTCGACCCGGGGCAGCGTCAGCCCGGCGAGCGAGGCGGTCACGGTGGCTCCGGCGACGGCGACCAGCGCGGCGGGGACCTTGCGCAGGACCTGCCCGGCGCGCCCGGGAACGCGCGGCCAGGCGAGCAGCAGCGCCAGTGTCAGCGCGCTCATCGACAGCGCCGCGGGGTGTGTGCGGGCCACCTGGTCCGGCAGCGCGACGAGGTTGTCCAGGACGGAGCTCTGCGGGATGCCGCCCAGCACGATGTGCAGCTGGGCGACGGCGATGGTCACGCCGATTCCGGCGAGCATGCCGTGCACGATCGCGGGGCTGACGGCCAGGGCCGTGCGGGCCACGCGCAGGCAGCCGAGGCCCAGTTGGGCGATTCCGGTGAGCACGGTGATGGCGCAGGTCGTGCGCCATCCGTAGCGGTGGATGAGCTCGGCCGTGACGACCGTGAGCCCGGCGGCGGGTCCGCTCACCTGGAGCGGTGAGCCGCCGAGGCGTCCCGCGACGAGTCCGCCGACGGCGGCGGCGACGAGGCCGGCCTGGAGCGGCGCGCCGGTGGCGAGGGCGATGCCGAGGGACAGCGGGAGGGCGATCAGGAAGACCGCGATCGAGGCGGACAGATCGGCGCCCGCGACACGGAAGCGGCGGGGCGGGACCGGTGGGGGGCTGTGGGGCTGGTGGACGTGCGCGGGCCGAGTCGAGTCGGCGGCGCGGGTGGGGACGCAGGCAGACATGGTTCCCGTCTCCTCCGGGGCAGCGCGGTCGCGGAACAGGTGATCCCCCGTCCGAGGCGGCGGGGGGCGGGTCGCGGCCGTGGGTCACGGCGTGCAGCGGCGGGATTTTCAACGCTGGGTAAACGGATCGTAATGCAAGGTAAAGGGCTCATGCCGGAAATAGGAGCAAATGGGGCATCCAATCACCCTCCAGGGTGAACCGAGCTTTTGATCGGCTTGTCGTATTTATTCCTCTTCGGTCCCGTGAAACCTTGGCGGCGCTGTCCGTGCATAGCCGCACATAACCGCGATAACGCCCTGACCGGCGTTGCCGACCGAGGAAAAGGAGGGCGGAATATGGCCGCCACCCAGAGGATCGCCGCGGGTGCAGCACTCGCCGCGGCCTGCGCCACGGCACTCGCCGGTTGCGCGGGCGGTACCACCGCTTCCCAGGAAGGCGCGCACGGCGCGAAGAAGGCGGCGGGGGCCCCGGCGCCCAAGGCTGCGGTCCGTCTGATCGGCGACGGCTCCACCTCGTACACCGGGGCGCAGCCGCATCTGCCCCGGCCCGAACGGTTGAAGCCCGGTCAGAAGCCCCCGCAGTTCGTGGTCTTCTCCTGGGACGGCGCCGGCGAGGACAGCCAGAAGCTCTTCTCCCACTTCCGGAAGCTCTCCAAGGCCAACAAGGCGACGATGACGTACTTCCTGAGCGGCGTGTACATGCTGCCGGAGGACAAGCGTGATCTGTACCGGCCTCCGCAGCACTCGCCCGGCAGCTCGGAGATCGGCTTCAACGACGAGCAGGGCATCGAGGACACCGTCAAGCAGTTGCGTGGCGCGTGGCTGGAGGGCAACGAGATCGGCACGCACTTCAACGGCCACTTCTGTGGCACGGAGGCCGGGGTCGGCCAGTGGTCGGTCGCGGACTGGAAGAGCGAGATCGCCCAGGCGAAGTCGTTCGTGAAGTCATGGAGGACCAACACGGGTCTGACGAAGGCGGCGCCGCTGCCCTTCGACTACGACAAGGAACTCATCGGCGCCCGCACCCCCTGTCTGGAAGGTCGACAGAACTTCATGAAGGCGGCCCGCCAACTGGGCTTCCGCTACGACACCAGCGGCGTCAACGACCAGCTCTGGCCGAAGAAGAAGGAGGGGCTGTGGGACCTGTCGATGCAGCTCGTGCCCTTCCCCGGACACTCCTACGAGCAGCTCACCATGGACTACAACTTCATGGTCAACCAGTCGGGTACCCGGACCCAGGGCGACCCCGGCAAGCAGGTGTTCTGGGGCGACCAGATGCGTGACGGCCTGCTCAAGGGATTCGACCGTGCCTACGACGGCAATCGCGCGCCGCTGATCATCGGCAACCACTTCGAGTCCTGGAACGGCGGCACCTACATGCGTGCCGTCGACGAGGTCGTCGAGCGCGTCTGCACCAAGGCCGAAGTGCGCTGTGCCTCCTTCCGGCAGCTCGCCGACTGGCTCGACGCCCAGGACCCGGCCACCCTCGACAGGCTCCGCGGCCTCCAGGTCGGCAAGGCGCCGAAGCAGGGCTGGGCGTCCTTCCTCTCGGGCCGCCCGGCCCCGGCCCCGAAGGGCGTCCCCGGGGCGCCGGCGGTCAAGCCGTAGCGACGCCCCGGACCGGACCGTCGTTCATGCCGCGGTAGCGCGTCGGGCCGGTCGGCCGCTCACGCCGTGGCCATCGGACTCTCGCCGAGTACGAAACCGGGGTCGACCTGCGCCGTGAGGTCCGCCCCGGTCTTGGCGTTGCCCCAGCTGGTGGCGTTCTTCAGGTGGAACTGCACCATCTGGCGCGTGTACCGCTCCCAGTCGCGCAGCTCGTAGGTGGCGTCGGCGGCGGTCCGCAAGGCGTGCAGCGAGCGCCGGTTGACCTCCTCCAGGAGCTCGAACCGGGGTGGGCGGCCCTTCTCCATGGCGCGCACCCAGTCCGAGTGCCCGACCGTGACCAGGAGGTCGTCACCTGCTTCCGCGCGCAGGAAGTCGATGTCGTCCTGGCCCTGCACCTTGTTGCCGACGACCTTCAGGGCGACGCCGAAGTCGCGGGCGTACTCCTTGTACTGGCGATAGACGGAGACTCCCTTCCGGGTCGGCTCGGCGACGAGGAACGTGATGTCGAAGCGGGTGAACAAGCCGGACGCGAAGGAGTCGGAGCCCGCCGTCATGTCGACGACGACGTACTCGCTCCGGCCGTCGACGAGATGGTTCAGGCAGAGCTCCACTGCACCGGTCTTGGAGTGGTAGCAAGCCACTCCCAAATCGGCCTCGGTGAACGGGCCGGTGACCATCAAACGGGCGACGCCGCCGTCGAGTTCCACCGGTCGGGCGCACGCGTCGTACACCGGATTGGCCTCATCGACCCGCAGCAGTCGTGAGCCCTCGCCGGGCGGGGTCGTCTTGATCATCGAATCGGCGGACGTGATGCGCGGATTGGAGCCGCGCAGGTAGTCCTTGATGAGCGGCAGCCGCTCGCCCATGGCGGGCAGCGCGGCGGCTTCCCCTTCTTCCAGCCCGAGCGCGGCCCCCAGATGCTGGTTGATGTCGGCGTCGACGGCGACGACCGGCGCCCCCGAGGCGGCGAGGTGGCGGATGAACAGCGACGACAGGGTGGTCTTGCCGCTGCCGCCCTTCCCGACGAAAGCAATTTTCATGTTCACCAAGGGTAGTGCGATCATTGCTCTCAGTGCTCACGCCGCGTGAAGAAGACCACTCCTTCGTGGGGTGCGGCCCCCGGGTGCGTAGTGTCGTACTCATGAGTACGACAGGTGCGACCGCTGATCCGCTCGCGGCCCTGGGTTCGCTTCCCGGGGTGGCCGAATCCGTGGAGTCCGTCCGCAAGGCCGTGGACCGGGTCTACGGACACCGGATCATGCGGCGTCGCGGCAACGAGATCACGTCCGAGGCGGCGCTGCGCGGGGCCCGCGGTTCCGCGGCGCTGTCCGGTGCAGACTGGGCGCTCGAAGAGGTGCGCCGGCGTACCGACTTCAGCGCGGACGACGAGGCCCGCACGGTCGGAGCCGCCCTGCGGCTGACCGCCGAGGCGGGCCAGCTCCTGTCCATCTGGCGGCAGTCGCCCCTGCGCGTACTGGCCCGGCTGCACCTGGTGGCGGCGGCCGAGCAGGGCGAGGAGGTCGGCCGGCCGCGGCAGAGCGGGGAGCAGGTCGACGAACCCCTGGTGAAGCTGCCGCTGCCCGACGCGAACGAGGTCGCCGGTCGTCTCGAAGGTCTCTCGCAGCTCATCATCGCGGGCGGCGCGGCCCCTGCCCTGGTCACGGCGGCCGTCGTCCACGGTGAACTGATCGCCTTGCGCCCCTTCACCTCCCAGAACGGACTGGTAGCGCGCGCGGCCGAACGCATCGTCCTGATCGGCAGCGGTCTCGACCCGAAGTCCATCTGCCCGGCGGAGGTCGGTCACGCGGAACTCGGCCGTGCGGCCTATCTCGCGGCGCTGGACGGATACGTCTCCGGTACCCCGGACGGTATGGCCGCGTGGATCGCCCACTGCGGCAGGGCCGTCGAGCTGGGCGTCAGGGAGTCCGCTGCGGTCTGCGAGGCGCTTCAGCGCGGCGCCGCGTAAAGGGCGCGCGCGAAGGGCCGGAGAAGGGTTGCGGCGGTACGAGTTCTCGTACCGCCGCTGGCATGTTCACCGGGTTACCAAGCGTCCTCGAGATATTGCCCATCAGGTCGGGAACTTCTGCCCGTCACCTGGTGCGGCTGGCCCGTAATCGACGGGTCGACGTCGCGTGGGTGCTCGATGTTCATGCTCGGTCCGTGGGGCCTGGTTGCGTTTGAAGGTGATCCTCTCGGATGTCCTTGGTCTCGCGGGCCGCTAAACCCTTTGTACTCCAGGTCCAGAGGAAGCGGAAGCCCTGAGCCGCACTTCTTTACTTTTAGGTTCAAAAGGTCGGGAAATGGACATTGATGGGCCGCACGCGCACGCGTGACGGCTCACGCCACCGATGTGCGACGCCGACTGGCGTACCAGACGAGGCCGGCCGTGGCCGCCGCCGCTCCTATCGCGGCCGCCGCGACCAGCGCCGGACGGGGAGGTACGGACAGGGTGGGCAGCCGCTGCTTCAGCCGGACCGGACGGTGGAAGTCCAGAATCGGCCACGAGCGGGCGACGGCCTCGCGGCGCAGCGCACGGTCCGGATTCACCGCGTGCGGGTGTCCGACCGACTCCAGCATCGGCAGATCGGTCGCCGAGTCGCTGTAGGCGTAGCAGCGGGGGAGGTCGTAGCCCTCGGACGCGGCCAGTTCCTTGATCGCCTCGGCTTTCGTGGGCCCGTAGGCGTAATACGCGACCTCGCCGGTGAAGCAGCCGTCCTCGCCGACGACCATGCGGGTCGCCACCACGCGGTCCGCGCCGAGCAGCTCGCCGATCGGCTCGACCACCTCGGCGCCGGACGTGGACACGATCACGACGTCGCGACCGGCCTTGTGGTGCTGCTCGATGAGCGACGCGGCCTCGTCGTAGATGATCGGGTCGATGAGGTCGTGCAGTGCCTCGGCGACGATCTCTTTGACCTGCTGGACGTTCCAGCCGCGGCACATCGTGGACATGTGCTTGCGCATCCGCTCCATCTGGTCGTGGTCGGCGCCGCCCGCCAGGAACACGAACTGGATGTATGCGGTACGCAAGGCCGCCCTGCGGTTGATCAGCCCGCCTTGGTAGAACGACTTGCTGAAGGTGAGCGTGCTCGACTTCGCAATGACCGTCTTGTCCAGGTCAAAGAAGGCTGCTGTACGAGGCAAGGAGTGGTTTTCCACGAGGTTGAGCATAGGGCCCACCATTCGGCGTAAGGTGAGGCGCGTGGGTTTGCCTGAGAAGGCTCTCGGGTACACCATGGAAGTCACGGATCGTTCGCGACCGTGCTAACCCGGTCCGACTCCTCCCCCCCCGAGTCGGCCGTGGGGACGACCCCCGCTCTCCCCCCCGGCGGGGGTCGTCGCATGTCCGGATGGGTTTTCGCCCTCTTCTGCGCGACCCCGGAGCCTCCTCCGCACCGTTGATACCGCGTTCTTGGCGTACCCGCGATCCATCACTCTGTGTAGTCGTTGGGATGCTCTGCGGAAGTCGTTGAGCGCTCACCGGTAGGAGTGAAGGCGATATTCACAGCCGCTGCGTTGTCCACAGTTTTCGACCAAGATCCACACGATTTCCGGGATCGCCGCACCGTGATTCCCACGCGCTCCGCTTGCGGCCAGTTCATGGCCGGTTCCGTTTGGCGGACGCGTTTGGCCGGTTCGTATCGGCCGTTCATATGGAGGCCGCTTGCCGGTCCTTCATACGAGCGGGAATCGCGGGGTCCTGGAGGGCCCCGCGCCAGAAGCAGCGAAGGGGGCTGGAGATCGTGGCGGGAGCCATCACCCATGACAGGCCGCCGACCGCCGAGGGGCGGCAGGGCGGACCATTGATTGTCACCGAGGACGTCGAACTCCTCGACGACCTGCTGCGCCTGTGCGCGGCGGCAGGCGCGCGTCCCGAGGTCCACCACGGGATTCCGGATCGCAGGGGCTGCTGGGAGGCGGCGCCTCTCGTCCTCGTCGGCGACGACGCCGCACCGCGGGTGCGTGCGGCCGCGCGGAGAAGGGGAGTGGTGCTGGTCGGCCGGGATCAGGATGATCCCGGAGTCTGGCGGCGGGCCGTCGAGATCGGCGCCGACAACGTCCTGATGCTTCCGGACGGCGAGCAATGGCTGGTCGACCGCATCGCCGATGTGGCCGAAGGCGTCGGCCGGCCCGCCCTCACCGTCGGCGTGCTCGGCGGCCGAGGCGGGGCCGGTGCCTCCACGCTGGCCTGCGCGCTCGCCCTCACCTCGGCGCGTGAGGGGAAGCGCACCCTGCTCGTGGACGCGGACCCTCTCGGTGGCGGACTCGACGTACTCCTGGGTGGAGAGGCGGCCGAGGGCCTGCGCTGGCCGGCGTTCGCCGGATCCCGCGGCAGGGTCGGCGGCGGCGCCCTGGAGGAGTCCCTGCCCGAACTGCACGCGCTGCGGGTCCTCAGCTGGGATCGGAACGACGCGGTCACCATCCCCCCGCAAGCGGTACGCGCGGTCCTGGCCGCGGCCAGACGCCGCGGCGGTGTGGTGGTCGTCGATCTGCCCCGCCGCATCGACGAGGGCGTCGCCGAGATCCTCGCCCAGCTCGATGTGGGGCTGCTGGTGGTCCCCGCCGACCTGCGCTCCATCGCGGCGGCCGGGCGGGTGGCATCCGCGGTCGGCATGGTCCTGCGCGATCTGAGGGCCGTGGTGCGGGGGCCCTACGCGCCGGGCCTCGACGACCGCGAGGTCGCCCGTCTCCTCGACCTGCCCCTGGTGGGCGAAGTGCCTGCCGAGTCCTTCCCATTGGACGGCGGTCCGCCGCCAGGGAGCCTGCCGAGGGGGCCTCTGGCCCGGTTCTGCGCGGCCTTCTGGGAGCGGGTTCCGGTCGAAGGAGGGGGCGTATGAGCTGGGAAGTGACTACAGGCGCGGAGCGCGGCCCGGGACTCGACACGCGAACGGGACCGAGTCCCGAGGACACAAGCGAGGGCTATTCGCCCAGGCGTGCGGACACGCGGGACGGACCCGGGCACTCCTTGTCCGGTCGGACGGACGCGCGGGACGGACCTGGGCCGGTTCTGCCCCGGTGGACAGGTGCGCGGGAGGGGCCCAGGCACTACCTGTCCGGGCGGACGGATACATGGGGCGGTCCCGGAGGCTCCCTGCCGGCGGGTACGGAGGCGTGGGACGGACCCGGCGGCGGGTCCGACGGACGTGCGGGGCTGCTGGACGGCGTTCGCCAATGGCTGGCCGAGAGCGGCTCCGAGCCGACCCCCGCGCGCGTGGCTCAGGCGCTGCGCGAACAGGGGCGGGTGCTCGGGGACGCCGAAGTCCTCGGCGCGGCCGAGCGGTTGCGCTCCGAACTGGTCGGCAGCGGCCCGCTGGAACCGCTGCTCGCCGACTCGTCGGTGACCGATGTGCTGGTGTCGGCGCCCGACCGGGTGTGGGTGGACCGGGGCGGTGGCCTGGAGCTGACCGCCGTGTCCTTTCCGGATGCGGCAGCCGTACGACGTCTCGCGCAACGCCTCGCGGCAGTGGCCGGCAGAAGGCTCGACGACGCCCGCCCCTGGGTGGACGCCCGGCTGCCGGACGGGACACGTCTGCACGCGGTGCTGCCACCGGTCGCCGTCGGCTCCACCTGCCTCTCCCTGCGCGTCGTACGGCCGCGCGCGTTCACCCTCGACGAGCTGGTCGCGGCGGGGACGGTGCCGCCCGGCGGGGACCGGGTGCTCAGAGCGCTGCTGGACGCCCGGTTGTCCTTCCTCATCAGTGGAGGCACCGGCTCCGGCAACCCCAATCTAGCTTTGTGCCACCACTAAAAGGATCTTGCTCCTATGGGTGGGCACCAGTGCCCACCCATGCCTCTGACCTGCGGTTTCTCGGCCGATTTCGGCGACGTTCGAGATCGCCTTCGAATCCAAGGTTGGGCGCAAAAGGGCCCCGGCCGGATCGGCGTCCGGCCGGGGCCTGGTCCCGCCCGCCCCCAGATCTCACGGGGTACGGGAACGGACGGGAGTCCTAGCGCCTACCGCCGTGGCAATGGCAGTCGCAGCGCACCGTCAAGACCGGTACCTCCCAGCGCGGGGCGCCGGCGCGTCGTAGAACCGCGGGGCCACGGCACAGGTCGTGCATCTCGTGCTGGCACTCCGGGGTCTTCTCCGGCGTGCTCATGGCTGGTCGGCGAGCGGGATGAGGCCGCGCTGCTCACGGCAGGGGGCGCACGCGTACAGGGGGTAGGGCGGGGCGGAGTTCCGCTCGATCGCGTCCACGAGGACCGCGGTCTCCGACGGGCCTTTGTGCCAGTCGCACCACTGGACCGTTGGCGCCCGGTCTGTGCGGGACGCAGGCGCGTGCGTAGGCTCTGCCATGTCGACTCCATCCAGTCGGCCATCCCCCGGGGTCGGTGACACGGCCGCCGGGGTTCTCTGTGTCTCCGCAGCGTAGACCTAGGTAGCTAGGGTAGCTAGGCGTGTCAGGCAATCTCGTCTCGCCGGGTGAGCCTGTCGTGCCTAGCGTCGAGATCATGGACTGGAAGCCGGACATCCCGCGATGGCAGCAGGTGTACGAGATCATCGAGGCGCGGATCGCAGACGGAACGTATCCGCCGGGCGAGCAGCTGCCGGGCGTGCTCGCCCTCCACGCCGAGTTCGGCATCGCGCAGATGACCGCCCGCCGGGTGCTCTCCGAGCTGCGGGACGCCGGCCTCGCACAGATGCAACCGGGCATCGGAACGTTCGTGACCGAGCTGCCCAAGCCGTAAGGGTGGGAGACAGATCCCACCCCTGGACGCACGAAAGCGGCCCCGCCCTCCCGAAGGAAGGCGGGGCCGCGTCACGTATTTCGTCACGTATTTCGTTACAACTTCCGGTACCGGGCGGTCATGGCGAGTACTGCGGAGCCGAGCAGACCGTGACCCTGGGACGGCGGCGTGCTGCCGCTGCTGGTCGAGCGGCAGGTGTAGTGCGTGGACCCGTCATCGTCAGGGGTGCACTCGTAGGTGGCGCCGGTGCCGTCGGTGTACGTCCAGCCGGACGGTGCGGGGCCGGTGGCGCCGCGGTCGCCCTGCACTCCCTGCTCGCCCTGGGGGCCAGCAACTCCGGGGTCGCCTTGGTCGCCCTGGGGGCCTTGGGGTCCGGTGACGCCGTTGGAGCCATTGGCGCCGGGCGCCCCGGATGTGCCAGGCGACGGGGTGATGGTGGGCGCGGCCATGCCGGGGTCGCCCTTGTCGCCCTTCGGGCCGGGTGGTCCGGGGATGGGCACGGGAACCTCGGCACGGTCGGGCAGATCCTTGACGGCCTTGGTCGGGTCCGGGGCGACCGGTGTCCCGCCCTTGGCCTTGACCTGCTCCCTCAGGGCCCGCACGTCCCCGGCGAGGGTGGACACCGCGGTGCCGCGCAGGTCCGCCTCGTCGGCGAGCTGGTCGGCGCGCGTGGCTTCGGCCTGGACGCGCACGTAGACGAGGAGTACGGCGCCGGTGAGGAACAAGAGGAACGCGAGGAGAGCTATCGGCTTCCAGCGGTGGGCAAGTACCCGCTCGGTGCGCGTCATGGCTGCCCTCCGAGGGATTGCACCAGCAGCTTCAGGCGTGCCGTTTCTGCCCGCTCGGTGGCCAGCTCCAGGCGCAGTGCGGCCAAGTCGGCGCGCAGCTCCTTGCGTTCTTCCTGCAGCTGGTCCGTCAGACTGTTGAAGCCGTTCACTGCGTTGCCCTCCCGCTGGGTCCGCCCTGCGACCTTCGAGCCGTACATGGCTGCCGCCCCGGCCACCGCGGCGCTGCCGATCACGCCGATAGCTGTGACGAGGGCGGCGTCCATGCCACCTCCAAGACGCTCGCACGGTGCAGGTCAGACGCCCGAGGCGGTCGACGCGCTGTTCTTGTTGCCGACGACTCGCGCGAGCACGCCCTTGACGAGAGAGCCGACTGCGGCGATCCCGGCCACGCCGACGGTCTGCCAGAACGAGGCGGAGAACATGCTCGCCGGGCCAGCCGCGAGGGCGACACCTCCGGCCGCGGTGAGGAACGTCCAGAGGACGCGTTCGGCGAGGTCGATGGCGTAGGTCTTTGCGGTCTTGACGACGGTCTCGGCGTCGCCGGGCAGGGTGAACTCAGGCATGGGAGTACCTCACTTCTTCTCGAGCTCGGTGACGCGCCTCTCCAAGGCGGAGAGACGTTCCTCGGTGGTCGGCTTCGGGACCGGGCCCGGGAGCGGGGCGGGGAGGGTGACCGGCGGCAGCCACGAGGCGGGGTGCTTCAGGCGCTCGGCGACGTCCGCGCGGAACTGCTTGCCGGTGTACGAGAACTTGCCGCGGGTGCCGTACCCCTCGACCGGGCCCAAGGGGTCGACCTTCCCCTCGATCGACGTCTCCTTGTGGCAGCCGCAGGACTCGGCCGACCAGCCGTAGGCCCGGCAGAAGGCGGCGTTGATCCGCACCCACGCGTCGTACTGCGCCCGCGGGTAGACGTCCGTGCCGTTGCCGAGGTTCTCGGTCTCGATGCCGTATGAGACGTCGTTGCCGTCGACGGTGCCGGAGGCCTTGGACGGCGCGGGATGGGTGGACGACTCGGTGTTGAAGGAGTCGTATGCGTTCTTCGCCATCAGCCCGGCGTGGTTGGCCCGGCCGGCGCTGCACATCGTGGCCAGCCCGCTCTTGGCGAGGTGGATGTGGGCGAGCGGCCCGGGCAGTCCGGCGACGCCGTTCTTGGCGACGACGGCGAGCGAGTCGCGGCCTGCCGTGTGGTGGTTGAGGATCATGTGGACTGGGCCGAACGGCTTGCCCGTCTCGTCGTCCCGCTCGCGGGTACGCCAGCCCGGGTACTCGGCGGTCTTCACGCCTTCGGCCTTGAGGATCGCGAGCAGCCGGTCCGGGGTGAGCGGTGTCGCCATGGGTTCTCCAGACATGAGAAAGGCCCCGGCCATTGGCGCGGGGCGGTACAGGAGCGGGCGGATTAGCCGATGCGGGTGTAGATCATCCGAGTCTGATTTCCGCCACGCAGAATGGTCTGGTTGGCGTGTGAGACGGCCTGGGCGAACTGCATCGCAACGGAGCTGATCGTGCCGTCGGTGGTGAACGTGCCCTGGTCGTAGGCGCTGTGGAACCCACCCGGCGGGGATGTCGAGTCAGAGCCGCCCGCCAGGCGTCCCGTCGTGTTCCCTGGCCGCCGGAAGTTCACCGACTGAGGGCTGTTCACCGTTGTGCCCGCCCCCGGGTTGGAGATCGTCTGAGTGAACGAACAGAACGTTGCGCCAGCGGCGAGCCACTGCCACCGGAGACCGTTGTTCACGGTTGCTGAGTAGCTGACCCACAGCCAGTACATGTACGTCGCGTTCGGCTCGGGGGTGAACACGATCTCCGAGTTGACTGGGGTGATGGAGCTGGTGACGATCTGGTCGTTCTCCTGCTGGACCAGCTTCGGGTGCCGGGCGTTCGCGGCGTCCGCGGTCATGACCTGCCCGGCGAACCACTGGGGGATGGACACTGGCTTCCTCCTACAGGGCCACGACGGCGGGCTGGGCGAGCGATACCGCAGTGCCGGCGGTCTGCGCCTTGACGACGGTGTTGATGCTGCGCTGGACGGTGACCCGCTGCGGGGTGGTGATCTCGAAGTTGTCGTAGGACGTGGTCACCGGGAGCGTGTTGGTGGTCGCTGAGGACAGCACCGTGCGCACTCCGGCCGATCCGGCTGCCGTCAGCGCCGTGTCCGTGACGGTCGCGTGCCAGCGTCCGGGCTCGGCGACGCTCCGCGGCCAGGCCTTGGCCCGCAGGGACGAGCCGTCGAGCTGGAATCGGACCGTGTAGAACGTCGCTGCGACATGGACGCCGGGCACGGTCACGGTGACCAGGTCCGTCTGCGTGCCGCCCACGCGCTTCTGGATGACCAGCTCCAAGGTCTGGGTCGCCGTGAACCCGAGGCGTGCCGTGTAGTTGTTGTTCGCGTCAGTCCAGCGGGCGGTCAGGTGGAGGTAGTGGGGTCCGCCGGTGGCCAGGACGCCGGTGGAGACGTCGGCCCGCATGTCGAGGTCCGGGCCCGGTGCGGTGACGGTGCTGTAGCGGGACACGTTGACCGAGGTCATCGAGTGGGCGGCGACACTGCCGTTGGTGGAGTAGTCCGCTGTCGCCCCGCCCGTCGAGGTCCAGGCCTGGCCGGAGTTGGCGCTGCCCCACCCGTTGGACGTGGTGCGGGTGAAGGTGTCCCAGGCGCCCGGCTCGATGGCCGTGACGCGCACGGTCTCCCCTCCGAGCCGCAGGTCGAAGGGGAAGTGCGTGGGGAACAGGGTCCGTAGCCCGGTCGAGTTGATCCACGGCGACCGGTCGAAGACGTTGTTCGGTGGGGTGTGCACGATCAGCTGGGTGGCACTGCTCGTGACGGCGGTCACCAGCTGGCTGCCGGAGGTGTCCCATCGGTTGGGCTTGTTGGGGCCGGCCGAGTAGCCGGTGGCGCGGGTCTCCCAGATGGCGACCTCGTCGGCGTGCCAGACGGCGCTCGCAGCGGGGGTGCCGCCGTGGCGTGCGCGGGCCTTGGCCCGGGTGGCGTTCGCCGGGGCGGTCACCACCGAGGTCATGAGCGTCCACACGCCCGCGGGGAGGGCGGGCTGCGCGGCGCCGTCCGACGACAGGAGCGTTCCGGCCTGGTCGTACCAGTGGACGCCGGGGCGGACGTCGGCCATGCCGGTCGCCGAGTAGGCCCACATGGTGAGGAGATACTGCTCGCCGGGGATGACCGTGCTCGTCGCGGTGAGGGTGCCGACGGCGCCGCCGGTGGCGGTGACGCCGTCCGGGGTGATGCGCACCGACCATGAGGTGTCGAACGGGGGCAGGCCTGGCGCGGCCACCCGGGCGACGGCGGCGCCTCCCTCACCGGTGAAACCGCCCAGGTCGGTCTCGAAGGTGCCGTGGACGATGGCCTGCGGGCGGGGCAGTTGGGCGACGGTCCACGGTGAGCCGGGCGAGGCGTTGAACTCCGCATCCCAGTCGATGGGGTGCCCGACCGTCTCCGTACCGCCCTCGGCGATCAGGTCGATGACGTCGGGCGCCATCCACGCCGGCGGGTTGGCGATCGTGACGCGGTCGCCCACGTACAGGCCGGTGACCTCGTCGGCCAGGCCGGGATTCTTGGCCAGGTCGATGCGCACGCGCGGGTAGCGGTCTTCGTCGACCGTGCCGAGGTGGACGCGCCATGACGCCTGGTCGGGCAGCTGGTCGTCGTCGGAAACGTTGACGGAGACGGCCTCTTCGTACAGGCCCACGGCGTCCGCGCTCTCGGCGGGGTCACCGGTGTTGTTCGGGCCGGTGGTCTGGGCGTAGGTGTACTCGCCGCCGTCGTCACGCTGCGCGGTGATCTCGTTGCGCAGGCCCTGGTCGTCATCGGTGGGCGACAGGGGCTCCGAGACATGCCCGGCCGCGTAGTCCAGGGCGAAGACCGGGGTGCCGACGTGCACGTAGGCGGTGTGGCTCGTCAGCACCGTGCCGTCGTGGTAGCCGGTTCCGGTCAGGGCGATGGTGTGCCCGTTGTCCTGTACGCGCATGGTGCCGTACTGGCGGCGCCCGGCGATCGACCCGAGGTCGTACTCGGTTCCGGTGGCCCAGGCGCCGGCGTCCATGCCCGCGAACATGAACATGGGGAAGCGGCCGTAGGGGTTGTTCGGTCCGGTGGAGATCGACACCGAGTGCATGTCGGCGGTCATGAACAGCATGCGGTCCAGCCATCCGGTGTCCCCGAACATCTGGACCATCTCGGCGCGCTCGTATGGGAAGTCCTGCCAGGTGTCGGTGCCGCCCACCCAGCGGGATGAGGACTGCCACACCAGGGCCTCGGCGCTGCTGGTGGTGAGGAGGTTCTCCAGCCACGTCTTCTGGGCGGTCCCGAGCATCGTCTTCGTCGGGGTCACCGGGTTGCTGTTGGGATCCCGGAAGCTGCGCGAGTCGGTCGCCACGTACAGGACGCGGCCCACCTGCCACGACTGGTAGATCCCGGCGGCGTCGGCGAGCGGGTAGGAGGGCACGCACTCGCGGTAGACCTGCTGGGCGGCCGGCCGTGAGGCGACGGTGCGGTCGGAGTTGTTGCCGCCGAAGTCGTGGTCGTCCCAGATGTACGTGATGGCCTGCCCGCGCAGGAACGTCCCCTGGCGGGCGCCCGGGTTGAAGCCCAGGTTGTAGTTGAAATTGTCGTCGTAGGCCGCGCGGAACAGCGTCACATCGTTGGTCGTGATGTTGCGGTAGTGCAGGTCCCCGAGGTGAGAGAACCACGCCCAGTCCTCGGCGCGGGACTGTGCGGTCATCGTGTCGAAGACCGGGCTGTTCGAGACGGCGCTGGTGATGTAGCCGTCGTAGCCGTCACCGGTGAGCCCGGCATCGCCGGCCGCGCCGAACAGGTACGAGGCGGGTTCGCCGATCAGCCCGGGGTGCGTCTTAAAGGTGCCCTTGTAGGAGACGTTCAGGCCGCCGGCGTCGACGACGTACCAGTAGCGGGTGTTCGGCGTCAGGCCGGTGACGGTGAAGGCGAGGATGCCCTCAGTGGTGGGCGAGATCGGTCCGAGGGTGACCGGGCCGGTCATGGCCTCGTTGTCGGCGACGAGCAGGGATCCGGCGGTGGCCGGGGCGGTGTCGGCGATGACCCGTACCGAGGTGGATGTCAGGGCGCCCGCCCACACCGACTTGACGTCGAAAGCCACAGCTCACACCCCTTGGTTGTATTTGGATCTACAGGTCCGGTAGGCGAGCCCCACGGTGTCGCGTGCCTCGTACAGGACGCCGCCGTCGACATCTGCGGCGGACTGCAACAGGTCAAGGAATGCGCCCGCCTTCTGCGGGCCCATGGCGACGCTCTGGTCGAGGTTGCCGTTCACGGTGAGCGGCACGCCCTGCTCGGTGCACAGCCGCTCGATACGGCGGCCGGACAGCTCCCGGTCGTAGCCCTGGGCGGCCCGCCATGTGGAGGCCGCGGACGGGGGCGAGTCTCCCCAGTAGGCGATGTGCCCCAGCGCCATGGGATCGGCCATGGAGGAGAAGGCGCCCCACCGGAAGCGGAACCGGGTGACGGGCCGGTGCAATACGGCATACGTGCCACTGGCGACGGTGGCCCCGTCGATGACGAGCGTCCAGTCTGTCGAGCCGCCGTTCGCCGTGGTCGTCAGGCGGATCATGTGCAGTGAGGTGTCGAAGATTCCCGGGCTGGCGACTGTGGTCAGGTTGGCGATGGAGGAGATGGTCTCCCCCGACGACAACACCCGCAGTTCGACGTCGTTGGTGACCCGGTCGGTGTCCACGATCCATGCCAGGACCGGATCGGCGTCCGTGCCCTGGCCGGTGTCGAAGACGGTGAAGTCGTCGTCCTGCCCGCCCGCCCCGGCCCGGTAGTAGTCGGCCGTCCACGAGGTCGAGACGATGGGCGTGACCTTGACGGTGAGGTTGCCCTCGGTGCTGGAGGGCAGCTGCACCACCGGGTCCAGCCACGCCGACAGCGATCCCTTCCCCCAGTCCGGCTGCCCCTGGTAGAAGCTGCCCGCGGTGCCGATGGCCCGGATCGGCTGCGAGCCGACGGCGACCTCGGAGCCTTCCCGGGCCCGCTCGCCGTCGGTCAGCGGCCAGTACCGCAGGGGCTGGGAGGCGGCGATGTGGCGGCGCAGCGCGTCCTTGAGCGGCTTGGTGCCCTGCGTGAGGCGGCGGCGGATGCCGTTGGCCTGCACGGTGGTGTAGACGTCCTTGCCGGAGAGGTCCCAGCGGGTGGGCCAGCTGGAGATGTGGCCCTCGAACCGGCTGGCCACCACCCCGGCAGGGGTGGTGAGGTCCAATCGCACGGGGGTGTTGCGCCCGAGCAGCCCGTACAGGTCGCTGCCCGGGTTCTTGCGCGAGTACCTGCCGACGACGCCAGGGCTCGCCTTGCTGGTGCCGTTGTTGAAGGTCAGCGGGCACTTCGTGGTGTCCGCGGTCGACGCCCAGTCCTGCCGCCCCCAGGTGACCGCGATGCGGTCGCGGGCGTAGACGTCGAGGGTGACGTCCACCCAGGAGCCGCCCAGGAACAGCTTGATGGCGACGATCAGCGGCGTCTGGGGGAAGACCACGCCGAGCCTCCTTACCCGTTGCCGAAGGTGGCCTGGACGTTGCCGCCGCCGTCGATCGCGACGATTTCGCGGATGAGCCGCTTGACCGACTCCGGCCCCTCCACCTTGATCAGCACAGTGACTTGGGCCGGTGCTCCGCCCCGGGACAGCGGCGTGACGCCGGCGCCCCTGGGCAGCGAGAGCACCTCGGGGCCGCGCTCACCGACCATGGCCATACCGGCCCGGTTGATGAGACCGCCCTTGGCCAGGTAGGGGATGTTCGGGGTGCCGATCGATACCTTCGGGATGTCGACGCCCATGAAGCTGCCGCCGCCGATGCTGAATCCGAAGTTGTTCCACTTCCCGATCACCCAGTTGATCGCCGACTTGAACGCGGTCTTCACGCCGTTGAACATGCCGCCGGTGATCTTCCCGATCCGGCCGGGGAGCTTGGAGAAGAAGCTGATGAAGTCGTTCCACTTGCCGCGCACCCAGCCGACCAGGTCGCCGACCGTGGTCTGCACTTTCGTCTTCGTGGCCGACCAGGCACCGACGATCTTGTCCCGGACCATGCCCGCCCAGCGGGGGATGGTCTGAGTGAAGAACCGGCCGATCGGCGCGAACACGCTGTCGCGCATGAACGTCCAAGCAGCGCTCACCCTGGACGTGATCGCGCCCCACACGTTCCGCCACAGCGTCTGGAACCACGTCGTCTTGGTGGCGATCACGACGATCGCGGCAACCAGGGCGACGATGGCGATGATGACGAACACCATGGGGTTCGCGTCCATGGCGGCGTTCCACAGCCACTGGGCACCCGTCGCAATCGTGGTTGCAGCGGTCCACACGGCTTGGGCAGCAGACCAGGCCATCATGCCGCCCTTGACCGCCAGGATCACCAGAGCCAGCCCGCCGAGCGTGTAGGCCAGGGGCTCGACGATGCCCTTGTTGGCCATGCCGAACGTGACGAAGACGCCCGCGATCTCGGCGAGCTTCACGATGGCCTGCCGCTTGAACGACTCCAGCGCGGCCTTCGGGTTGTCGCCCACGGTCTTCGCCATCTTGTCCGCGGCCCCGCCGACCTTGCCGATCGTGGCCGTGGCCTTGGACGGGTCGAGGGAATAGAGCGCGTCCCCCAAGTCCTCTGCCTGTGTACCGAACAGCTCCACCGCGGCCGCGGCCCGCTTGTTCTTGTCGGGCATCGCGCGCAGCTTGTCGAGCGTCAGATCCAGCGCACCGGACGCCGACGTGCCGCCCTTGGCGATCTGCGCAGCCATGGTGCCCGCGTCCAGACCGATCGCCTTGAAGCCGGCCGCTGTAGTTGTCGAGCCGTCGATCGCGCGGATCGAGAACTCCTTGATGCTGTCGGCGACGAGATCAGCATCCCGGGCGCCGCCCTTGAGCCCCTGCGAGAGCAGACCCATCGCGGTCTTGCCGTCGAGGCCGAACTTCTTCCACTGGACGCCGTACTCGTTCACGGTGTCCAGCAGATCGTCCGCCTTGTTGGCGCCGGTCTGGAAGCCGCGCGTGAGGATGTCGAACGCCTCGTCGGCATTCTTCGCCAGGCCGGTCTTGAGCATCTGACCGACGGCCGCGGTGGTCGGCCCGACCTCCTGGTCGAACGTCTCCGACAGGGCGAGCGCCTTGGTGGTGACGCCCTCCAGGCCGCCCTTGGCCTTCGCGGTGTCGCCGATGTTCTGGTAGACGCCCTTTACGGCCTCGTTGACGGTCTCGGTCGAGTCGCCCCACGCCTGCGCGTAGACGTGCGACGAGACCTTCGACAACTCGGCGGCCTTGGCCGGTCCGATGCCCAGCTGTGCGGCGAGCTTGTCGCCCGCAGCCTCCATGTCCAGGTTCGCGGCGACGCCGACGCCGAGCGCTGCCGCGACCCCGGCGCCGATACCGGTCGCCGCGGTGGACACGTTCTCCTTGAACTTGTCCACCGTGGCCGACGCCCGGTCTCGTGCCACGAGGTTGAACACCAGGGAGGTGTCGCTCATGGCTCACCTCCCCTATTTGAGTTTCTTGTTCGCCTCGTCCTGCGCCTTCTCGTAGGCGTCCAGCCAGTCGAGGACGTGATCGGTCTGCTCCACCGTCATCAGGTCCCACTCCCAGGGGCGGATGCCCAGCAGGTTGGCCGCGTCGCCCAGCCGCCTCAGTCGGCGACGGGCAGACGCGCTTTTCCCTCTTCGTCAGGGTCCTCGAACGCCTCGGCGATCTGGCCGTCGATGTTCTCCAGGACGGCCGCCAGCTGGTCTGGCGGGACGCTGTCGACGATCTGCTCACGCACCAGCAGCAACTCGCCCTTGGACATCTCCAGGGTGAGTTCGTCCCACGCGAAGTCGACGTCGTCGTACTTCACGCCCGGGTGCTCCCGCTTGAGGAACATGAACAGCAGCGCGCGACGGCACTGGCTGTTGCCCTTCTGGACGTCGACGGTGAACTCCGTGAAGTTCTTGCCGGTGCGCCGCTCGAGCATCTCCCGCTCGGGGGACATGAGCTTGTTCGGGTTGTACCTCCACCGCTTCGGCTCCGTGTCGCCCTCACGCTGATAGACCAGGTACATCGGGGCTCCCCCTCTTATCGGACCCGGGACGCGATGCGCTGGGCCATGTCGTTCATGGCGGCCTCGACCGCCTCCTTGTAGAGGCCTTCACGGCCCTGGAATGAGCGGTCGAACCAGCCGATCTTGCCGCGCTGCTGCGCCCACACTTCGCGGTTGCCGAACACGGGGTGACGCCAGCCGCTCGCCCTGTTGGTGCGCTTGGGGGCGTTGGGGAATCCCCGGATGTTCTTGGTTTTGAAGGCCTTCACTCGGGCACCGGACCAGCGGCCGCCCAGCTTCACCTCGGGCCGGATCTTGCGGGCAATGGCCGTCCGCAGGGCCGGGCTGGTCGGCAGGCCGCCAGTGGAGATCATGCCCATGACGGCCGACTTGGCGTGTTCCGCCCCGGGCCGGAGCGCGTCGCGCATGTTCTTCGCGAGGTCCTTGCGCAGCTGCTTGCCGTCCTCCTCCTCGCGTAGTGCACGCACCAGGGAGTCGAGGCCCTCGTGCGTGCATTGCAGGTCGAACGGCGGCTCGCCGGAGGCCATTACGCGGTCGCCCTTGTGACGACACCCGACGTGGGGTAGCCGACCGACACGGACGCCTCGTCGCCGACGGAGCCCTCGATGGGGTTCCAGCCGTTGATCAGGATGTTGCCTGTCCACTTCGGGTTGGAGGTGCCGACGGCGGCTTGCGACAGCCGGACCTCGAACGGCACGACCAGGCCGAGCAGCGGCCACATGATCGAGTCGATCTGTGTGGCCGCGACGTCCTGGAGGAACTCCAGCCCCAGCTCACCGGACTTGAGCCCGCCCAGCAATTCCTTCCAGCCGAGCGACGCGTAGGTCGTGACCTCCTTGTCCTCGACCTCCGTCGACAACTCCGCCTTGCGGCAGAACGAGGACAGGTCGGTGCCGTTGAGGCTGACGAACTCCGCCAGCAGAACCATCTTGGCCATGGGTGATCACCAGATCCCGATAGAGGAGACGAACAGGAACGAAGGGGAGGTGCCGGAGATCGTCCACGCCACCCGCCACCAGGTGTCCGTGATGGCCGTGCCATCCGTGCGGAGGATCTGACCGCCCACCGCAGTTGCCGCGGAGAACGTCAGACGCGTTGTGGGCGACGCGAATCCGGTTGCGTCGTCCGATTCGATACGACCCGTGATGGTCGGCGTGGAGGTGCCGGCCACCGACAGGACGTGCAGGGAGGCGTACAGCCGCTTGCCCGCCGCCACGGCGCCGAGGTTCATCGACGTGCCGGTGCCGGTCGCGGTGCGGGCCGTGCCCGGCGGGTGGGCGAACTGGCCGCGCACGAGCGGCCACGAGGACTTCGCGGTGCCCGTCCAGGGGGCGACCTCGCCGACCGCGTCGCCGAGCTTGTAGTCCGCACGCAGGGCGCTGGTGAAGTACGACAGGCCACCGACCGCGGCACCCTGCGGGCCGACCGACCATGGGCCGACGCCGCCCAGGGACGACCAGGAGTGGTCGTCGACCTTGCCGGGGTCGCCGGCCTCCCACTGGCCCTCGCCGGAGATCTCAGACGAGGCGAGCCCGCCCAGGACTTCCTTCCAGCCCTGCGAGGCGTAGTTGGTGGTGTCCTTGTCCTCGACCTCGGCGGAGATCTCCACCTTGTTGGACTGGCCCGTCAGGTCGGCGCCGCCGGTGAACAGCCGCACGTCGGTCAGCACGAACTTGCTCATCAGCTGCTCCCGTCCCCAATGACTTTGATCATCAACTCGGCACCGACGTAGGTGGTGCCTTCGTGCTCGTACCAGCGGTAGCCCTGCACGCGCATGACGTGCAGGTCGTCGGCCAGGCCGCCCAGGGCCAGCTCGCCGGGGGCGCCGCGGGCCGCTTCGATCGCGGCCTTCAGTGAGGACGGGCCGGAGCCGGACAGCAGCCCGTCGAGGATCCGCTGAGCGGAGCGGTCGTCGGCGCGACCAACCAGCACGCGGGTGGTGAACTCCAGCTCATCGGTGCCGCGGCCGAACGTCTTGTCGTAGGTGACCTCAACCTCGGCCACGAAGAAGTGCGGGGCGACCACCGAGTCCGGCACGTAGCCAGTCGAAGTCAGTTTCGCGATGCCCGAGGGCAGGACCACGGCGCGGGCCGCGTCCGCGACGGCGTCCCGGATCAGGGAGATCTGCATGCCGCCCCCTATCCGAAGCCGGTCAGGAGGAACGGCTCGATCAGCGCCCACACGTCCGGGTCGCGGCGGGACAGGTTGCGCACGCCCCACTCGGCCGAGCCGATGATGCCCTCGGGGGAGTCCTTGCGCTTGAACAGCCGGGACGCCTGGATGTACGTGGCTTCGACGATGTCGTCCGGAAAGGCTGGCCATCCGAACTTCGTGGCGATCCGGACGCGGGCGGTGCCCCAGGTTCCGTTCACGCGGCGCAGGCCGGTGATGGCCACGCCGTCCGCGAACGCGTTGTCGGGGCTCGTCTCGTAGTCGGTGACTACGGTGAACGACGATCCGGATCCGGCCTCCACGACCATGCCCTCGATGGAGCCGATGTCGTCGACCAGCAGCAGCTCGCCGTCGTTGTCGCACACGATCCTGCCCTGCGTGCGATACGTGCGCTGGACCGGGGCAGCGTCCAGCCAGAACCTGCGGCCGCACGTCTTGTCGATGCTGCGCGACGCGGCGGCCAGCGCCCGATCCAGCTGTCCGTCCCGGCTGTCGTCGTCGGCCTCGATGCCGAGGTTCAACTTGAGCGTGGCCCTGTCGCCGTACTCGTGGGCCACGTCAGGTCTTTTCCGGGCTCCGCTGCTGGCGGCCCTTCGGCGGTGTCGACCGGGTCGGCGTCTGCGTGTCCTTGCCTGTCGGCTTGTGGCCGCGCAGGGCGAGCTGTTCGTCGACCTGCGCCACGCGGTCGTCCATCCCGCGTCCGGCGTAGCCCGCGCGCTCGCGCAGCAGGGCGGCGACCATCGGGTCCTCGGTCTGCGGTTCCTCGGTCATTGCTTCGCTCCTGGTGAGAGGGCGCACGTAGGGCCCGCCGCCCCGTGGGGATGAAGCGGGCCCTACGTGCGAGGGATCAGACGCCGGTGAACGCCGGCGCGATGAGGCCGGTGCCCGCGATCTTCCGGGCCTGGGCGTACCGGGCGTGGGTGTACGCGAAGTAGCCGTACACGACCATCAGCACACCGAGGCTGGCCAGGGCGGGCTGCTCCGCCCTGATGTACATCGGGGCGGACGGGTCTTCCCACAGGTGGCATTCCTGGCGGTCCACCAGGTAGATCTCGTCCTCGGTGCCCGCGCCGAGGGTCGTGCCGACGTTGTTGTCGACGATGACCGGCGTGCCGTTGGGCAGGACACCGCGCACGCCGCTGCCGTAGACCGTGGCGTAGTTGGCGCCGAGGGTCTGCGCCACGATGCCCGGCTGCGTGATCATGGGCCAGGTGGACGCCATGGCGTTCTGCATCCAGTACCAGCGCCGCGAGTGCATGACCGCGATGTTGTCGCCGGTCGCCATGTCCATCAGCGCCGCCTCGACACCCGACAGACCCTCGATGACCTTCGGGTACAGCTCCGCCACGGTCGGCGTCGCGTCGGTGTACGCGACCGAGGTGGCCACGTTGGTCAGGCCGTTGGTGGCCTGGTTGAGGAGCGTCGAGTCCAGCGTCGTCGCGTACCGGCGGAACAGGTCGTCCAGGACCACCGGCTCCACGCCGGCGCCCCGCTCGATGGCCTGCCGCGACAGGGTCTGCTGGCCCGCGTTGGTCTGCACCGAGATGGGCAGCAGCGTGTCGTCGATGTTCGTCTCGGACACGGCCGTGTTCTCGGAGGCCTGGAGTGCCGTCGACGTCGCCGTGGTGATGCGAGAGATGTTGACGGTCATGCCCTGCGGGGGCAGGTCGTGCGGGCGGCACGAGTCCGCGAAGGGACGGCGGGCTGCTGCGGCCGGGGCGTACAGGTCGGTCAGGTACTGAGGCACCACCAGGCCGGCGAACGCGCCCGTACCCGCGGCGCGCTGCTGCTGGCCGTCGGCACGCACCAGCTGGTCGCCGCGCTCGACGTGCTCTTCCTGCATGTGGCGGGCCAGGCGGCCCTGCGCCTCGTAGTCGCCGAAGAACGCGGCGGCGACATCGCGCTCGAAGTTCTTGCCGCGCCGGTCCTGGTCGGGCCGGTAGGTGCGCTCCTCCTGGCCGACGCGGGCGACCTGGTCGTAGCCGGGCGCCCGGTTGGCGGCCGGAGTCGTGCGGGCCTGGAGCGTGGCGAGTTCGGCCTCGCGGGTCTGCTCGGTCTCCAGTTCGTCGAGGGCCGCCTGGCGGCGGGTGATCTCGGCGTCCGCGGCGTCGCGAGTGGCGACCCGTGCGGCGACAGCCTCCTCGGTCAGGTTCTCGTCGGAGCGCAGCGCCACGAGGGCTTCCTGCTCCTGCTGGCGGGTGGTGATCGCAGTTCCCAGCGCGGTGCGCGCCTGGGCGATCAGTTCGGCGAGCGTCACGGCTCGTCCTCCTTGGTCGATGGAATCCAGACGCCCCGGTCCAGGTCAGACGGCCACCCGAGGCATGGCGCCGGGCGGTCTCGTGCGCGTGAGCGCAGGGCAGTAACTCCCGCCGGACGGCGGGAAGATCAGGGGTCAGCGGGCGAGCGCGATCTCCAGCAGCGCCCGGGCCCGGCTCGACGGTGCCGCCGACGGCTGGCGCATGCTCGCCCCGGTGTACGGGTTGGCGCCGTAGCCGACGATCGCGACGTCGCCGCGGTGGATGTCGTACCGGGTGATGCGGTACTCGCTGTAGTCCGGGGACCACTGCCCCGACTCGATGCGGAACGCGAACGACATCTCGTCGACCAGGCCCGACCGCAGCTTCGGCGCGATGTACGCCACGTCGTAGTCGCTCGGGTCCAGGGCGGGCGCGCGCACGTCGAGGCCGTTGGCGCTCTCGGTCAGCAGCAACGTGCCGGTGGTCGTGCGGGCCATGCGGCGCAGCTGGTCGTGCCCCAGGACGAGGGGCACGTCGAGGTCGGCGCGGGCCAGCGAGTCGGCGCCCGCGCCCTCGGTGACGATCTCCGTGTACGGGCCGAACATGTCCCACATCTCGTAGGCCTGCTCGTACACGGACGCCCGTCCGACGAAGTCCAGGGCTGTGCCGTCGCCGGCCTCGCGGACCTCGACGCCGGACAGGGCAGCGCGCACCGTGGCACGGGATCCCGCCTGCTCGGCGCAACGGCGCTGAGAGGGCCGGTCGGCGCGCTGCCGGGTGTGCTGGGCTCGTTCCGCCGCAGCCGCGGCGAGCGTGATGACGGTCATGACGATGCTCCCGGTACGGCGGTCGTGGGTTGTGCGGGGACGGAGCGCGAGCCGAAGAGGCGGTCGAACTCGGCGAGCTGGTCCTCGGTGAAGGGCGGGCGCTCGTCGAGGGCACGGGCCTCGGACGGGGCGAGCGTGCGCGAGGTGATCTGCGCGCCGATGACGCGGGCGCGGGTCTCGGGGTCCATGCGCAGCATCGCGTCCGTGTTGAGCTTCACGTAGCGCGGGTTGGAGACGAGCTTCCGACTGAACGTGTCCTCGCGGCGGCCCACGGCCGGCCCCAGGTTCATGATGAGGAACTGGAGGTTGCGCTGGCTGATGTTGGCGTAGGTGACGCTGCTGCCCGACACCGCGGCGTCGATCAGGTCGCCGGGGCAGCCGAAGAACCGGGCGATGTCCCCGTTGCTGTACTGCTGGGCCTCGATGAACTGGGACTGCTGGGTCACGGCCTGGACGGGCTTGTACTCCCAGTCGACGCCGTGGACAAACACGTCACCGTTGGAGACGGCCGCCCGGAAGCCGTCCTTGACGGCGCGGGCGTCCTTCTTGTCGATCGTCTTGTTGACGTTCTTCAGCGTGCCCGAGGGGACGATGCCGGCGGCGAACCAGTCCCGTGCGAACTGCTGCGCGTTCAGGGACGCTTCGATCGACCACGCCGCATACGCCACCGGGGACAGGCCGAGCGGGAACCCGGCGACGGTGTACTGCTTCTCGTGCCACACGTCCCACGGGTCGTACTCCTTGCCCCCGATCTTGAACTTCGTGATCTGCGACCCGTTCGCACGGACGGTGACCTGGCCGAGCTCCGCCAGGTCGATGCGTCCGGGCAGGCCCCGTCCGTCGGGTCCGATGACGCCCGAGCGTTCGGTGATGATCCCGAAGCAGTTGCCCGCCCGGTCCAGGTCGAACTCCGTGGAGTACATCCACTCTTTGATGCCGACCTCACTGCCGCCCGGGGTGACCAGGACGGGCGGCGTGGGCACCTCCACCTGGAGGCCCTGCACCCGGCGGTACACGTCGATCGGGAACGAGGACACCAGGTCCGCCCGCAGCCGCAAGCACGCCCACACCGCGGACTGCCGCAGCGCGGAGTCGTTGGTGACGTGCACGCTCTTGCCGCCGGTCCGTCCCTCGCGGGCCAGATTCAGCAGATCCTCGGCGGTGACGATGTTCGCGTCGCGGGTGAACACCTGCTTCAGCCTTGACCCGACACCCACGGCCGCCCCCTCTCACGCGAACGAGTCCGCGATGTCGTAGTCGTCGATCACGTGAGGGCCGCGGACCAGCAGCGCCCAGCGCGCGAACGTCGCCGCGCAGAACGGGCTGATCTCGGTCAGGGAGCTGGTGCGGTCGAGCGTCCAGGCGTCGCCGTTACGGCGCGTCCTGGCCCCGTTCACGGCCGCGGTGAGCGGCACCTGGTCGAGGTGGACAACCGTGCCCTGGTTCATGGCGTCGGCCATCTGCCCGCACGCCTCGATGATGTCTCCGGAGCGCATCACGGCCAGGTCGCCCCGGTCCGGATGCTCCTTGTCCTTGGGCACGTCGATACCCGCCGCGATCAGGTCGTCGATGAGGGAACTCGCCGGCGCCCCGTGCGCGGCGACCGCCACGGCCACCGGCTTCCACAGCCTGTGCAGCCGCGCCACCGCGGGCACCACCCAGTCCGTGCCGGGCCGGTACGCCACGACCTCCATGTGCACCTTGCCGTCCGGCCGCAGCGAGGCCGCGCTGATCGCGGCGCGCTTCCTGTCCTGCGACACGTCGATCGCGAGCGCCACGCTGTCCGGTACCGGCTTGCTGTCCTTGTCGACCAGGCCCGGCCACTTGCCCTTCGGCACGTTCGGGTCCGTCGGCGGAGTGGGCTTCCGGGTGCGGTTCAGGTACGCCCGGTCGAACTCGGCCGGGTCCATCTTCTCCAGCTCGGCCGCGATGACCGCCTCGGTCACCGTGTACCCCAGTGCGGGCAGCGTGGCCCGCCACGTCGCCGGGTCCGACCGGTCCATGTCCTCCGGGGCGAACCACTCGAAGTACGCCACCCGCGGTCGCGCCGCGGCGGCCTCCTCGGCGAGCGCGTCGTGGAGCGCCTCGACCAGCGCGCGGCCGGTCTCACGCTTTTTGTTCAGCCACACGCTCTTCGTCGTGCCGCCGGCCGACGCCCACCACAGCTGGGCCATGGGCCGGGTCAGCATGGCCGGGCTGAACGCGCCTTCCAGGCGGTCATCCTCGTGCGCGAACGCTTCGTCGATGAACCCCAGGTCGAGCGTCAGTCCATGCGCCGCCTTCTCCGTGTTCGCGGTGATGCCCATCTTGGAACGCGTGCGGCCCCACAGGATCGCCTCGTTGCCGTTGGACTTCCGGATGCGCGCCATCCTGGCCAGGTCCGAGCCGGAGATCTTCTCCCAGAACTCGTCTTCCCAGCGCTGCCGCGCCATGCCCCGGGTCTGCGCCGCGTACACGATGGTCTGCCGCTGCCACGCCAGCGACCGGTGCACCTGGGCACCGAGGCACAGCTCGGTCTTGCCCTGCTGCCGGGGGACGCTGATGCCCACCTCGCGGTGCGCGAACAGGCCGGTCTCGGGGTCGAGTTCGAGGGCGACGTCGGACACGTACTTCTGCCACGGCATCGGCGGAGCGCCGAGCTTGGCCATGACCTTCCACAGCTTCGGCCCCAGCGACTCGCGGTCCGGGTGGCGAGGCGTACCCCACAGAGGCGGGCACTCCAGCCCGTACCGCTCCCGGAGGTCCTCGGCGAACTCAGTCGGGGGACGCCAGATCTCCGAGGTCGTCGTCATCGTCAGCGGCCCGCCCCTCCAGCAACTGGGCGAGCGTCTGCCGCAACTCGCGGGTCAACTGGGGGAGCAACCGGTCCTCCTGGGACACCGGCTCTCCGCACGTCTCGCACTGGGCGGTCGCCGCGGCGTCGATCCGGCCGGCCAGCGTGTACGCCAGCTCGGACAGCGACGGCTCGACTCCGACCAGGTCGCCGAGCTGCTCGACGTCGCTGCGCACGGCGTCCTCGACCGAGCCCATGGCGCCCCCCTTCCATGATCATCTGTGCGTCATTGGCCCGGAGGGAGAAAAATAAAAGCTGGGCGCGGGGTTGCGATATGTCCGATTTCTAAAAAATCTTGGAAGATCTCAGATCATTTTGGATTTGATCAATCCGATTCGATGAGATCGAGTCCCTTTGACCTGCGGTTTCATTCGGAGCTGCCTGCCTCACGGCCCTGCGAACCAGTCGACCGAGGTGACCAGCTGCACCACGTCAGCCAGTGGCCGGCTGCCCTTCTCGCTGTTGCACTTGCGGAGGCAGACGGGGCAGCCCTTCACGCCGTGGATGGGCGCGAGGTTGTCCGGGTCGCGCTTGGCTCCACCCTTGCTCGCGGGGTGGATGTGGTCGACGGCGTCTGATGCGCCGTGGCCGCAGACGATGCAGACGTCGGATGCGGCGAGGATGCGGGCGCGCATCTGCCGGTAGGCGTAGCTGGTGAGCTCGGTGCGGTCGGTGGCCACGTCCACCCCCTGGCATGCCGAGGCCCGGCCTGCGTGGTGCGGGCCGGGCCGGGCGGTGGTGGTTGTTCAGCGGCGACGGAACAGGCAGATCACGGCGGCGCGTTCGCCGCCGAGGGTCTTGCTCTCTGCTGCCGCCATGTTGGCGAGCGTCCAGCCTTCGGCCTCGACGGCTTCGATCTGCTCGCCGACTCCAGTCATCGGCGCGGTGGTCATGCTGGTCTTGTTCGCCTCGATGAACTTGTACACGAGGACGCTGCGCCCCTCGGTGTACGCCTTGCGTGCTTCGTCTGTAGCGCCCTTGGCCTTGGCGTTGTTGATGAACCCCATGGTCCCCCCTTGGAGTGTGGTGATGAGGGGCCCAGTGTGGCGCCGGAAGGGTTGTCCAACGAGCGCTGCGACAGGGTTGTGACACGACGAAGCCCCAGCCGGGGGGATTGGCTGGGGCTTCACCGTGCGTCTGCGGTGCCGTCTGAGGGCACAGTTGTACACCCGGATCGTGACACGCGCCTGACCTGCGGTCAAGCGGCCTCGCGCGTCTGGCGTTTGGCCTGGAGGGCGCTCACGTCGTGGACGGCGTACCAGGGCTGTCGGGGGCTGCCGCCGGACCGGGTGAGCTGGCCGCGCCGGACGAGTTGGCGGACGCCGTCGAGGGTGATGCCGAGCTGCCTGGCGGTCTGGTGGGCGGTGAGGTGGCCGGGTCGGACGATGAGCGACTCCATGCCTCCATGATGCGGCAGGGAGGGAGGGTGTTGCGGGCGAAGAGAGGCCGTTTGAGAGGGACGGGCTGTCCTTCTCAAACGGCCTCCCTGCCTCCCTGATCCACCCGTTTCCGCTGGTGATCGCGGGATTGGGTGGTCAGGGAGGCGGTGAGGGAGAACTCCCTCCGCCCTCGCGGCTCCCTCTATGCCGCGGCGCGGCTGGCGATGGCGTCGATGACCTTCTGACGGTCGACGACCATGACGCCGTCGCTCTTGTGCGGGGCGGCGTCGAAGCCCTCCAGGAACTCCTTGAGGTCCCCGTGCTTCCACTCGCGGTAGTACGCCTCGTTGCGGAGGCGGAGCCCGTGGAGGACGTCCTGCGTGCGCATGCGGGGCGTGGTGCCGAGGGCGGCGAGGATGTCGGCGAGCGGGTCGACGTCCTGGACGACCTCCAGGTGGTGGACGGTGGCGACGCCGTTGCGCAGCTGCTTGGCACGCTCGGCGACTTCGGCGGCCGGGTCGGTGTCGATGAAGTGGGTGCGAACGGTGATGGAGGCCTCGCCGGCGGGGATGGTGATGCCGTCCGAGGCGACGACGACGGTGCCCTTGTCGAGGCCCTGGCGCAGCAGGTGAGGGGCGGCGCCGCCGTCGACGGCCTTGTCGCCGAGCGCCATCTTGGCCTGGGACTCGGTGCCGACGACGAGGGAGGCGCGGGTGTGGGCGCCCTCGCGGACCAGCTTGGGCAGGTTCTCGTCGGTGGGGTCCTGGGTGCCCTGCCACAGGGTGACGTTCACGGCGCGGCCCTGGTTGTGGAGGCGGCGGCAGGCCATGAAGTACCTGCTGGTGGCCTTCTTGCCGCCGTAGGGCAGCTTGTTGTCGTCCTTGAGCGGGTTCATGAACGCGACCTGCGCCTCGTCGACGATGACGACGAGCGGGTCGTGCCGGGTACCCGCCGGGGCCATGAGGCGCCGTTCCATCTCCTTGACGGCGGCCTCGACCATCTCGGTGACGGCGCAGGCGTGTTCGTCGGTCGGGCCCTCGATCAGCACGGCGGCGAGGCCGTTGAACATCCGCCAGTCGCCGATGCCCTTGAGGTCCCCGATCCAGAACTCGACCGTGGTGTCGAAGGCGAGCCAGAGGGCGAGGGCGCGCAGCGAGGCGGTCTTGCCCTGGTTGGACAGGCCGGTGATGAGGAGCATGCGCTGGTAGAGGCTGAGGGCGACGGCGTCGCCGCGCAGGGACTGGCCCCAGGGGGCTCGTCCGGTCTTGTAGTCGGCGCGGACGTCGGGGTCGATGACCAGCGGGGACGGGCCGATGGGCTCGTCGAGGGCGCCGGAGTCGGCGATCCACAGGCGGACGGTACGGGCGGCTTCGGGGATGGTGATGAACACCTCGTGCTCGTGCCGGTCGAGGTTCTCGGCGAGCTTGCGTCGCCGGCCCTGGATCTCTTCGGTGGAGACGCCGGTGGGCAGGGTGACGTCCAGCTCGACGCCGCAGCCTGCGATGGCGATGGGGGAGAGCATGGCGGCGCCGACGTCGCCCATGGCCTCGATGGACTTGCGGAGGGCGGCGATGCCGAGGTCTCGGAAGGCGGTGACGACGACGGAGGGGGTGATGGGGCCGCCTGCGTCGCGCTGCTGCGGCGGGAGGGCCCACTGGGGGGCGGTGTGGCGCTGCTGGCCGACGGCCCAGACTGCGGCGAGGCCGATCCAGGGGGCGAGGGCGAGGGCGGGGCCCCAGACGATGCCGACGATGAAGGACACCCAGCGGACCAGGTCGACGACGGCCTCGGCGGGCGCGAGGACCTGGCGGGCGTCGTGTTCGGCCCAGGCGAGCATCAGGCCGAGGATGAGCAGCAGGCCGGCCCCGGCCCCGGCGGCGGAGGCGAGGGCCTTGGGGGCGCTGAGCATGGCGGTGATGAGTTCCATGCGCCGCTTGTGACGGGCCTTGCGGAAGGCGTAGCCGCGGGCCTCCCACTCCTTCACCTCGTCGATGAGGCCGGCGGCTTCGGCGGCGCGGATCATCCGCTCGTACCGGGACGCCGTCCTGCCTTCCCAGGCGCGGCGGGCGACGACGCGCGTCCCGCCGAGGACGTAGGAGCCGTGCCGGACGGCGAGGCGTCCTGTGGTGCGGACGCGGTCGTCGACGAGGGCGGCGCGGGCGATGCGGAGGTAACGGGCTCGGCGACGCTCAGGACGCGTCGAGGACGTGGGCGCGTCCTTGGCGTCCGGGGCGTCCTGGGTGGCGCCTCGTAGCGTCTTGATCAGGGTGTCGGTCATGCTGGGCTCTCCGGTCGTTCTGTAGGGCGGTCCGGGGCCCGGGGACGGCGACTGCTTGGCGGTAGGACGCCGTCCCCGGGGTGCAGCTACTTCTTCTTGTTGCGGCTGTCCTCGCGCTTCTGGGCGTCCTCGCGGATCCGCTCGACGCGGTTCTCCAGCCGCTTGACGGGCTTGCCGCGGGCCTGGCGGTGCTGGATGCGGACGCCGAGCGCCACCACCTTCAGCAGCTCGCCGACGCTGTGCGGGTCTTTACTGGTGGCGGCCATCAGCGGTCCCCCTGCTTGCGCTGGTGGTCGCGGCCGGCCGCCTCGGCGGCACCCTTGCTGAGCAAGCCGTACACGTAGGCGCCGCAACTGCAGCGGGAGTTGTACGTGTAGCGGCCGTTCCCGCGGTGCTCGGGCTCGACGCTGATCTGGTGCTTCATGGTCATCGTCCCTTCTGGAAGTCGCGCCACATCGAGCGCAGGATCAGCAGGCATCCGGTGGCGCAGCACGCTCCGATGGCGATCGCGATCGAGGCCAGGGCGAAGGCGAGCGAGCAGACGCACGCCACCCCGCCGATGACCAGCCACTTCTTGGCGTCGAACTGCGAGGCGGGTACGGCCTGGTGCTGGCAGGCCGGCGCCTGCTGCTGGGAGTTCGCCAGCTTGGCCAGCTCCACGGCGGCGAGGGCGACCTGTACGGCGGCTGTGTTCACTGCGGCCTCGGATGCGGCTGCCTCCGCCTTGGCGAGAGCGTCGCTCACGTGGCCCACCTCCGCAGGGTGCGGGCGAGGCGCGGCCAGGCGAGGACGCCGACCAGGACGGCGAGGACGACCGGGTGCAGGACAGCCGTGGCGACCAGGCCGAGGAGCGGCGGGAAGGCGGCGAGGAGGCCGAGGAGGGCTCCGAAGATGAGGCGCATCATGCGAGCACTCCTTGTCGCTCGGGGAGGGCGTCCGGGTGGAAGAGGTTGCGTCCTCGGGCGTCCTTGGAGTGGACGACGAGGCGTCCCACGTGCACCCAGTTGCGGACGGTGGAGGGGTCGATGTCGAACCACTTGGCGACCTGAGCGGACGTCATGAGGGGCGGCTCGGGCGGCGGTCCGTCCTCGGCGTCCTCGGTGTCCTGGCCCGTCCCGGGCGGGAGTTCGGGCGTCCTGTCGGCGTCCGACTGCTCGTCTCGTTCGAGGGTGACGATGGGCGGCTCGATGGGCTCGGGCGTGTCAACAATTGTTGTCACGGGGACGCCCGGGACGGGCTCGGACACGGACGCGTCCTCGGTGTCCTGTGCGTCCTGGTGGGCGTCCGGCGGGCTGGCCGCGAGGTGCAGCAGGTGTCCGACGACGGCGGGCGGGACGAGGCTGGTGACCGCGATCAGTAGCGGCTGGTCGGCGATGACGTGCCCGGTGGTGATGAGGTGGCTGACCACCTGGGCTGCCATGGCGAGGCCGAGGGCGAGGCAGGCGCCGATGATGGCGGACCAGCGTCCGCGGTCTCCGGGGCGGCGGGTGGAGGCGACGGCGGCCGCGATGCCCGCGTAGGCGGACAGGACGACCGGCATGCCGTAGGTGAAGGGGTCGTTCCATCCGGCGGTCTCGGCGAGGTGGTACTCGCCGGGCGCGCACATGAGGAGGGCGACGCCGAGGACGACGGGCCGTCCGCCGGCGGTGAGGCCGCGGACCCAGAACGGGGCGGCCGGGCGGCTGCCGGTGTGCGGGGCGGTCCGCTTGAACGGGCGGGCCAGCCGGGCGACGGCGCGGCGGGTGCGGCTCACTGGCCACCCCCGAGCGCGTCGAGTTCGTCGGCGAGGTCGCGGAGCCGGTCGGCGTGCATGTCGAGTTCGGCGGCGAGGTCGTACAGTCCGGCCGGGTCGAATCCGTCGGCGCTCTCGTAGGAGAGGACGACGTATCCGCGGATGTCGCGGGTGCTGCGCTCGGCGCAGGGAGCCTGTGCGATGACGGCGAAGCCGATGGTCCGGCCGCGGTGGCGGAGGTCGACCTGCGGGGCGTAGTGCGTGATATCCGCCCGATACGTGTCGGGCCGGTGGTCGGCGTGGCCGCGGCACCAGCCCGGCTCCGGGAGGATGACGTCCCCGTGGTCGCGGGTGGCGAGGGTGACGGTGCGGGACTCGGTCACTGGTTCTCCCCTGCGGGGAGCGCGACGGCCTCGGCCCAGGTCTTGCCCTCACTGAGGGCGGCGTCCGCCTGGTCGACGGTCACGTAGCCGGTGACGGGCCGGTTGGCGAGGCGCTCGCGCAGATAGCGGGCGTCCCAGGCGGGACCCATGGCGGGCCCGAGCTCGGCGTCCCCGAGCGCGCTGCGCAGCGCGAGGCGGGCGTACATGACGCGGTCGTTGAGGAGCCGGTCGTGGGCGTCCTGGCCGCCGATGGTGGCGGGGTGCGGGATGTCGATGGCTTCGAGGACGGCGGCGAGCAGGTCGCGGACGGGCTCGGGGATTTCGATGTTGGTCATCGGGAGCCGCCCGTCTGGCGGGCTCGGCGAAGGGCCTCGTCCATGTCCGGGTCGCTGTCGCCCGGACGTGTGGGCATGGAAAGATCGGCCATAGCCGGATCTCCTCCTGGTCTTGTCAGGAAGCGGGCTTCGGTCAGGCCCTTGGCTGGGACGGCAATCCCGGCCTTGGGCCGTCTTCAGTTGTGGGTGCTACTCGGTCTTCTTCTGGTAGGCGCGGATGGCCTGGTTGACGCTCGGGGTTTTGACGCCGAGCTCTCGGGCTACGGCGGTCTGGCTGCCGAGCTCTTCAACTCCGGCGAGCAGGGCCTGGGCTCGTTCGTCGGTGGCTTCTCGGTAGGCCTGTTGTGCGGCCTCTTGCTTGCGGACGGCCTCGTCGTGCCGTGCTCTCCACGTAGTCACGTCCCTCCTAGTACCGGAGGTGACTGCCTGACCACAAATATAAGCAGGGGTGCTTATCTGGGTCAAGGTGTTCACGCCGAGCCGCCCGACTTCTTCGCCCGCTGGAACGCCTCATGGATGAGGCGCTGCGCCTCCGCCAAGTGCCGGGCGCAGATCTTCAGTTCGGCCGACGGGTCGACCGCCTCGCCCGTGCACTGGTTGCCGCGACCGGTCAGCACACGGCACGTCACGTAGGACGCCATCAGGACGCCTCCATCTCCTCGGCCTCGCGCGGCTGCAGCTGGTACAGCGTCATGAAGTCCCGCTCCTCGTAGGTGTAGCTACACCACGAGCAGACGAGGACCTTGTCGCCGTTGCGGTACCGGATCGGCGCCCCGCACACCACGCCCGACGCGTCGACAGCGACGCACTGGCCGAGGAGCCGGCCGCGGTCCGGCTTCGCGCCGACGATGGAGAGCGCGTTGCCCTCCAAGTCGCGGACCTCGCGGGCCAGATCGCCGGCGCCCGGGTAGCTGACCGCGATCCACTCCAGCTGCATGCCGATCCAACGGCAGGCGTGCATGACCCGGTAGTCAAGGCCGCCCGTGATGGCGGGCTTACTCCAGCCGCGCACGGAGTGGATGTCCGAGCGCCAGGACTCCAGCACCAGGGCGATGCCGCCGTGGCGGAGGTCGAGGACGGTGTCGTTCAGGGGGAGCCGGGACCCGGCCGGGCCGGAGCTGATGCGCTCTCCGGCCGACCGAGCTCCGGGTGCCAGGTACAGGCCGAGCTCGACGAACAGCTTCGGCAGCCGCTCGAGCCGCTCCGCCAGGGCGAGGGCGTCACCCGGGCAGAGGTAGCCGTGCTCGAGGTCGCGCTCGCAGGCGCCACAGCTGGCGGTCACACGCGGCTCCGGTTCTGCAGCCGGTACAGGCGGAAGCTGCTGAAGAACATGTCGCCGGACGCCTGCTTGCGGGCGACCCGTGAGGCGGCCGCGCTGCGGCGGGCGGCCTGCGCGTCCCACCGCATGTGCAGCAGGTTCATCAGCTGCGCGCCGAGGGCCGCGCCGACGATGGTCATCTGGATCTCGTTGGGGGTCACGTCGACTCCTAGAACGGGGGCTCGTCGGAGTAGCCCGCGGGCTGCGAGGCGGGCTGCTGCTGGGCGGGCGGGGTGGCTTGCCACCCGCCGCCCTGCGCCTGGCCGTTGGCGGGCTGCGCCCCGGCCCACGGGTCGTCTGTCGGATTTCCGCCAGTCGCCGGACGCCCGCCGCCGGACGGGTTCTTGGTGACCTTGGCGGTAGCGCGGGCGAGGGTCGGGCCGACCTCGTCGACGTCGATTTCGTAGACGGTCCGCTTCACCTGCTCCTTGTCCTCGTAGGACCGCTGCTTGAGGCGGCCCTGGACGATGACGCGGGCGCCGCGGGTGAGGGACTCGGCGACGTTCTCGGCGGCCTGCCGCCACACGGAGCAGGTGAGGAACAGGGCGTCGCCGTCCTCCCACTCGTTGGTCGTCTTGTTGAACCGGCGCGGGGTGGACGCGATCCGGAACTTGGCGACGGCGGCCCCGGCCGGGGTGAAGCGCAGCTCGGGGTCGTCGACCAGGTTCCCGACGATGGTGATCACGGTCTCGCCAGACATGGCGGGCTCCTTCTCGGTGGGCGCTTCCCGCAGATCTGCGGGAAGCGAGGGATGCTGGGTGGGTGGCCGGGCCCGATATCCGCGGGCCCGGCCGGTGTCGTGCGGGTCAGGCGGTGATCAATGCCGCCGCGCGGGCAGCCTCGATGTCCGCCAGCTCTGCGGCGAGCCGGTAGACGTTGCCGGCGTGCTTGTTGCCGGTGGCCATCGGGAGGCGCTTGATGGCGGACAACGCGCCCCAGGTGTCGAACATCCCGGGACTGCGGGTGCACCCGCGGTAGGTGCCGCGGTCCAGCTGGCCGAGCGCGAGGCGCGTTTCTTCATGACGCTTGATCTCTGCGCGGACAGAGCTGTCGGGGTGTTCGTTCAGGTAGCTGCGCTGCCCGTCGATGACGGTGGTGAGCATCTCGCGCATGCCCGGGTAGGCGGCGTTCCACAGAGCCGCGATACGTTCGGCGCTCGCCTCGTCGATGAGAGGGTTCGAGCGGATCGCTTCGATGGTGGTCACTGGTTCTCCTCCAGTAGTTCGGTGGTGACGGTGCCGCCGATGGACACCCACAGGACTTGGGCCTGTGCGCTGGTGAAGTCGCGGCGGCGGGCCTGGTCTTCGAGCTCGGCGTAGGTCAGGCCGAGCCGGGCGAGTGAGGTACGGACCGCGTCGTGGAACTCCTCGGTGGTGACCTCGATGACGACGTCGTCGTCCACCGGCCCCTCCTGTGCGGGCTGGGAAGCTTCCCGGTGCCGGGAGGCTTCGAGGTTGCGCAGCTTCTGTGCGTGGCGGTGGGCGAGGCCGCGCTGCCGGGCGGCGGCGAGGGCTGCACGCCGGCGCTTGGCGGCTTCGGCTCGTGCGCGGGCGGCGGCGATCTTCTCGGCCACGACGTCATCGACGTTCATGTGGAGCCGCCTCGGGGGATGCCTGGGTTTCTGTCATTTCTGTCAGGCACTCCTTAGGTGTGTATCAGAGACTTCTTCTTCTTCTTTTCGCCATGACATGTCCCAAATGAGCGGGTGCGGCAGGAACTTGGGAGACGGCTTACGACCTCGCCCCTCCCGAACCTCCTCGGGCATCGGCATTGCCCACCCGCGGTCGATGAGCACGCGGATCGCGTCCTGCACGGACTCGGAGGTCACCCCGTCCGGGCCCCAGGCGTTCCCGTCGACGCCTCGCTGCGCGTCCCGCACGCTGAACGGCAGACGGATCTGGTCGGCCTTGCGGCGGCGCAACCACTCCAGGACGTCCCGGGCCGGAGTGAGCTGCCCTTCCCGGTTCGCGCCCATGAGGTCCAGGCAGAGCCGGGCGTGCCGGATGAAGTACGGCGCCAGGTCGGCTGCGGCCCGGAACTGCTCGGCAGTGACCTCCTTGGCATCGACATCCTCGTAGAGGGCGAGCAGGCCGGCGACTCGGGCAACCTTCCCGGGCAGCTTGCTCGCCCAGGACGCCATCTGGTGGAGGTCGCCGCCGCGGCGGAGGCGCTCCTGCAGGCTTTCCTGGAAGACGTACATGTCTTCGCTGGCCTGGGCGGTGAAGGTGATAACGCGGACCAGGGCGCTTTTCCACAGGGTGTTCACGAGGTTGTGGAGACGGCCTTCCAGGTCCTCGATCAGCTTGTCGGGGATGGCGACCGAGCCGCGCGGGTCCTGGTAGCCGAGCCGGGAGGCCGGAAAGCTGTACAGGAAGCGCTGCACGAACCCGTTGTGCAGCATCTCGTCGTCCTTCTTACGGCCGAGCTGCTCCAGGATCACGGGCTGGATGAGCAGGCCCACGGCAAGGTGGGCACTCTCCATCTCGATGGAGTCCCGGCCGATGCGGTCCACGGGCATGGCCTTGCCGTCGTAAGCGTCGAGAGCGAACCCGGTGTCCGAGGCCCCGCTGTTGTACAGGCCGCCCATCTGCTTGAGGAGCGTGCCCTCGGAGTGGATGACGGCCATCCGGCCGCCCTGCTGCGACGCCTTCTGTGGCATGGCGGCCGGGGTGATGTCGCCGAACAGGAGGCGGGGCGGTGCGGGGACAGGTCCGAGTTCCGCCAGCTGGCGTCGAGCCAGCTTCGCCTCGTCCATCCTCAGCTTGAAAGCGTCCGGCTTCGCCTTGATCGCGGCCTTCTCCGCGTCTTCCAGACGGGCTTGTGCCACCTTCAGCGTCTGCTCGGCTTCCTCGATCTCTGGCAGTGCTTCCTCGCGGAGCTTGCGTTCGATGTGCCGGAGCGCGTCACTGAACGGGCCTTCGGCAGCGCTCTTACGCTCGCCCGCACCGGCCACCGTTGCGGTCCAGAGGGATGACGCTTCGGACCAGCCGGGGCGAATACGGATCTGTGCGCGCCCGCCCACGGCCGTCGAGATTGCCGCGAGGGAGATCATGGCCGGGATGTCCGGAGCGACCTGCACCTGCTCGGTGACGGCGTTCACGACGGCCGCGAGGCTGGTCCCCAGGAGTTGGGTGGGGAACGGGGTGAGCGTGGGGCGGTCGATGGAGACGGGCTCATCCCATCCCCCTGGGAAGTGCCTGACAGAATTGACGGAATCCCCGTCGGCAGACACGTCCTCCGCCCAGTTCGGTGCCGCCGTCAAGACGTCACCGCCGGGTCCATGGGGTCCGGGAACGGGGCCCAGACCTGCAGAAACTCGCTGTCGGTGTGCCCGGCCGCGAAGTGGTCAGCAGCATCCTTGCCAGCCCTGGCCTGCACGACATAGACCGTGCGGGCCACACCCTGCAGCGTGCTCACCACCTGCTCGGCGTGGGCGCGTCCGGGCTCGTCGCGGTCGGCGACGATGGTGACGTCCACGCCTTCCAGATGCCGGGCGTGTTCGGCCGTCCACTTCCCGGCGCCGCCCGCGTTGCAGGTGGCTACCAGGCCGTGGTCGACGAGCGCATGGGCGTCCTTCTCGCCCTCGCAGATGAAGACGACCCGGTCCGCTTCCTTCGCGGCAAGGAGTTCTGGCAGCCGGTACGGGACGAGCCGGACCAGTCGGTTGCCGTCCGAGTCGTTCAGCGACCAGCGCCGGCCGGACTTGGTGCTCGGTTCGGGGCGCCACTGGGCGAAGCACTTCGCATCGCAGCGGGTGACGCCGTGGATGATGGCGCCGTTCTCGTCGCGGTACACGTACTGGGCGATGCGCTTGTGGCCGCGATCCCGGCATGGGATCCAGAGGTCGTCGGCGGGCCTGTCCCGGGTTCGCTCCAGCGGCTCGTCGAACAGGTCGGCCTCGGTCCAGCCGATCGCGTCGAGGAAGGCGCGGTTGTCGTTGCATTTGTGGCAGTGGATGACGACGCCGCCGTTGTTGCCGCGCCTGATCGCGACGGTGCCGGGGGCGTCACCGTCGTGGCAGATGCCTCGGGTGCGGAGGGCGCCACCCTGGTAGCGCGCGGGCTCGCCCATCTCGCGGAGGAGATCCGCGAGCCTGTTGAAGGCGATGGTGTCGGTCACGAACGTGCTCTCTTCTACGAGCTGGATCAGATAGTTCGTGTGGCGGGCGGGCGCCGGAGGGGGAGGTCGGCGCCCGCCCGCGGGTTAGGCCGCTCGGCGCTTCGCGTCGGCGACGTCGTCGGCGATCGCGAGGACGTGAGCGCACCAGATGCGGGCCTTGGCCTGGGCGGAGGATCCGCTGGGCTGCTGCTCCAGGTCGTGCCGGATGGAGTCGAGGACCATCACGTGCAGGGCCTTCTCCGCCGCGCGCTTCACGTACAGGCGCTCCGGGTCCTCGCTCACGACCGGTCTCCGTCCAGGAGGTTCCCGAGGGGTCCGCGCCGGATCTGCTCTCGGACGACTTCGGCGGACGGAAGCGGGCCGTCGGCGAGGATGGCGTCCGTCATGGACTCACCGGTCTCGTGCGCGGTGCCGTCCTCGGCGAGGCGCACGACCTGGATCTGATCGGCGATGCCTGACTCGACGGCGGCTCGTCGGAACGCCGGCGTGATGTTCGCCATCAGCTCTTTGCCCCAGGGGCCGTCGAGGGCGAGCATCAGCGCCATCTGCCAGTTGCAGACAGGGACTTGGTGACTGCCTCCGTCGGCGCGGTGCTGGGTGTACTCGTCGACGCGGGGGAGGACGGGCGGCTCTTCGGCGGCCTCGGCGATTTCCTCGTCGTACAGCTGGTGCCACTGCTCGGGCGTCGCGCCGGTGATCTCCAGGACTTCGTGGACGAAGAACCAGTCACCGTCTCCGTCACTCGGGTCGATCAGGGCGGGTCGCAGTTCGCCGAGGCCCATGAATGAGGTGCGGTGGCCGACTGCAGGGACGTGCCGGCCGTGCCGCTCGGCGAGGTTGCAGACTGCCAGGATGGTGCGGGCCTGGTAGCGGGCAACCTTTTTGGCCGCCCGGTCGCGCCGGGCAACGGCGCGAAGCGTCTTCGGGTCCATGCTCATGCCGTCGCCTCCGTGCGGAAGATGGGCCAACCGGGCCCGGGCTGGGGTTCGGCCTTGCCCTGCAGGGCGGCCGGGGTGTGGAGCGGGCAGCGGGGTCCGCCGATGTACGGGCGGACGCCGCCGGCTTCCTTGCAGTGGCGCTGCTCGGCGCCGATCCAGTGGCCGCAGTCGGGGCGCGTCGTCTCCTTCACGCCGCCTCCCGCGCCGCGGGCTGGTGGAAGGCGGTGCGGATCACGGCTCGCTGGTAGTCGGTGAGCGGCGGGGCCTGGTCGACGATGGCGTCAATGCGCGCCCAGTAGGCGGCATTGCGGACCGGGTCCTCGAACCGGACGGGCCGGGCCGGGCGGCCGAGGGTGTCCTCGGCCGCTGCGGTCTCGGCGCTCACGCCTGCGCCTGGAGGTGCTTGAGCAGGTGGGCCACGAAGTTGACGCGCTCGATGGGGTCCTGGCCCGCGGGGACGATGATCAGCGTGCTGCCGTCTTCGCCCGTCATCCGCCAGCACATGAGGCGGTCGCGGAGAAAGGGGTCGAGGGTGGTGGTGTCCCACTCCTCGATCGTCAGGTGGTGCTCGGCGACGATCGCGCGGAGCGTGGCGGCGGCCTCGTACTCGTCGGCGAGTCGCTCGATCTGGTCGAGCTGGGCGTGGGCTGCGTTGACCATGTCGCGGAGCCGGGCCGGGGAGGTTTCGCGGATGTCGCCGAGGTTGGACTCGGTGGCGGCGACGAGGGTGGGGCGCCCGTCATCGAGGTCGACCAGCACCTCGGCGGAAAGGGTGACGCTGATGCTCTGCTCGGCCGGGGTCGACGCAGTCGGCATAGAACTGGCAAGATGCTGCATGAGCACGTTCCGTTCTCTTGCTTAGCGGTGGAGATGGATTTGCTCTTCGAGGAGGCCGGGTACCAGCCGGCCTCTTCGCTTTTCCGGCGAACTCCCCCAGGTACCAGCTGGGAGAGGTGCCATTCGAGGTGTCACGCGAGCGCCGTTTCCGGCGGCCCGGGCTCCGTCCTCTTTCGAAGGTCTTCGATGAGCTGCCCGTAGAGGAGAGCGGCTTCACCGCGGGGCTTTCGCGTTCCCCGCTCCCACCGCCAGACGGTCGACTGGTCGACTCCGCAAGCGTGGGCAATCTCGCTGATGGAAAGGGCTGCGGCTTCGCGTAGGCGCCGCGCTTCTCCATTACTGAGAGCAGCGCGAACATCGGCGAGGCGCAACAGCTGTGCTGTTTGAGCCATGGCAGAAACCTAGCCGACACCTTGCCGTTAGGCAACCCCTGTAACTAGGTTCTCACTATGCCGATGTGGCTAGGACTTACTAGGCGTGGTTGCAACCATGGGGTACGACGGGGTTGCCTCGGCGTGCCTCGGGGTTACTCGGGATTGCTCGGGGTCCGAGTGGCGGGCGACGCTATGCCGTGTGAGGCGCATGCCGCCCTGCCAGGGGAAACCAGGGCAGAGGTGGTGCGTTGTGGGTGTGGCATCTGGGGTAGCCGGAGCGTGCGGGGCGCCTTGCCGGTGCTAGGTACCTGACGAACCGTCATGCAACCCTAGGGAACCCAAGGGCACTGACGGGTACGACTGGGTACCAGCCGGGTCTAGCGGGTACTAGCAGGAATTTGCGGATACTTGCGCGCGAGCTCGGCTATGCATCGCAGTGATCGACTAACGAGACAGGCCAACCTGTGTACTTCCTAGGCATTGAGGGGGGTCCCCTCTTGCCGATTGCTTGCCGATCGTGCATCTTGGGAACGTGATTGATGAATCCCCCCTCCCCGCCGACTGGCGCGTCCTGGCCATCCCCACAGACTGGGACTTCGACAGCGAGCTGCGCATCCGCCACGTCACGATCGACTACGTGACGTACCCGGATGACTTCTTCATGGTCATTCAGACGTCAGAGATGATGGCGACGTCGGAGCCGACGGCCATCTTCGTCAATTTCAAGGCGTCAACGGCTGACGGTGTCAGGCTTGTCAAGGTCCACGGGATGGGTGAGTGGGTGCCCTACCTCGGTGAGATCGTTCAGCACTTTCCGCCACTCGCTTGGACCGAGCGAGCCAAGGCCGAGATCGTGAAGTTCCTGCAGCTCCCCGGGATGCGGGAGCAACTCGCCACGGCAGCGGTCCCCCGCCCCGAGGGCGAAAGGTCTGCAGACCAGACCGCTGAAGTCGGTGTTCAGCGACGCAGAAAGATCACGCCCGAGCACCTCGAAGAGGTCGCCAAGATCTACAACCATGCCCAGTCCGAAGACGAGCCGCCGACCCGGGCCGTACAGAATCACTTCGGGGTATCCCACTCGACAGCGGCGAAGTGGGTCGGGTCCGCGCGACGCATCGGACTACTGCCGCCCGTCGAGTGACGGGCTGCCCTCTCCCCTCGACTTCCGCTTCCACTCGAACACCACGGCGTCATAGTCGAAGTACCCGCCGTCCGGCATCCGCCCGGACCGCGGCTTGACCAGCGTGACGACGAGCGCCGCCCGCAGCACGTTCCGCTTCTGCTCCAGCAGCAACGCCTTCCAAACCTTCCGTACATCCGGCGCGCCGACCAGGCCGACGAGCGGGTCCACCATCGCCGCGCGCGCCAACTGGTGCGTCACGCCGTCGAGCTGCGCACGGGCCGTCTCCATACCCTCGGTGAACGGCGACAGTTCCAACTGCCCCGCACCGAACAGGCCCGCCAGGTCGGTCATCCGCCGGCGGATCCGCTCGCTCTCCGCCTGCAGCCCGGCGACGTCCACATCGTCCGGACCGGGCAGCAGCAGATCCTCCGCGTCGTCCCGTGACAGTCGCTCGACGATCGTGTCCTCGACGTACTGGTCGACGAGCTCGGCCCGCCGCCCGCCCCCGTGGCCGGTCGCGCACTTGTAGCTCGGGTACTGCCGGCCGCCGGACTGCGTCACCGTCAGACCCCGCCCGCACCCGTCGCGGCCGCACAGGTACAACAGCGACCCCAGCCACTTCGGTTGGGCGCCTGGCGTCGTCCGACGTGAGGGATCCGACAGGATCGCCACGACCGCCCTGAACTTCGCCTCGTCGACGACCGGCTCCCACTGCCCGCGCCCGACCTCCTCGCCCCTGTACACGGCGATACCGGCATTCCTGGGGCGTAGCAGCATGTCCCGCATCTCGACGTGCCCGATCGGATTCCCGCGGGTGGTCGTCACACCCTTGTCGGTGCACCACTTCACGCACGACCGGATCGACCCCCCCGACAGGATCATGTCCGTCCACACCCGCAAGGCCTCGGCCTCCTCGGGCACGACCTTGCTCGTGTCGAGGACGGGCTCGTCGTTCTCCTCGCCGGTCTTCCGGGCGACCCGCTTCTGTGTCTCACCGGTGGGCACGCCCCACCCGAACGGGCGGATGCCGCCCGCCCACTCGCCGGCCATGGCCTTCTGCTGGCGCGCGCGGGCAACACGCGCCCCCTTGTGTTCCGACTCGTGCCGGGCGACGGCGCCGAGGATGCGCGCCGTCATCCGCCCGGACGGCGTGGACAGGTCGATCGGTCCGGCCTGGCAGGTGTGGGTGTTCACGCCGCGGCGCTCGGACAGATCGATGTACTCCTCCAGCTCAGTGGGGGAGCGGTGGAGCCTGTCGGTATGCCAGGCGACGACGACGGTGGCCGTGCCGTGGTCGAGGTCGGCGAGCATCTGCCGGTACCCGGGGCGCTTCTTGCCGCTGTACGCAGACAGGTCGTTGTCGATGTAGGTCTCGACGACATCCCAGCCATTCCGTTCGGCGAGAGCGTGGCAGTCCTCGCGCTGCCGGTCGACACCGAGGTGCGCGCCGGTGCGGTCCTGGCTGATGCGCAGGTAGACGACCGCGCGCGTCCGGCTGACCGTCGTTGGAGTGGGCTTCATCCTCTGAGTGTGGCTCAGCAGTGGTGTCACTGTCTCGGGTTCGGGAAGACGACCTTGCTGAGCGCGCTGCTGGGGCTGGTGGGTCCCGGGGAGCGGATCGTGCTCGCCGAGGACTCGGCGGAGCTGCGGCCCGACCATCCGCATGTGGTCCGTCTGGAGGGCCGGCCGGCCAACCAGGAGGGCGTAGGCCTCGTCACGCTCCAGGATCTCGTCCGGCAGGCCCTGCGGATGAGACCGGACCGGCTGGTGGTCGGCGAGGTGCGCGGTCCCGAGGTGGTCTCGCTGCTGGCCGCTCTGAACACGGGCCATGAGGGCGGCTCGGGCACGGTCCATGCGAACGCGGCGGCGCAGGTCCCGGCCCGGCTGGAGGCATTAGGCACCGCGGCGGGGCTCGACCGGGCCGCCCTGCACAGCCAGTTGGCGGCAGCGTTGTCGATCAACCCATCAAACACATCTGTTATACCCGGAGCAGCGAAAAGCCCCGACCACGCGTCACGGGCGCATGGCCGGGGCCGGTTCCGATCCGCTGAAGTGTCGGCGTCAGCGAACCGGGGTCTGATGCCGCTTGTCGTCTGGGTGGCCGTAGATCATGTGCTCATACATCGAGAGCACGACGTTTCGGGCCATGGGCGCGCTGCCTACTGTCAGGGCTGCGGTCAGAGCGGTGCGCAGGTTGCGGCAGACGGGGCAGTGGTCTGAATCGACTGGCCCTGTCCTGGGTGTGAGCAGGTCAACGAACATCGCCACCCCCGCAGAGGGCGCACGGGCGCTGGCACTCGGGAAGCTGGGCAGCGCGCGGGAAGTAGATCACTCCAGAGGCTGCGTCCAGGGCTCCGCCGTGCTCGGTCCACCAGCCCTCGGGAGAGTCCGCGTACGGGCCATCTGTGAGGCTGACAAGTTCCGGGTCCGGTAAGGCGCTCAGGCGCGTCATCAGGGGCACTCGGCATGCTCGTACCGGTCAGCGCTGGGGGAGGCAGATGCGCGCTCGATGGTCACTCGCCGGCAGGTCTCCAGAGTCTTGAACGGTCTGTGGCACCTCCGGCACTTCTCACCCGGCGGGGCGTACGTCGTGTATTCGCTCTGTCGTGCGTCCGTCTGGCTGCCCATGTCCGCCGTCCCCTCGCTGTCCGATGGGATCCACGCTAGGAACGGGACAGCGACAGCCTCAATGAACTTGCACGGACTTGCACGGAGTCACCCGAGAGAGTCAATGGCAGAGGTGATCAGCGAGCGGGCAGGGGCTCCGTAGACCGCAAGCTCAGCCAAGTCAGCGAAGGTGTGCGCGTACATGCTGACCTCATGGGGCTGAGTGACCGTCAGGAAGGCGGAGACCAGCTCCACGTTGACCAGCGCGTCATCAAAGATCCAGAAGTCTTCCACGGGCCACAGCGCAGTGCGGTCAGCGCTCAGAGGGATCACACCCAGGCTGACGTTCGGCAGGGTCGCCAGGGACAGCAGATGGCCAAGCTGCCCAGCCATCGTGTCTGCCTCTCCGATCCTGTGCCGTAGCGCGCTCTCTTCAAGCAGCACAGCGAACCTGCGACCGCCTTCGTGCAAGACGCGCTGCTTATCGACGCGTACCTGTACTGCCTCTTCCAGGTCGTCAGGCAGCGCACGCCGGTCCCGAATGGCCTTGAGCAACGCTTCGATGTACGCGCGCGTCTGAAGGGGCCCGGGGATCAGCCAGGACGAGTACGCCCGGAAGTGCCGCGTGCGCTCCCACAGGGGAATGACGGACTCCTGGGCACGGCGCAAGCCTGAGCGTTCCATGCGGCGCCACTCGACATAGGCACCGTCGATGTTCCGTGCTGTGGCGATCAGGTCGTCTGTCTGGTCCGTAGCCCCGCAGTGCAGCGTGTACGTGCGCAGATCATCGTCTGAGGGTGCCGTGCGCCCGTTCTCTATGCGGCTGCACTTGCTCTCATGCCAGTCAGCCCGAGAAGCCAGCTCACGCGCGGTCAGGCCCGAATCTCTCCGGATCTCACGCAGGCGCTTGCCTAGAGCCTCTCGGGCTTGCTGGACGCTGGACGATGCAGTCACTGTCAGGCCGGCCGGTACTCCTCGTGCGGGGTCGCAAGCTCCCAGACGGCAGCGAACGCGGACGCGCACAGGTCCACAACGGCGGGATCCGTGACCAGCTCCTCACCAGTCATGGCGCCATCACCAGCGAAGTGGTTGAACAGGACCGACGTACCGTCGAACAGCCAGAAGTCATTGCCGGGCAGGGCCAATGCGGAAGCCTGCCGACGGGGCAGCCAACGTACGATCTCGCCGGCCTTGACGTTATGTCCGCTGGTCAGGTCGTACTCATAGCGCGTGTACGCAGAGATGGGCTCGGAGACGATGCGCGCGCGATGCACGGCCACCCCACGGGCGACGGAGTCAGCGACAAGGTCAATCCACCAGGGCCAGCGTTCGGCAGGATCGAAGCGATTGCCGGAAGCCCACTCCTGGTAGTCGTCATCCAGGCCGTACGCATCCCGCATTTCCAGGTGATACGCGCTGTGTTGGGCGGACCGGAACAGCTCCTCAAACGTCGCCACCAGCCACCTCCGGAAAAAAGGCCAGCATGCGCCTGGGAAACTCGATCACGGTCTCATGCTCGGGGATGTTCAGCTCAGCCAGCCGCTCAGGATCCGTGATCTTCCAGCCTTGCAGGATGTAGTGCCCTGTCTCATCGTCCAAGTACACAGTTGGTGAGCCGTTGTTGGGGCTCTCAGGGTCCTTGCCAAGTCGGTGCAACGCCATGGTGACCTCCGGGGCGATTGGTGACGATCGGCGTGTCCGAGCTTGCGCCGAATCACCCCTGGGCGCCACTAACTTGCACGAACTTGCACGCCTCTCAGACGACAAAAGCCCCGCGTCCACAGCCAGCGAGGCAGCAGAGGCGGGGCTCAGGGGGTTACAGCGGGTCCGGGTCGGTCTCGGCGAAGTCGGTCACGCGGTCATCGGTGCCGGACAGCAGGGCGGATTCCCAACCAAGCACGCGTCGGCGAGCCTGGATGACCAACGGCGCGTCGCCGGGCGGGAAGGTCCACAGGGGCTCGCTCAGTGCTTCGGCGGACAGCGCCAGATAGGCCTTCAGTCGGGGGTCGGTCATGACGCGTCACTGGCCATGGCCATGTATCGCCGGCCGGTCCGCTCGGACACGCTGTAGTGATCCGCGATCATGCGTCCGGTCACGGGTCGACCGTGCTTCGAAGCCAGCACATCCATGGCCGCGCGTATGTCCGCAGGTGTAGGGGGAGTGGTCACCGGGGCTTCGTCGCTGTCCGGGGCGCTCTGATCGAAGTCTTGCCACAGGTCATCGGCAGGCCACTGACTGGCCGCTGACGGGGCATCAGGTAGGGCCGTGTCCGGCTTGCTGACCTGCGGAGATCGCTCCATCCGCCACAGAACAGTTGGGAATGACGCGTGCAGAGCGGCGCCAACCCACGTACTGACAGCGCCCAGCGGCTCAGCGGACAGGACGCCGGACACGTTCGCGGCCACGGACAGAGACACGGCCAGCGCGATGTCACGGCCTGACCGGACACTCCACAGTAGATAGCAATCCAGGGCGATCGGCACGGCGTAGGCCGGCCACCCGAGGACGCCATGGGACAGCGCAAGGTGCCGCTGCGTCTCGAACGATATGGACATGGCCGCAGTGAGAGCGGCATAGCGGACGAGAGCGGTCACGGATGGCAAGGCGTCTCCTGGGCATGAAAATGGCGCCCCGGTCAGGTGGACCAGAGGCGCCTATGGGTGGGTACTGCGGGGGCAGGGGCTAGTCAGCGAAGTAATCGCCCAGATCTACGGCTCTGCCGGACTGCTCAGCGTCCAGAACGAGGGCTAGCCGGCGCTCAAAGGCAGCGGACTGGGCCGCTTCCAGGGACTCCGCGCGGTCTGCCTGAGCTGATCTGGCTGCCAGACGCTCCTTTTGGGCTCGCTGGCGGGCTGTCAGCTCAGGCATCGTCCGACTCCCTGATGCGGATATTCAGGCGGATGCGCGAGGCCGGCGTAAGGGCGAGCTGTTCGGCTATCTGCCGGAACTCCCCGAGGACACCAGCGGCTATGCGACCATTCAGGAACTGGGTCTCCAGCGCGACGTAGACAGCGACGATGCCGATCACGTCCTCTGACCACGTGTTCGCAGCGGGACCAGTCCACAGCTCATGCCAGCGCTGCTGCTCAACGTCGGTCCAGGTGCGGCCGGCCGGCAGATCAGGGACGGGCAGGGAGCAGACGGGATCGATCATGATTGGGGCAATGCGCTCTGGTCGCGGAGCGTAGTTACCGCGCTGAGTGCCCGGTTTACCAGGCATTATGACTCCTAGTCAGGTAAATATGACTCTCTGTGTACGCTGGGTGAACTTTTAGAATTGGGCGCGCCGGCTAGAGCCCTCCCCCGCGTTCAGGGCCCCCACCCCCCAAAGGGGTACTCCCCCACCCCTATCGTTCAATTCGGGCATCTAGGTACACGTTGCCCTGTTTTGACGCTGCGTGATGATCAGCGGACTTGACTCTGCTTCCGTCGGGCCCACTCGTACGCATGGACCAGGCAGCGAGCAGGCCCACCGGTGGCAACATCGCAGCGAGGGTGACGGCAGGTAGCTGGTGCAGGTATGGCGCTGTCCTCTCAGGCAGACAGGCTGGTCAGCGCGTGTGAACTGACCAGCCACCTACGAACTTTCGTACCTACAGAGCGTTGCGCTGGTACCCGCGAGCGGCGATGACTGCCTTGCGCAGGTTCACCAGGGCCAGGGCCGTACGTCCAGTGGCCACACGCTTGGGATCGTCGGACTCTGCGGCAGCCTGAAGCATCTCGTTACGGACGATGACCTTGATGGCGTCCGCAGTCCTGGGGTCGACCTTGCGGGACTGCATGTAAAGGCTGAGCCATCCCTGATCCGCGACCAGAGCGCCAACCGCGTCGCTCCGCTTGGCCAGTTCCTTGGCGCTGTCAGCCATGTCCAGGCCGTTGGCTGCATCCAGCACCATCTTCACGTCTGAGCGGGCCGCTACGTCGGCGCCAGCGGGCATGGCCGGCCGGGCAGCCTGGTAGAGAAGCGCGTCCGCGACGTCGATCTTCGTGTCTGCGCCATCCAGGATCTCGGTCACCTTGGCCATGGCATCGCCGATCTCCTGCTTGGCCAGGCGCTCACGGCCAGCGGGATACAGCATGTCGTTGGCCAGGTGCTTGTCCGCCGCTGCCTTGGCCCGGAAAGCCGTGTCCGGGGCGTTCTTGATGTCGCTGGACGCGCTCCGAAGTAGCTCGCGGATGTCGGCAGGCATGTTCGCGCTCATGTCCGCAGCGTTGCTGAAGGCGTCCACCAGCTTTACGGCTGCCTTGGCCACCCCCTGGACCGCTTCAGCGGCGATGTCTCGGTCACCCATGCTCTGGTACGTGGCGGTGCCGTCAGGGTTGGTGGTCTTGATCGGGTCGGACATGTGAATTCCCTTAGTGGTCAGCGTCGATGAGACGCACTTGGTGGATGAACGGGACTGCGTCACCTGCAGAGTCGCGGCGAGTCACCATCAGCCCAATGGCCTTGCACAGCCTGCGGAACGTGCCCAGCGGCATCGTTGGCCGTGCGTCTGCGCGAAGTCGGGACTGGGCGGCGCGGTAGACCTCCGTGAGTGGCAGCACGTTTCCGCTGGCCGGCTCTACGACGCGTTCCATGGCGTGCACGAAGCTGGGGATGTACTTCCTGTCGTCTGGTCTCACGCGGGCTTCCTAAGTCGGGCGTAGGCGAGATCAAGGGCGCTATGACAGGGGCGGCATAGCGATTGGTAGTCCATGGGGTCCGGCGAGTACCTGTACGGCCCGTCTTTGAGGCACGGAACCAGCGGAAGCAGCGCCCAACTCTGGGCCTGTGCACCGCAGTAGCACTTGTGGTCGGCAGCCTTTCCGCGCGCCTCTTCAGTGCGTCGATGAGCGGCCCTGTAGCGGCTGTGTGGCTCCTTGTTGGGGCCCGACTGCCTCCGTTGCCAGACAGCGCGTCCCGGGGTCGTCTGTGCGTACTCACGGCCGTGTCTGCGGGAACAGCCCAGGCATAGGTACTGGCGCCCGGACCATGTATGTGCATCTCGCTTCAGGTTGGATGCGTCGGCCAACTCACCGCATTCACGGCAGGTGGCAGCCAGCAGGGATCGATAAGTCATGTTCGCGGTCCTTAACGCAGAAAGCCCCCGAACGCAGGGAGGACCCAGCAAGAGGGACCGCGAAGCCCTTGCTGAATCTCAACCTGCGCCCGGGGGCGACTGCTGGCCGGTTATTAGAGTCCTGGCCAGGTGGACTTGTCTGTGTACGCAGCACTCGGATTCGCGGTCCGTGCTGCTGAACTAGGGCGCTGTGATTGCGCCTCTACCTTGGTTCTGTCGAGTCGGTTACCCCTGGATGCCCAAGCCGGACATGTTGGACAGTCAGCGGAGCGGGGCAACTGTGCCTCCACTAGAGGCCTGTCCCGTCGGTGACCTCTCCGAGCGCGAAGCGGACATAGTCAGGCAAGAGGGTGCCGTGTCGAAATGCAGAAATGAAGGCGAGTCTGGTTTAGAGCTAGACACGTTAGAGGTTATCTGGGGGACCTACATTTCTACATCTCTACATTCTTGCAGGTCAGGGCCCTGTAATTGATCTTGTGAGTGCAGGTGCCCCCTTCCCGCTGTAAGGCCGCTGATCGCCCACCACCAGCAACCACGCTTAATGAGGGCACGTCAGCCCGAAGCTCTGTACGGCTGTCTGAGTGCACAGCGAAGCCCCGCCCAGCCACAGGGACCGAACGGGGCAGGGAAGCTCTTAGGCGGTCAGCCAGCCAGCGCAGCGGGGCTACCCAAGAGGCACTGCTGAAGGCGCTCGAACCTGTCTATTCGCTGCGCGGTCAGTATGGTCTTGTCGCCTGCGTAGCGCGCTCGGTAGAGGCCGGCCAGGGTCTTCTCAATCCTCTTCCACTCCAGCAGGCGGAGCATCTCTGCTTCCCGCTCGTTGTACTCCGCTTCCTGCTGTGCGCACTCTGCTTCGAACTGGGCCAAACGCTCTTCGCGAGTCATCTAGACTTAGCCTTTCCCTTTGATGGGACGCTGGCCGGGTCTCTTCCGCCAAGTCGTGGCCTGGCCGGCGCCATTCGTGCTGATTTGCCGTGCTGTTGCTGTTAGGAGCCCATCTCGGGCCAGCTCCTCACAGTCGGTCCGCTACTAGTTCGTCAGGCGGACTCCACTCAAGCCGTAGGCGCGCGGGGTCAAAAATTCGGCTTCCTGGTTTACCGGGGCTGACTTCCAGCAGCCCGAAAGCCTCAGCGAGTGCGTCTCTCTGGTCATCAAGGTGCGCATCCGTCCACCACTGGGCGACAGTCAGACCCGTGTCTACAATTTCGATGTGCTGTACGGGTGGCTTGTCTTCCAGCTCCTCCCGCTGAGCCTGCAACGCTGCCAGGCGCTCGAACAGCGAGGCGGTAGCACGGGTGGCGACCTGCGCCATTACATCGGCGATCTCCGCGTCTACCGCTGGCAGTTCGTCTATGCCCTCAGTGACCACGTGCTCTCGCGTCATTCGCATGGACCCAACGGCACGCAGATACCGGTCTGTCACGTGGTCTTCAATGACCTTGGCGCCAACGCTGACAGCCGCAGTACATGCCTTGCCCATTCCACGGGACATGCACCGGTAGGCGGCAGTTCGGCCGTTGCGGCGGACCACGGTCAGCACCGCGTGGCAGGAGAAGCACGTCAGAAGCCCTGACAGCAGCCGGGATGGCTGGCGCCCCATGGGTGTGCGCCGTTCCCCTTGGGGGTTACAGGCTGCTTTGAGTGCGGAGTGCTCCGCCTCGCCGATGATCGCGGGGAAGGGGGTCAAGATCGCGCCCTCAGCGTCACGTACAGGCTTACCGCCGCGTGATACCCGTCCGAGGATGGCGTCACCGGTCAGAACGTGGAGCAGCCCTCGCCTGGACCACTCGTCCGTACGTCTAGGCGAATAGCCCTGGTCATTCAGCCAGCGGGCCACGCGTCCGAGGGTGTGTCCGCTGAGTACGCGGTCAACGCTCTCGCGGATGGCCTGCGCCTCTCGGGGCTCGATGGCCAATGACTGGCCCTTACCGTCCGCAGCGGGAACAGCCTTGTACCCATAGGGGGTGAAACCGCCCCTGTACCGTCCAGCCTGGGCGATGCGCCTGTGCGCTGCCTTGCTGCGTTCCCGCATGCGCTCTCGTTCTGCGCGGGCAATCTCTGCCTGGAGTACGAAGCGCATGCGGAACGTCTCGCCGTGATCGCTGTCGAGACCCTTGACGTCCAGCAGGCGTACGGGCCGGCTGATCTGGCGACCTGTGGCGGGGTCCTTTCCTTCAACCACATCGAGAAGCTGAGCCGCTACGTTCAGCCCCTCACGGGTCAGCCGGTCCACGTGCCACGTAAGAAGCACCTGCGCCCGTCCGCTGCGCGCGTCAGCGATCCACGCAGTGAACGCAGGCCGGTCCCGGTATCCGCCCGAAAGTCCGTCATCTACGTGTAGGGCTACCTCCGTCATCCCTTCCTGTCGGCAGAGTTCCCGCAGGTCATCGGTCATGCCGTCTAGCGACAGGTTGGTATCTGAGGCTTGCCTGCTGAGCCTCACATACAGACTTGCTCGGGTGGTCATGAGGTGAGTTTTAGCAGACGTTGGCGTTGTCCGTGGTTCTGCATCTCGTGCGGGACCGGGCCGGACAGCGACGGATCGCCGAGGTGCATGTGCTGGAACGCGACGCGTCGGGGCTGGTGGTGACGGTGCCGGCGCTGCGGTGGGGCGAGGACGCCTTCGTGTGCGAGCGGGGGTGGGAGCGGCTGCGGGGGCTGCTTCGGGACGGGAGCGAGGGACAGCCAGGGCCGATTCGGCTCGGGACGGAGGGAGTTCCACAGAGGGAGTCCCACGGGACTGGCGGAGCGCGAGGAGCCCTTCGGACGGAAAGGACGGCGGGGCCGTGACAGGGGTCGGACGTCGAGACGTGAACGGGGAGCGGGATGAGGATCGGTGAGATGGCGGACGCGTCCGCGGGGGCGGCCGTGGCGTGCGCCGGGATCGCGGCCTGGCTGATCGGCGGGCGCGGCTCGGGGGTACGCAGAGCGAGGTTGCTGCTCGCGGGTGGTGGGGTGGCGACCGGACCACCCCGGTGGGAACGGGTCCTTGTCGACTGGCGGCGGCTACGCGCGCGACTGCGACCCGAACTCTGGTCGCTGGCAGCGGGATTGGTGATCGCGGCACTGGGCGCCTCGGTAGTGCCGCTTCTCCTCGGGGCCGCCGGAGTGCCCCTGCTGCGAACGGTGCGGCGGGCGGGAGAGGCACGGCGCGATCGGGAGCGGCGCGGTGACGCGGTGATCGCCCTGTGCGCCGCGATGGCGGGCGAGGTGCGGGCCGGACGGCAGCCCGGCGAGGCGCTGCTCGGAGCCGCACGCGACTCGGACGGACTTGGTGACGCGCAGCCGGTGGTCCTGGCGGCGGCGAGGTTCGGCGGGGACGTGCCGGGTGCGCTCACCGAGGCGGCACGGCAACCCGGCGCCGACGGTCTGGTGGGGCTCGCCGCGTGCTGGCGTGTGGCCGTGGACCGGGGCGCGGGACTCGCGGCGGGCCTGGACCGGCTGGAGGGCGCGCTACGCGCCGAGCGCGATCAAATTGCGGACATGCGTGCCCAGTTGGCCGGGTCGCGCTCGACGGCCTCGATGCTCGCGGGCCTGCCGGTTCTCGGCCTCCTGCTCGGCACAGCGCTCGGTGCGGACCCGCTGCACGTGCTGTTGCACACCGGTCCCGGACTGGGCTGTCTGCTGGTCGGCGGGGCGCTGGAGGGCGTGGGGCTGTGGTGGGCGCTGAGGATTGTGCGAGGGGCGGAGACGGCATGAACGCGGAAGTTGTCCACAGGCTGGGGGTACTTGTGTGCGGGGTGCTCCTGGTCGGCTCGTCGGCCCGCTGGTTCGGGGCGTTGCGGCGCCAGCGGAGAGCGCGCCGGCGGCTGGCCGAGCTGCTGCTCCTGGAGAAGGCGCCGTCGTCGCGGCGCCGCGACGTACGTGACTACGGCCGACGGTGGCTGCCGGTGCTGGGCGTGGTGTGCGCCGGCTGGGTCCTGATCGGCGGTCTCGCCGGGGTTCTGGTGGGGCTGGCGGCCGGGTTCGGGGTCCGGCGGTGGCGGCAGCGGCGGAATCCGGCGCCGCTGGAGGAGTACGACGTGACGCGGGCGGCCCGCCAACTACCGCTCGCTGCCGACTTGGTGGCGGCGTGCATCGCGGCGGGGGCGAGCCCTGTCACGGCGGCCCAGGCCGTGGGCGAGGCACTGGGCGGACCGGTGGGCGAGCGGCTGGAGCGGGGCGCGGCGGAGGTGCGGCTCGGGGGCGAACCTGCCGATGCGTGGCGCCGGTTGGCGTCGATACCGGGCGCCCGGGGGTTGGCTCGACTGCTGGAGCGGGCGGGTGAGTCGGGCGTACCGGCGGCTGTGCCGGTCGGTCGGCTCGCTGCGGAGGCCCGAGCCGAGTGGGGGCGCACCGCGACGGCACGGGCACGGCGGGCGGCCGTCATGGTCACGGCGCCCGTGGGGCTGTGTTTCCTGCCCGCCTTTCTCGCGATCGGTGTGCTGCCCGTGGTGATCGGGCTGGCCGGCGGGTTGCTGCGAGGGGGTGGTGGGTGAGAGGCGACAGCAGCGACGAGCGGTGAAGGACGAGTGGGCGACATGACCGACGGGGTCGGACCTTACGGGGGTTGAAATGAGCAGGACGGTACGAGTTTTCGGACGAGGACTGGAACGAGGCCGAGGGCCAGGGCCAGGGCCAGGGCCAGGGCAAGAACAAGGGCAAGAACAAGGGCGGGTACACACGCGGGTCCGGATGCTCGCTTCGGCGGCGCGGAGGGACGCGGGAATGGTCACCTCCGAGTACGCGGTGGGTGTCATCGCCGCGGTGGCCTTCGCGGCCGCGCTCTACAAGGTGGTGACGAGCGGGCAGGTCGGCGAGGAGCTGCAGGGCATCGTGGGGCGGGCGCTCAATGTCCAGATGTGAACGGGGCCCGCGGACGGCCCTGTTGAGGACCGCTCAGGTCCGTCGGCGTCGGGACGGTGGATTCGTCACCGCTGAGGCCGCTGTGGTGCTGCCCTCGCTGGTGCTCGTCGGCATGGCGCTGGTCTGGGCCCTGCTCGCCGCGTCCACGCAGATCCAGTGCGTGGACGCGGCGAGGGCGGGGGCCCGGGCGGCGGCGCGCCAGGACTCGCCGGAAGCGGTCCTGGCGACGACCCGCCGGGCGGCCCCTCCCGGCGCGAGGGTCACGGTGAGAAGGGAGGCCGACCTGGTTCGGGTGACGGTAGGCGCGAGTACGCCGGGGCCCGCCGCGATGTCCCTGGAACTGAGTGACGAGGCGGTGGCCCTGGCGGAGGAGACGGTGGGGGTGCCGGAGGAGACGGTGGGGGTGGACGGGAGATGAGGAGCTGGAGTCGCCGACGGAGCAGGCGATGTGCGTGGTCGTCCGTTGCGGGCCGGCGGTGTGCGTGGTGGTGCGTGCCCTCCGACAGAGGATCGGCGACCGTCTGGACGGTGGGTGCGATCGCTGTGCTGTGCGCCGTCTTCGGAGTGGTGCTGGCGATGGGGCAGGCCGTCCTGGTGCGGCACCGGGCGGCGGGGGCGGCGGATCTGTCGGCTCTCGCTGCGGCGGACCACTGGAGCGACGGCGGCACGGCGGCGTGCGCCCGCGCGGACCGAGTGGCGCGGGCGCAGGGCGCGCGGCTCGTCCGGTGCGCGGTCGTGGGGGAGATCTCGGACGTGACGGCTGCATCCGGACAGGGACCGTTCACCGCGGAGGTCAGATCGAGGGCGGGCCCCGCGGGGCCGGCAGGGCCTGTGGGGTCCACCGGACCTGCGGCGCCCTCACCCCTCGCGCGCCGGGCCTTCACCCTCCGGCCCTGATTCCTCCGGCCTTGATTGCTCCGGCGCTGATTCCTCCGGCCCTGATTGCTCCGGCTCTCACTCCTCCGGTCTCACTCCTTCGGCTCTCACTCCTTCGGCTCTTGCTCCTCTGGCTCCTGCTCCTGCGGTGCCGCGCGCAGCAACTCCGTGAGCAGGCGTACGGCGCCTCGCTTGTGCAGCGGATCGTTCCCGTTGCCGCACTTGGGGGACTGGATGCAGGAGGGGCAGCCGGCGTCGCACTCGCAGGAGGCGATGGCCTGGCGGGTGGCGGTGAGCCAGGAGCGGGCCGTGTGGAAGGCGCGCTCGGCGAATCCGGCGCCGCCCGGGTGGCCGTCGTACACGAAGACGGTGGGCAGGAGCGTGTCCGGGTGGAGGGGGACGGAGACACCGCCGATGTCCCAGCGGTCGCAGGTGGCGAAGAGCGGCAGCATGCCGATCGACGCGTGCTCGGCGGCGTGCAGGGCGCCGCCGAGTATCTCCGGGTTGATCCGGGCCGCGTCGAGCTGGTCCTCGGTGACCGTCCACCAGACGGCGCGTGTGCGGAGCGTACGAGGAGGGAGGTCGAGTTTCGTCTCGCCGAGAACCTCACCGGTGATGACACGACGACGCAGGAAGGAGACGACTTGGTTGGTGACTTCGACGGAGCCGTAGCACAACCGGCCTTCGCCCCAGGGGACTTCGACGTCGGTTTCGAGGACGGCGATGGACGTGGTGTCGCGGGCGACCGTCGAATACGGCGGGCTGGCCTCCTCGACGAGGGCGACGGAGTCCTCCAGGTCCAGTTTGCGCACCAGGTACGTACGGCCCTGGTGCAGATGGACCGCGCCCTCGTGGACCGCCGTGTGCGCGGCGCCCTCGTCGACCGTGCCGAGGAGGCGTCCGGTCCCGGACTCGACGACCTGCACGGGGCTGCCGCCGCCCCCGCGGATGTCGGTCAGGTCGGCGGCCCGCTCCCGGCGGGTCCAGTGCCAGGCCGTCGCCCGGCGACGCAGCAGCTTCGCGGCCTCCAGTTGTGGCAGCAGACCGGCGGCGGCGGGGCCGAAGAGTTCCAGGTCGTCGTCCGTGAGAGGGATCTCGGCGGCGGCGGCGCACAGGTGCGGGGCCAGGACGTACGGGTTGTCGGGGTCGAGGACCGTGGATTCCACCGGTTGGTCGAACAGGGCCTCGGGGTGGTGGACGAGGAAGGTGTCCAGTGGGTCGTCGCGGGCGACCAGGATCGCCAGGGCGCCCTGCCCGGAGCGTCCCGCGCGGCCCGCCTGCTGCCAGAGGGAGGCGCGGGTGCCCGGGTAGCCGGCGATGACGACGGCGTCGAGGCCGGAGACGTCGACGCCGAGTTCGAGGGCGGTCGTGGCGGCGAGGCCGAGGAGTTCACCGGAGTGCAGTGCGCGCTCCAGGGCACGGCGTTCCTCGGGGAGGTAGCCGCCGCGGTAGGCCGCGACGCGCCGGGCCAGTGAGCGGTCGATCTCGGTGAGGCGTTCCTGTGCGATCAGCGCGATCAGTTCGGCGCCACGCCGGGAGCGGACGAAGGCGATCGAGCGCATGCCCTGGACGGTGAGGTCGGTCAGCAGATCGGCCGTTTCGGCGGTCGCGGTACGCCGGACGGGTGCACCTTTCTCGCCGTGCAGTTCGGTGAGCGGGGGCTCCCACAGGGCGAACACCAGTTCCCCTCGGGGGGAGGCGTCGTCGGACACCTCGACCACCGGGAGGCCGGTCAGGCGGCGCGCCGCGACCGAGGGCTCGGCGGCGGTGGCGGAGGCCAGCAGGAAGACGGGAGAGGCGCCGTAGCGGGCGCACAGGCGGCGCAGGCGGCGCAGTACCTGGGCGACGTGGGAGCCGAAGACGCCGCGGTAGGTGTGGCACTCGTCGATGACGACATAGCGCAGGGCGCGCAGGAAGGAGGACCAGCGGGGGTGGGAGGGCAATATCCCGCGGTGCAGCATGTCGGGGTTGGTCAGGACGTAGTTGGCGTACTGACGTACCCATTCGCGTTCCTCGAAGGGCGTGTCGCCGTCGTACACGGCTGGGCGTACGGCATTGCCCAGCGGTTGTGAAAGTTCCTTCACCGAACGGCGCTGGTCGGCCGCCAGGGCCTTGGTGGGGGCCAGGTAGAGGGCGGTGGCGCCCCGGCCGTTCGGGGCCTCGGAGCCGTCCAGGAGGGCTGTCAGGACCGGGGCCAGGTAGGCCAGGGACTTGCCGGAGGCGGTGCCGGTGGCGACGATCACCGACTCGCCGTCCAGGGCGTGCTCGGCAGCGCGTGCCTGGTGGGCCCAGGGGTGTTCGATGCCCGCGGCCTGCACGGCGGCGATGACCTCCGAGCGGATCCGGTCGGGCCAGACGGCATGGCGACCCGCTCGCGGGGGCAAGTGCTCCGTATGAGTGATGCGCGAAGCCCGGCTCGGCCCCGAGGCGAGCCGGTCCAGGACGGTGCTCGGCGAGGGGCGGGACGCGGTGTCCGTCGAGGATCGATCGGATCGGTGATTCTTGGCCATCGGCATCGAGTGTGTCACTGGCGTGACGGACAATGGGCTCAAGGCGTCGTGCACGCCTGCCGGTAAGTGATTGAATGCCATCGCGGCTGGCGAACCGTCCCGGGGGCTCTGCCGAGGTGTCCCATGGGGCGACCGCTCGATAGCAAGGTGCTGGAGGATC
>NZ_JBEXNW010000041.1:0-76742 GCF_040611295.1 Streptomyces sp. NPDC002935
GGGGGGCCGCGGGGCCCCGGCCCGCGGGCCCCCGCGCGGGGGCCGCCCCGGCCCCCCCCGCCCCGTTGGTCCGCCCCCGTGCGGCAGGCGGGCCCCGGAAGCCGGACGCGGACATCGGAGGGGAACGCGGGCGCCGGAGTCGTACGAGCGGGCCCGCTCCCCCGGGATCAGCAGCCGCAGTCCTCCGCGTCCACGGGCGCCGTCAGCGCGTCCGGGGTGCGGCGCTCCCGTCCCTCCCAGGTCTCGAACTCGAAACCCTCGCGCGCCCAGTACTCGAAGCCGCCGAGCATCTCCTTGACCTGGAAGCCGAGTTGGGCGAGTGCGAGGGCCGCTCGGGTCGCGCCGTTGCAGCCGGGGCCCCAGCAATAGGTCACGACCGGCACCGACTTGTCCAGGAGCTGTTCCGCCTGCTCGGGGATGAGTGCGGTGGGCAGGTGGACGGCGCCGGGGACGTGTCCCTGGTCCCACGACTCGGTGGAGCGGGAGTCGAGGACGACGAACCCGGGGTCGCCGTCGGCGGCGAGGGCCCCGGCCACGTCGGACACGTCCGCGTGGAACGCGAGGCTCGCGCCGAAGTAGGCGGCGGCCGCGGCCGGGGAGGCCGGCGCCACCCGCAGAACGGGGTTCGCCGCCGTCACGGAATCGGTCACCGTGTCCGCCCCGGCGGTGGTCGACACGGGACCGGTCAGGGTGCCGGTCGTCATGTCGTCAGCAGTCGCAGTCATGGTCTGGCCTTTCTGCCGAGCCCCGCCGAACCGGTGCCGCCCTTGCCACCGCGGTGCTTTCTCCGCACCGATCTCGCGGGACTTCCTGCCCAGAAATCTATGTCCGTCGATCCGCTTCCTGAAGTACCGATCCACGGCATCACTCTTGATCGGCCGGGGATTCACCTGGTATCCATCACGGATGACCACGTATTCCCCGGACGCCACCGACTGGCGCATCCTCGATGTCCTCCAGCGCGAGGGCCGGTCCAGCTTCGCCGAGCTGGCCCGGGCCGTCTCCATGTCCGCGAGCGCGGTCACCGAGCGGGTGCGCCGCCTGGAGGAGGCTGGTGTCATACAGGGGTACGCGGCCGTCGTCGACCCCGAGAGCCTGGGTCTGCCGATCCTGGCGTTCGTACGGCTGAGGTATCCGAACGGCAACTACAAGCCGTTCCACGACCTGGTCGAGGTGACGCCCGAGATCCTGGAGGCGCACCACGTCACGGGCGACGACTGTTTCGTCATCAAGGTCGCGGCACGCTCGATGAGCCATCTGGAGACGGTGTCGGGCAAGATCGGCACGCTGGGCTCGGTGACGACGAGTGTCGTCTACTCGTCACCGCTGCCGCGCCGTCCTCTGGGTCACTGAGGCGGCTCACCGAGACGGCCCGTTCCCATTCGGACCGCGGCGCCCAGGCACCCGGGCTCACTCCTGCGCACCCCGCTGCCGTACGACCGATCCGGTCCTCCCCTTCACGACCTCCAGCTGGGCGTGGATGCGGCGTCGCAGGTCGGCGACATGGCTGACGATGCCGACGCTGCGGTCGCGTTCCCGCAGCGAGTCGAGGACGTCGAGCACCTCGTCGAGGGTCTGGTCGTCGAGGCTGCCGAAGCCCTCGTCGATGAAGAGCGTGTCGAGCCGCACCCCGCCGGCCTCGTCGGTGACCACGTCCGCGAGACCGAGGGCCAGGGCGAGGGAGGCGAAGAAGGTCTCGCCCCCGGAGAGCGTCGCCGTGTCGCGCTCCCGTCCGGTCCAGGCGTCCACGACGTGCAGTCCGAGCCCGCTGCGGCCGCGGCCCGCGCGGTCGGCGGAGTGCACCAGGGTGTAGCGCCCTGAGGACATCCGCTGGAGACGGACGGTCGCGGCGGCGGCGACCTGCTCCAGACGGGCGGCGAGGACGTACGACTCCAGGCGCATCCTGCGTTCGTTGTCCGCCGACGTGCCGGCCGCGAGACCGGCCAGCCGGGCCACGCGGTCGTACTCCTCGCGCAGCGGGGCGAGCCGGTGGACTCCTGCGGTCGCCCGGTGGGAGAGGGCGTCCAGCTCCGCGCAGCGCCGGGCCGCCGCGTCCTGCGCCGAGGCGGCGCCCCGCAGCCGCCGGGCGGCGGACTCGGCCGTCTGCTCGGCGGCCCACAGGTCGGCGGGCGGGCGTCGCGCCGCGTCCGTGGTGTCGGCCTCGGCGAGTACGGCGCGAACCGCGGACTCCTCCAGCTGCCAGGCGTCGAGCTTGCGTTGGAGCTCCCGGTGGGCCACGTCGTCGAGCAGCGCGGCGGCCGCGGCCCGCGGAGTCTCGAACCCGGCACGAAAGGCCGCGTCGGCGAGACGCGCGTCGGCTTCCTTGAGGCGCTGCGCGGTGTCCTCGGCCACACGGACGCGATCCGCGGCCTCGGTGAGCAGCGCGGCCCTCCGCTCCAGCTGCGCGGCCCGCTCGGAAACGCTCCCGGCGGCGCCCCGCGCCTGTTCCAACTCGCCTTCCAGTGACACCTTTTCGCGGTCGAGGGCATCCCGGAGCGAGGCCCGTGACGCGACCCGGCGGGCGGCCTCCTGCTGGGCGGTCAGCCGCCGCTCGTGTTCCCGCTCGGCCCGCTCGCGTGCCTCGCGTGCGGCGTGCAGTCCGGAGGCCAGTGTGCGGGCCTCGGCGTGCAGCCGCTCCAACTCCTCGGCTTGTTCGGCGAGTTGAGAGGTCGGCGTGTCATGTGCCTCGGCGGTCGCGGCGGCCAGCGCCTCGCGTACGAGGCCGAGCCGTCCTTCGGCCTCGGTGCGCTGCTCGTCCGCGCGCCGGTAGGCGGCGAGGGCCCGCTCCTCCGTCTCGCGGTCGACGTGACCGGCGATCTTCCGGGCGGGCGCGGGGTGTTCGGTGGCGCCGCACACGGCGCAGGACTCGCCGTCCACCAGCCCGGCGGCGAGTTCGGCGGCGATGCCCTGGAGGCGCTGTTCCTTCAGTTCGAGCCAGTGGGCGTGCGCCGCCGTCGCGTGCTCACGCGCGGCGAGGCTGCGGGCATGGGCGTCTTCGGTGTCCTGGGCCAACTCGTCGCGCAGGCGGGCCGCGCCGAGCCTTTTGAGCGCCGGTTCGCGCTGGACGGCGAGCTGCTCGGCGCGGGCCGCGGCCTCCTGGGCGGACTCGATCCGCGCTTCGACGCCCGCGCGGGTGTCCTCCCAGCCGGCCAGCCAGCTCTCGGCGTCCTGGAGGACGTCCTCGTCGGCGCGCTCCTGGCGGTCCAGGGAGGCGCGCTCCGTGCCGAGTTCGGCGAGGCGCCGCTCGGCGCGGCGTGCCGACTCCAGGCCGCCCAGTTCCTCGGCGGCCTTGCGCGCGGCGGCCGCGAGACCGGGCGCTCCGGCATCGGCGAACGTCTCCGGCAGGGCGGCACGCGCGCGTGTCTCCTCGCCGGCCGCGCGCCGGTGCTCCGCCTCGGTGGAATCGCGCAGGTCGAGTGCGGGGGCCACCGCCTCGGCCTTGCGCGCTCGCTCCATCCGCGTCTGAGCGTCCCGGTGGCCGTCGGCGCGCTCCTCCAGTCGCGCGGCCCGCTCCCGCGCCTCGGTGAACCGGCGTTGCAGCCGGTCCACTTCGCGGACGTCGTCGAGCACGCGGTCGGCCGCGGCCTGCGCCGATTCGGCGGCACCGCGCGCGCAGCGGGCGATGGTCAGCCCTTCGCGCGCGGTGCTGCGCGCCACCGCGGCCCAGGAGAGCACGGACTCGGCGAGGCCCGGATCGCCGGGCCCGAGGTCGGGCAGCGGCACCTCGACGGTGTGCCCGGCCTCCTGGTGCATGCGGTGGGCGTCGGCCAGCAACGCGGCGTCACCGGCGCGCACTTCGGCCTCGGTGGTGCGCCGCCGCTCGGCGAGGCGCTTTTCGACCTCGGCGAAGCGGTGGGTGTCGAAGAGCCGGCCGAGCAGCTTGCCGCGGGCCTCGGCGTCGGCCCGCAGGAAGCGCGCGAAGTCGCCCTGGGGCAGCAGCACGACCTGGCAGAACTGCTCGCGGCTCATGCCGAGCAGCTGGGTGATCTCCTCGCCGATCTCCTGGTGGGAGCGGCTGAGGTCCTTCCAGGCGCCGGCGGCGGGGTCGTACGCGCGCAGCCAGCTCTGTGCCTTCTCGGTGGTGGTGCCCGTGCCGCGCTTCTTGGGGCGCTCCCAGGGCGGCTGCCGGGTGACCTCCAACCGGCGTCCGGCGACGGTGAGTTCGAGGCGGATCTCGGTGCGGGTGGAGGGTGCCGCGTGGTCGCTGCGCAGGCCGAGGCCCTGCGCGCTCTGCCGGGCACCGGGAACCGCGCCGTACAGCGCGTAGCAGACGGCGTCGAGGACCGATGTCTTGCCCGCGCCCGTGGGTCCGTGCAGCAGGAAGAGCCCGGCGCCGGACAACTCGTCGAAGTCGACCTGCTGGGCACCGCCGAAGGGGCCGAAGGCGGTGATGTCCAGGCGGTGCAGCCTCATCGGTTCCCCTCGATCTCCGGGCGGGCGGCGTCCTGCGTGTGCGGCGGAGGCGGTGTCACCGGGCGACCTCCCGTACGGTCTCGTCGGCGCGGACGGCGTCGAACGCGTCCCGGAGCACGGCCTGTTCGTGGACGTCGGGGCCCGCGCCGCGCACGTGGGCCACGAAGTCCTCGGCGATCTCCTGTTCACTGCGGCCGGCCAGCCGGCGGGCGTACGAGACCTCCGGGGCCTGCGGCGAGCGCTCGGGGTCGAAGACGAGGCTGAGCGTGTGCGGGAAACGCTCGGCCAGCCGTGCCATGGGGTCGGCCGGCCGCACCGGGTCGGTGAGGGTCGCTTCGACCCAGGCGCCCGCGTGCCGCCCCAGCTCCGGGTCGGCGAGCAGGTCCTCCAGATGTCCGCGGACACGGGCGAGCGGGCGGGGCACGGGGCAGTCGATCCGCTCCGCGGCCAGGGAGCCGTCGGGGCCGAGGTCCACGAGCCACATGCTCTTGCGGTGGCCGGCCTCCGAGAAGGAGTACGGCAGCGGGGAGCCCGAGTAGCGCACGCGCTCGCCGATGACCTGGCTGCCGTGCAGGTGGCCGAGGGCGGTGTAGTCGACACCGTCGAAGACTCCGGCCGGCACCGAGGCGACGCCGCCGACGGTGATGTCCCGCTCGCTCTCGCTCACCTCGCCGCCGGTGACGAAGGCGTGGGCGAGGACGACGGAGCGGGTGCCGGGAGCGCGGGCGGCGAGGTCGGCGCGGACCCGGTCCATGGCGGCGGCCAGCACCGCTTCGTGGCCCGCCTTCTCCACCCCGAACTGATCCTTCACCAGGGCGGGTTCGAGATAGGGCAGGCCGTAGAAGGCGACGTCGCCGTGGGCGTCGGCCAGCATCACGGGCGTGCCGCACGCGGCGGGGTCGGTCCGCAGATGGATGCCCGCGCGCCCGATCAGTCCGGCGCCGACGCCGAGCCTGCGGGCCGAGTCGTGGTTCCCGGAGATCATCACGGTGGGCACGCCGAGATCGGCGAGGCGGTGCAGGGCGTCGTCGAAGAGCTGGACGGCGGCCAGCGGCGGGACGGCCCGGTCGTACACGTCTCCCGAGACGACCACGGCGTCCACCTCGCGCTCACGCGCGGTCGTGACGAGATGGCCGATGAAGTCGGACTGGGCGCCGAGCATGTTCACCCGGTGGAACGCCCGGCCGAGATGCCAGTCGGAAGTGTGCAGGAGCCTCATGATCCCCGAAGGGTAACGGCCGGGTCTGACATCACGGGCGGTTACTCCCGTATCGGCCCGTGATGACCAGCGCGGAAGTCGACCGATTCATCGCCATTCGCCCGGATCGTCACGCGTCTCCGTAGGCTTCTCCGCCCAGCTCGAACCCGGCCGTTCCCGCCGTCGCGTCGGCCAACCACGCCCGGAAGGCGTCCACATCGGCGTCCGGCAGCCCGATCTCGATGGTGACCGCCTCGCCGTAACGCACATCACGTACCTCGCGCCCGGTGGACCACAGGTCGTTCTGCACCTTTCCGGCCCGCTGGTGGTCGACGGTCACCGTGGCCAGCCGGAAGCGGCGGCGGGTGATCGTGCCCAGCGCGTCCAGCGCCTCGCCCACCGAGCCGCCGTACGCCCTGATCAGACCGCCGGCACCCAGCTTGACCCCGCCGTAGTAGCGGGTGACGACGGCGACGACGTACCGCATGTCGCGGCGCAGCAGCATCTGGAGCATGGGGACGCCCGCGGTGCCGCCCGGTTCACCGTCGTCGCCGGCCTTCTGCACTGCGGCGTCGGCGCCGATGACGTAGGCGAAGCAGTTGTGTGTGGCGTCCGCGTGTTCCTTGCGGACGGCGGCGATGAAGTCCTGGGCCTCCCGCTCGGTGGCGGCCGGGCCGAGGGCGCACAGGAACCGGGAGCGGTTGACCTCGGTCTCGTGCACGCCCGCTCGGGCCACTGTGCGGTACTCGTCCTGCATCACGCCAGCGTATGCGCTGCACGCGCGCGTGCACGACGGCGGGCCTCGCGCACGGGCCGCCGCGCGCGGCGCGGGTCAGGCGCGCCCGACGCTCGGCCGGCGGCCGGGCGTCACCGCGCTCGCCGCCCTTCCGCTGTCTCCACGCGCGACGCGGCCCGGCTTCCCGGACCCGGCACTCGGCCCGCGCGGCTTCGGGAACCGGCGTGGCGTGCGCCGCGTCCGTCCCGGACCGCGGGCGCCGGACCCACGTCGGCCGAGATTCACTCCTTCTTGCCCCTCGGCACGACGACGTCCGTCAACAGCGCTTCGCCGGAACCGAGTTCGTGCCAGGCGCTGCCGTGCCAGACGAGGACCGCGACGGCCGAGGTCGGGAACTTCGTCCGGACCTGGTCCAGTGTGTCGTCGAGGCCGTCGACGGCCAGTTCCAGGACCAGCTCCTCAAGCCCGGGATTGTGCCCGACCAGCAGCAAGGTCCTTACGTGTTCCGGGACTTCGCGCACGGCTTCCAGCAACTCCGGTACGTCCGCCGCGTACAGCCTCTCGTCGAGCCGCACGGGCGGCGGAGTGCCCCACTGTTCGGCCGCCAGCTCCCAGGTCTGGCGGGCGCGTACGGCGGTCGAGCACAGCACGAGGTCGGGAAGCAGGTCGGCTCCCGCCATGGCGCGTCCGGCGGCGGGGGCGTCGCGACGGCCGCGCGTCGCGAGCGGCCGCTCGTGGTCGGGCACTCCGCCGGGCCAGGCGGACTTGGCGTGCCGCAGCACGACCAGTCTTCGCCTCGGGCCCGCCGCGGCGCGCGCGGTCACAGCGACGCCCCGATCTCGCGGGTGAGTTCGAGGCCGAGCAGCCGGTCGGCGTAGGCGTACGTCTCGAAGCGGGCACCCTCCGCGACATCCGACGTCTCGACCCACCGGAGCACCTCCAGCACGGCGGGGATGTCGAGGTCGTCCTCCCAGGCGCCGCGCAGCCGTGCCCGTACGTCGTCGGGGACCGGCTTGGACGGCCGCGTGGCCCATCCGGCGACGGCGGCGCGCCAGCGCTTGAGGGTGCCCTCGGCCTCCGCCAGGTCGGCCGCGTCGAGCCGCAGGGGCTGGTCCCTGCGGCGCGCGAGCAGGGCCAGACGCAGCACGGTGGGATCCGCGGGAGCGGGAGCGGAACCGCCCCTGGTGTCGACGGGCGCGACCTCGACACGCACTCCGGCCGTCTCGGCGCCCCCCGGCGTGACGACGTCGATGGCCTGCGTCGCCGCCGGTCCCGGCCCGGCGTCACGGTGGTCCTCGAACGGCCGGATTCCGAGCTGCGCGGCGCTCGCCCGGAGCCCCGCCGCGCCCGAGAGGCCGACCGGGTCCCCTCCGTCCGATGGACTCGATGGGTTCAATGGGTTCGATGGATCCGAGGAGTCCACCTGGTCCGCGGGGTCCGCCGGGTCCGGCGCCGAGGTCAGGGTCGCCCACACGGGGCTGCCGCCGATCTCCAGGGCCCGTACCAGGACGTCGGCGACCAGGAGCACCCGCAGCCCCGTGGTGTCGAACCCGGGCACGTGCGCGTGGACACGAATCAGGCCGCGGCGGGCGAGGGCTGCGTCGATGGGTTCGCCCGTACGGGCGTCGAGGATCCGGAGCACGAGGTGAGCCTAGGCGGGTGCACGCGCGGGTGTGGGGAGGTGGGGGCCGTTCCGGACATGCGCCCGCGCTTCAGCGGGCCCTGAGGGCCGCGCGCCCGGCAGCCGTCCGCCCGGCAGCGCGCACCGGGGTCCACCGGCTTCCACAAGCCATCACGCGGCGTTCACGACGGCGCCACGCGATGGGCCCCCGAGGCCTGAATGAGTGGTTCCGATCAGTGAGTCACTCGGAGGCACCGGAGGGCTGCCCCATGGCCGGGACCGAACCCACGTCCGCGATCGACCGCCGTCGTCTTCTGTTCGCCTCGGGCGCCGCCCTGGCGGCGGGCCTCGCGGGCACGGCGGGGGCACTGCTGCCCAGCCGGCGGCACGAGCCGTCCGCTCACCAGCCGTCCGCGCGGCGACCGGCCCGGGCGGCCCGCCCGGCGGCGGCGTACACCGCGGCCACCACGCTGGAGACGACCGCCCGTCTCGGCGGCCCCGCCCGCCCCGGCAGCTACCGGCGGCTTGTCTCCGGCCCCGGCTGGCCGCTCGTCGTACGCGAGGAACTGGCCGCCGCCCGCTCCGGGCGCGAGGACCGGCGTACCCCGCTCGCCTGCTTCGTCCAGTTCACCGATCTGCACCTCGCCGACGTGCAGAATCCGCTGCGCACCGAGTTCCTTCGGGCGCGGTCGGCGACCGCGTGGCGGGCCCAGGAGGCCCTGACGGTGGCGGGCGCGGTGGCGCTCGTGGAGCAGGTGAACGCCCTCCGCGAGGGTCCGCACACCGGGCTGCCGCCCGCGTTCGTGATGACGACGGGCGACAACCTCGACAACAACGCGGCGATCGAGCTGGAGTGGTTCCTCACGTTGATGAGCGGCGGCCGGATCACGCCCAGCACCGGTGACCCGACGGCGTACGAGGGCGTCCAGAACTCCAGTCTCCCCCTCTTCTGGCACCCGGACGACGCGACCGTACGCGACCTGGACAAGCGGCGCGGCCTGCCGTCGATCCCCGGCTTCCTCGCCGCCGCAACCAGGCCGGTGACCAGCCCGGGGCTGCGGATCCCCTGGTACTCCACGGCCGGCAACCACGACGCCCTGCCCGGCGGCTGTCTCTCCCCCGCGCTCGGCGACATCGCCGTCGGCTCCCGCAAGCTCCTCTCGGTGCCGGACGCGGACGCGGCCGCCTACGCGAACGCGCTGCGGACCGGCGACGATCCCAAGAGCGACGTCCTCACGGCCATCCTGCGCCGGCACACGGCAGAAACCCGGCACGTGACCCCCGACGAGCGCCGACGGCTGTGCACCCCGCGCGACTACCTGGCCGCCCATCTCGACCCCGCGCACACGGGTGCGGGCCCGGTCGGACACGGCTACACGCCCGACCACCTGGACGGCGACCGCTTGTACTACTCCTTCCGGATCGCCGAGAACGTCGTCGGCGTCAGCATCGACACGACGTACCGCAGCGGCCACTACGAGGGCTCACTCGGCACCGAACAGCTCCGCTGGCTGGAACGGACGCTGGCGGCGCACAGTTCGCGGTCCTACGACGCGGACGGCCGCCCGGTCCACCGTCCCGGCGCCGACGACGCCCACGTCCTGGTCTTCAGCCACCACCACAGCCCGAGCATGACCCGCCGCCCCGACGCCGCGCGCACCGACGAGCCGCGTCACGACGGAGCCGAGGTCATCGCCCTGCTCTCCCGCTTCCCGAACGTGGTGGCCTGGATCAACGGCCACAGTCACGTCAACCGCGTGACCCCGCACGCGCACCCGACGCCCGAGCGCTCCTTCTGGGAGGTCAACACGGCCTCCCACGTGGACTATCCGCATCACGCCCGCCTGCTCGAACTCGCCGACAACGGCGACGGGACGGTGTCGCTGTTCACCACTCTCATCGAGTCCGCCGCGCCGCACCGCACCTCCGCCGACTTCTCCGACCTGTCGGCGACCGGCCTCGCCTCCCTCTACCGGGAGCTGGCCTACAACGCGCCCGGGCTGGCCGAGGGCATGCGGACCGGCGTCCAGGAGGGATGGGCGGGCGGCCCGGGCGACCGCAACGCCGAACTGCTGGGAATCACCGCGTGACGCGCGCTGTTCTCCCCGCTGAGCAGCCATGGCAGTGACGACAGGGAGGCCGACCGTGTACGGCGACCAGGCAACGATCCGCAAGATCCTCACCGAGCTCGGCGACACCTGGGCGATCGTCGGACTCTCGTCGAACGAGCGCCGAGCGGCCCACGGCGTCGCCGACGTCCTCCAGCGCTACGGCAAGCGGATCGTGCCCGTACACCCGAAGGCCGAGACCGTACACGGGGAGAAGGGGTACGCCTCCCTCGCCGACATCCCCTTCGACGTCGATGTCGTCGACGTCTTCGTCAACAGCGACCTCGCCGGGCAGGTCGCCGACGAGGCCGTCACCATCGGCGCCAAGGCCGTCTGGTTCCAGCTCGACGTCATCGACGAGGCCGCGTACGAGCGGGCGGGGGCCGCCGGGCTCGACGTGGTCATGGACCGCTGCCCGGCCATCGAGATCCCGCGGCTCGGCTGAACCCGCAGGGCACCGCAGCGCGGCGCACCGCGGCGCACCGCGGCCGGGTGCCTACGCCCCCGGCCGCGCGTACCGCAGCCGACGGGCCGCGCGTATCGCCTGTCGCCGTCGCGCGGCCGCGCCCCGTCGGCAAATCTTGTTGACGCGGCACGGCCCGCACCGGTTTCCTGCTCCGGTGCCCCTCCTTCGCATCGAGCAGCCGGACGACGAAGCCCGTCTCACGGACTGGCAGCACGTCCACAATGTGATCGTCCCGCCCGCCGCCATGTCGCTCGACGACGTGCGCGAGCGCGTCCTGCGCAACCGCCTGGAGGTCGCGTACCTCGGCGACGTCCTGGTGGGCTGCACGACCGTGCGGCCGCCCACCGACGACAGCGCGACGGCGACCGTGATCGCGCGCGTGCTCGCCGAGCACCGCGGGCGAGGCTTCGGCGAGCAGCTGTACGCGCGCGGTCTGGCACAGGCGCGCGAACTGGGGGCCGAGGTGATCGAGACGGTCGTCCTCACGGCCAACGAGGCCGGGCTGCGCTTCGCCCTGCGCCACGGGTTCGTGGAGATCGAGCGCTATGTCCTGCCGGGCGAGACGGCCGAATACATCGACCTGCGCCTGGCCTGAGCCGTCGGTGCCCAGGTGATCGGCCAGGGCCGTCGATGCCGCCGGCCGTCCGGGACCATCGGCCCCCGGCCGTCCTGAACCATCAACTTCTCGGCCGCCCCCGACGACTGGCTCCTCCGGCCGTCCCTCGGCCGTCGGCCAGGGCGAGGAACCGCGCGACGGTCTCGCTGAAGCCCAGCGGGTCGTCGAGCCACGGGAAGTGGCCGGCGCCCGGCAGGACGGCCAGTTCGGCCCGGGGGAAGAGGCCCGCGACGGTGGCGGCGACACGCGGCAGCGGGCCGCTGTCCAGCGCGCCCGCGACGATCAGCACGCGCGCGTCCAGCGCGGCCACAGCCGCGCGGGCCTCGTCCGGCCGGAAGGCTCCGGGGGCCGCGTAGCGTTCGGCGGCCTCCTCGTTGGTCTGCTCGACCTCGGTCGCGGCATGCGCCCGCGCGGCCGCGTCCCACCGGCCGTAGAAGAACGGGGTGGCCGCGTCCCAGTCGGCATCGGTCGCGGTACCGGCCCAGATGCGCCCGTACGGTTCGCGCGCGCTCGCGAACCACGGCTCCGCCTCGCGCCGCGCCGCGGCCTCCGCGCGGTGCTCCGCGGTGAAGTCGACGCCGAGGGCCCGCGCCCGTCCGGTGACCAGGGTGAGGGAGCGGACGCGCTCCGGGTGACGGACCGCGTAGAGGAGCGCGAGGTCGCCGCCCGCCGAGTGGGCGAGCAGATCCACCCGGTCGAGTCCGAGGTGCGCGCGGAACGCCTCGACGTCCTGGACCTGCCGGTCGCAGCGGTACGTCGCCGGGTCGGCCGGGAGTCCGGAGTCGCCGGTGCCCCGCAGATCGAGCACGCACAGCCGGCGGTGTCGCCTCAGTCCGCCGAGGTCGCCGAGGTAGGCGGAGGCGCGCATCGGTCCGCCGGGCAGGCAGAGCAGCGGTTCCCCCTCGCCCCTTGTGTGATGGGCGAGTCGGGTTCCGTCGGGAGCGGCGAAGATCGGCACGTTCGCCATCGTCATCCGCACGGCCCCGCGAGGGCAAGCGGTTTGACGGACCACCAGGTTTCCGGGTCCGGCCGGCGGAACGTCGCCCGATACGCCCGTAAACACGCGTTCAGCTCGACTCGGCATGTGCGGGCTTTGCCTCTGGTTCTCCGCGTGGACGCCTCCGATTGCTTCCATCGGGGGATGGACCTCATCGCGTTCCTCGTAGCGGTCGTCACGGGCTGCGCGGGCGTGGTGGCGTACGGCGTTCATCTGATCGCGCCGCAGTTGCGCCGACACGGCGGAAGGAAGCCGATCGGCGGACAATCGGAACACGGGAAGAGGAGGGCCGGATGACGGAACTGCTGGCAGGCATGCGGGTCGACTACACCGACCACGACGATCCCGTACTGATCCGGCCGGACGGCAGCCCGGTGGACACCTGGCGGGAGAACTACCCGTACGAGCAGCGCATGGAGCGCAAGGAGTACGAATGGCACAAGCGGCTCCAGCAGATCGAGCTGCTGAAGCTGCAGAGCTGGATCAAGGAGACCGGCCGACGGCTCGTCGTCGTCTTCGAGGGGCGCGACGCGGCCGGCAAGGGCGGCACGATCAAGCGCTTCACCGAGCATCTGAACCCGCGCGGCGCCCGCGTGGTCGCGCTGGTGAAGCCGACCGAGCGGGAGCGCGGGCAGTGGTACTTCCAGCGGTACGTGGAGCATCTGCCGACCGCGGGCGAGATCGTGATGTTCGACCGGTCCTGGTACAACCGGGCGGGTGTGGAGCGCGTGATGGGCTTCTGCACCGACGACGAGTACCGGCGCTTCATGCGGCAGGCGCCCGCCTTCGAGCGGATGCTCGTCGACGACGGTGTGGACCTGATCAAGTTCTGGTTCTCGGTCTCCCAGAGTGAGCAGCGCACCCGCTTCACTATCCGTCAGGTCGACCCGGTACGGCAGTGGAAACTGAGCCCCATGGACCTGGCCTCGCTGGAACGCTGGGACGACTACACGGCGGCCAAGGTCGCCATGTTCCGCGAGACGGACACCGAGCAGGCGCCCTGGACGGTGGTGAAGAGCAACGACAAGAAGCGGGCCCGCGTCGAGGCCATGCGCAGCGTCCTGGCCCGCTTCGCCTACGAGAACAAGGACGAGGAGGTCGTCGGCAGCCCCGACCCGAGCATCGTGGGCGCGGCGGCGAACCTGCTGGAGGAAGGCGAGGAGGGCGAGGAGGGCGCGGCCTACATGGCCCCCATGGGCCACCGCGCGGCCCCCTGACAGCACCCGCCGCCCGGGGACTCGACCTCACGGCCCCCGGGCGGGCGCGGCTCGCGCGCACATCGGTTCCGGGGCCCGCCCGAGCCCCTGCCAGGCGCCCTCGGCCTCAGTCGTGCGCCGGTCGGTCGGAGAGTCGGTGGTCGGCCAGGCTCAGCGCCTCGTCGACGACCCGGCGCAGGTGCCCGTCCCCGAGCGAGTAGATCACCCGGCGCCCTTCCTTCCTCGTGTTCACGAGCCCGGCGAGACGGAGCCGGGCCAGGTGCTGGCTGACGGCCGGACGGGCCGCCCCGCACGCCTCGGTCAGCGTCGTGACATCGGCCTCGCCGCCGGTCAGGGCGTGCAGCAGCGCGAGACGCGTGCGATCGCCGAGGAGGGCGAGGAGCTCGGCGGCGAGCGCGAACTGTTCCTCGCCGGGGGTGCGCGGGTGCGCATCGTGCGCAGGTGATAGGTGCATGCGTGCGCTCATACGCACATAATGGCTTCGTGGGCGCCCGCACGTCCACTCCCGCGCACCGGAAGGGGACGTACGTGAACGACCGGCACCATCACGATCACAGCCACGGCCACGCACACGGCCACGACAGCGGCAACGGCAACGGCCACACGCGTCCCCGAGGGCACAGCCATCCCCGCGGCCTCGCGAGCCGGCTGCGCCACCTCCTCACCCCCCACTCCCACGAAACGGCCGACAAGCTCGACTCCGCGCTGGAGTCGTCGGCCCGGGGCATGCGGGCCCTGTGGGTCTCGCTCGCCGTCCTCGGCACGACGGCCCTGGCCCAGGCGGTCGTTGTCGTGCTGACGGGGTCGGTCGCGCTGCTCGGCGACACCGTGCACAACGCGGCCGACGCGCTCACGGCCCTGCCGCTCGGGGTCGCCTTCGTGCTGGGCCGCCGCGCGGCGACACGGCGCTTCACCTACGGCTACGGGCGGGCGGAGGACCTCGCGGGCATCGTGATCGTGCTGACCATCGCCGCGTCCGGCGCCTTCGCGGCCTGGGCGGCGGTCGGCCGACTGCTCGATCCGCACCCCGTGCGGCACCTCCCCGTGGTCGCGGCCGCCGCGCTCATCGGCTTCGCCGGCAACGAGTGGGTCGCCCGGCACCGCATCCGCGTCGGGCGCGAGATCGGCTCCGCCGCGCTGATCGCGGACGGACTCCACGCCCGTACCGACGGATTCACCTCGCTCGCGGTGCTGGTGGGCGCGGGCGGCGCGGCACTGGGCTGGCAACTCGCCGACCCGCTGGTGGGGTTGGCGATCACCGCCGCGATCCTGCTGGTGCTGCGCGATGCCGCACGGGAGGTCTTCCGGCGCGTGATGGACGCCGTGGACCCGGAGTTGGTGGACCGCGCCGAACGCGCGCTGCGGGAGGTCGAGGGGGTGTGCGACGTGGGCGAACTGCGGATGCGCTGGATCGGGCACCGGCTGCGTGCCGAGGTGGCGGTCGTGGTGGACGGGGACGCGACCGTGCGGCGGGCCCACGACATCGCCGTCGAGGCCGAACACGCCCTGCTGCACGCCGTCCCGAAGCTGACCGCCGCCCTGGTCCACGCCGATCCGGCGCCGACGCCCGGCGAGCCGGACCCGCATCGGACGCTGGCGCATCACGCCGCAGCGTGAACCGGCACGGATGTCCGATGAGAGCGGATCCCGTCGGACCCCGCTCGATCACAGCGCGCCGGACACCTGCACCGCCGTCCGGCGAGAGCCGATCCCCCGCGGACCAGGGCCCTCACAGCACGGTGCCCACCGGCGTCCCTGTCCGGCGAAGCGGGATCCACGTCGGACGCCGCCCCATCACGGCGCGGTGTGAAAGGGGTCAGGCGACGCCCAGCCCCTCCAGGACCACCGCGTTCGGCAGCTCCGCGAACGCCTTGCCCGGCACCAGGAGTTTGCCGCGCCGGCGGCCACTGCCCACGAGTACGTACGACAGCTCGACGACGGCCGAGTCCACCAACACCGGCCAGTCGCCCGGGAGTCCGACGGGGGTGATGCCGCCGTACTCCATGCCGGTCTCACCCGTCGCGATGTCCATCGACGCGAACGATGCCTTCCGGGCGCCCAGTTGGCGTCGCACGGCCCCGTTCACGTCCACGCGGGTGGTGGACAGCACGAGACACGCGGCAAGCGTGGTCTCGCCACCACGCCTGCCCGCGACGACCACACAGTTCGCGGACCGGTCGAGCAGTTCCTTGCCGTAGTGCTCGACGAAGGTGGCGGTGTCGGCCCACTCGGGTTCCGTGTCGACGTAGACGAACTGCTCGGCGGGGGTGCCCCCGCGCCACTCGCGCACGGCGTCGGCGACGGGGCGGGTGAGTTCGTCCAGGCAGTCGGGGGCGGGGACGGCGTGGTCGAAGTGTCCGATGGGTGCGCGCATGACGGCACGCTAACAGCCGTGCGGACCCACCCGACGGGAGCCTTCGGCGTACCGGCGGAACCGGCCCGCCGGAAGCCGTGGGTGCCCTGTCCGGAACCAACCCGCGCAGGCCTCAGTGCACGAGCGGGACCGACACGGCCATGACCATCTCGACGGGGACCTCGCCCTTGTTGGCGTACGTGTGGGGCGTGTTGGCCTCGAAGGAGACGCTCGCCCCCTCGGGGACGCGGTGCTCGACGCCGTCGACGGTGAGGGTCATGTCGCCCGCGATGACGTGCACGAGTTCGACGGTGCCGGTGGGGTGCGGGTCGGAGGGACTTCCCTCGCCGGGCATGAGCCGCCAGTCCCACATCTCCAGGGGGCCGGGCGCCTCGGTTCCGGCCAGCAGCCGGTTGTAACTGCCCGCCTCGGTGTGCCACAGACGTACGGCCTGGTCGGCGGGGACGATCCGGACCTTGGGCCCCTGCTCGTAGTCGAGGAGGGTGGTGATGCTGACGCCGAGCGCGTCGCCGATCTTGACGACGGTTCCCAGGCTGGGGTTGGTCCTGGCCTGCTCGATCTGGATGAGCATGCCGCGACTGACTGCGGCACGGGCCGCGAGCGCCTCCAGGGTGAAGCCGCGCTCGGTGCGCCAGCGCTTCACGTTGCGCGCCAGGGATTGAGTCAGCAGGTCGAGATCCGACACATTCCGTCCAATATTTTGACTGACAGAGTTCAATAAGATGAACTATCGTGTGGTGCACCTGATCGTTCACCGAACTGTACTGCGAGGCCCCCGTGACAGCACTCTTCGCCCTGGCCACCAGCCTCCTGTGGGGCCTGGCCGACTTCGGCGGAGGTCTGCTGACCCGGCGCACGCCCGCCCTCACGGTGGTCGTCGCCTCCCAGTCGATCGCGGCGGTTGTCCTCGGCGCGATCGTGGTGGCCACCGGCGGCTGGAGCGCGGCGGGGCCCCAGCTGTGGTTCGCGGTCGCCGCGGGAGTGGTGGGTCCGGTCGCGCTGCTCTCCTTCTACAAGGCGCTCGCGCTCGGACCGATGGGCGTGGTCTCCCCGCTCGGATCGCTGGCCGTGGCCGTCCCCATCGGCGTCGGCCTGTTCCTCGGGGAGCGTCCCGGGCTGCTGCAGATCGCGGGCATCGCGGTCGCCGTGGCGGGCGTCGTCCTCGCGGGCGGACCCCAGCTGCGGGGCGCGCCCGTGCAGCGGCAGGCGATCCTCCTGACGCTGATCGCGGCCGCCGGCTTCGGCACGGTGTTCGCGCTGATCGCGGAGGCGTCGTCGTCGGTCACCGGGCTCTTCCTGGCGCTGTTCGTGCAGCGCGTGACCAACGTCGTCACCGGTGGCGCGGCGCTTGCCGTCTCCGTCCGGCGCGGCGCGCCCGCCCTCCCCGAGGGCGGTTTCCCCTGGGCCTCCCTGCCCGCGCTCGCCTTCGTCGGCCTCGCCGACGTCGCGGCCAACGGCACGTACTCGGTCGCCGCCCAGCACGGCCCGGTCACCGTCGCCGCCGTCCTCGCCTCGCTCTACCCGGTGGTCACGGCCCTGGCCGCCCGCGGCCTCCTCAGGGAACGGCTGCGCGCGGCGCAGGCCGCGGGAGCGGGGCTGGCGCTGGTCGGCACCGTGCTGCTGGCGACGGGCTGATCCCCGGGTTCAGGATTCGGCGCTGATGTCCGCGGGCTGCGTGCGTACGTCCCCGGAGGCGTCCCGGGCGTCGAGGTCCAGCTCCGCGAGCCGCGCGACCGTCTCCTCGTCCAGTTCCGACAGCGCCAGCAACTGCTCCGGGGTCACCCCGTCGGGAATCGGCACCGGCGGCGGCGTGCGCAGCGGCGGCTGCCATCCGGCCACGGGGTCCCAGCGCCGGACGACCCGTGCGGGGGCTCCGGCGACGACCGAGTGGTCGGGCACCGTACCGCGCACCACCGCACCGGCCGCGACCACGACGTTCCGCCCGATCCGGGCGCCCGGCAGGATCACCGCACCGGTCCCGATCCAGCAGCCGGGCCCGATCTCCACGGGCTCCATTCGGGGCCACTGCTTGCCGATGGGCTCGTGCGGATCGTCGTACGAGTGGTTCGTGGACGTCACGTACACGTAAGGCCCGAAGTAGCAGTCACTGCCGATCGTGACCGTCGTGTCGGCGATGACATGGCTGCCGCGGCCGAGCACGACACCGTCCCCGATGCGCAGGATCGGGTCGGGGCCGAGGTCGAGATCGGGCATCAGGCCCGCGGTCAGCGTGACCTGTTCGGCGACGATGCAGTAGGAGCCGAGGTGGATCCAGGGTTCACCGAAGACCGTGCCTAGCGGGAAGGCCAGCCGGGTGTTCTCTCCCATGGCACCGAAGCGGAACCGCCCCGGGCGCTCGGTCGTGACCGCGCCCGCGCGCTGCACCCAGGCCCAGCCCGCGTGGACGACGCGCTGCGCGAGGCGTCGCCGCCATGATGAGAACGTGTTCTTGCTCCTGGGCACCCGCTCACGGTACTCAGAGCGGGTGCCGCCGATGCGGTCGTACGGCTGTGATCTTCGCCCCACCGGGGCGAGCGCGGGGCGAGGGCGATGGCGCCCCACCGGGGGGAGCGATGGCATACCGTGCCGGTGTGCCCGGAGGGACCGGACCACGAGACGACGAGACGGTGACACGGTGACGACGCAGCAGGCGCTGATCAAGGGAATCGGCGGCAAGGATCCGCAGGTGGACCAGGAGGCGTTCGTGTCGCCCACCTCCGTGGTCATCGGGGACGTCACGCTGCACGCGGGCGCGAGCGTCTGGTACGGCGCGGTGCTGCGTGCCGACTGCGGCCCGATCGTCATCGGCGCCGGCAGCAACGTGCAGGACAACTGCAGTCTGCACGTGGACCCCGGTTTCCCCATCACTGTCGGGGAGCGGGTCTCGATCGGCCACAACGCCGTCCTGCACGGCGCCACCGTCGAGGACGACTGTCTGATCGGCATGGGTGCCACGGTGCTCAACGGGGCCGTGATCGGGACCGGCTCGCTGGTGGCCGCGCAGGCGCTGGTGCCCCAGGGGATGCGGGTCCCGCCGGGCTCACTCGTCGCGGGTGTCCCCGCCAAGGTCAAGCGCCCGCTGACCGACGAGGAGCGCGAGGGCCTCTCGCTGAACGGCGCCTTCTACGTCGAGCTGGCGAAGGCGCACCGCGAGATCCACGAGTAGACGCGCTACTCGGCGGCGGGGACGGGCTCCGGCTCCGCCGCACCGTTCTCCGTCGCCGCCTTCTTCGCCTTGCGGCGGACGATCAGCATCGAGGCGAGACCGATGAGCACCGCGGCGACCAGACCGAGCCACGAGAAGCGCTTCAGCCAGGACTCGGCGACGACTCCGACGTAGTAGATGACCGCGGTGGTGCCACCGGCCCAGATGATGCCGCCGAGGACGTTGGCGATCAGGAACTTCCAGTACGGCATCCGCAGCACACCGGCGAGCGGGCCCGCGAAGATCCGCAGCAGGGCGATGAAGCGGCCGAAGAAGACGGCCCACATGCCCCACTTCTGGAAGGAACGCTCGGCCGTGGCGACATGGCCTTCACTGAAGTGCCGGGGGAACTTCGCGCCGAGCCAGGCGAGCAGCGGGCGTCCGCCCTTGCGACCGATGGCGTATCCGATGGAGTCACCGACGATCGCCCCGAGGCTGGCGCAGGCGCCGAGGATGACCGGGTTGATGCCCTCGTGCTGCGAGGAGAGCAGCGCCGCCGAGACCAGGACGATCTCTCCGGGCAGCGGGATACCCAGGCTCTCCAGGCCGATGACCAGGCCCACGAGCGCGTAGATACTGACCGCAGGCACCGTCTCGAGCCAGTCCTGGACGTGCAACGCCGGTTCCTCCCGTTTGGTGTGCCTGACCCCGGCGACCGCGTTTCGCATGATCACCGGGGTGCGCTTCCCCGGAGCGCCCGCCGGGAAGCCTACCTGGTCGTCCTGAACGGCCACCCGGACGTGCGACTCGTCACACCGGGCACCGTGTGACGTCCGCGCTCCGAAGACTTCGCGCGATCATGACGCGAGACCCGCTCGATCGGCACGCGTCCGCTGTCCGTCGGCGGCCCCGCGCCGGCGCCGCCACGCCTCGTAGTGGTCGAGGAGGGTCTCCTCGACCGGGCGGTAGGTGATCCCCAGTTCCCCGACGCTCCGGCTGTTGTCGACGCGGAACCGGATGCCGAGGTGTTTGCGGATGTAGTCCTGGGTCAGCCCGAACGCCGGACCCAGGACGCGGACCGGCCAGTGCGGGAGCGCGGTACGGGGCAGCCGGAGGCCGCGGGGATACAGGCTCCGGATGACGCGCGCCATGTCGTGGAAGGACGTCATCGTCTCCGCCGCGACGATGTAGCGGCCCTTGGCCTCCGGGTGCTCCGCCGCCGCGATGTGCGCGTCGGCCACCTCACGGACGTCCGCCGTGGTGAAGCTGAAATCGGGTGCGCCGTAGAAGAAGTAGCCCTTGAACAGCTCCTCCAGCAGGAACAGGCTGCCGGATTCCGATGCGGGGGTGAGGGACGGGCCGAGGATCAGGCCGGGATTGACGGACACCAGACGCCAGCGGTCCTGGGCGGCCTCCGCCGTCCACGCCGCCCGTTCCGCGAGGGTCTTCGCGTAGTGGTACGGGTTGTTCTCGAGCGTGCTGGTGGTATTGAAGTACTTCTCCGACAGGACACCGCCGTCCATGCTCCGGACGTCGATGTAGTCGCCGAAGATCGCGCCGACGGTGGAGGTGAGGACGACCTTCTCGACCGTCGGTGTCCGTTCCACACCCGCCAGCACGTTGCGCGTGCCGAGCAGGGCCGGGTCGACCATGTCCCTGCGGCCGTCCTTGATCTTCTCCGGCATCAGGAACGGCGACGCCACATGGAAGACCACGCCGCAGCCGCTCATCGCCGCGTCGAAGGAGCCCTCGGCCAGCAGGTCCGCCTCGAACAGTGTCAGCGCTCCAGGAAAGGTGTCCTGCATGTCCCGGAGCGGCCGCACCTTCGCCGCGTTCGCTGTCCCTCGGACGGTGGTGTGGACGCGGTAGCCCCGCTCCAGAAGCCGCCGCACCAGATGGCTCCCGACGAACCCGCTGCCACCGGTCACCAGGACGGCCGTCCGCCCGCGTACGCCCACGCTCGTACTCCTCATTGCCGGTCTTTCCCGGTCTTTCCCGGGCCCCGGCGCATCGCCCGGGCTACGGGCCGACGGACGCGCCGCCCGTAGGCCAGGGTCGGGCATCGCCGCCGTGAAGGGAACAGACATGCGCGGCGGGCCATCCGCGGAGCAGCGGCCCCTCCGTCAGGAGTTCCGCGTCACAGCCCCGTGCTCACTCCCCCAGCCAGGACGCGGTGAGGTCCTGCACGGCCGAGCCGTCGGCGTCGGCGAGCTTGACCCCCGTGAAGCCGGCCGCCCACGCGGAGCTCTGGTAGCGGAACAGGGGCTTGTCGGCCACCAGCGCGCCGACGACGACCTCCGCGCACTCGCTCGCGCTCTGGGCCGCGGAGAACGACTTCGCGGTGCGGTCGAGATAGGCGCCGATCACCGGCTGGTAGACACCCGCCCCGGCGACGAGGGCCTCGATGTCGCGGTCGGCGCGGACGTTGGTGACGAACTCGGTGGCCACCGCGCCGGGCTCGATCACGCTGACCGCGACGCCGAGCCTGCCGACGACCGGGGCGAGGCTCTCCATCCAGCCCTCGACGGCGAACTTGGCCGCGCAGTAGGCCTCGTTGAACGGCTGGCCGACCACACCGCCGACGCTCGTGACGGTGATCAGCCGCCCCTGGGAGGCGCGCAGATGGGGCAGCGCGGCCTTGGTCACCTGGACGACGCCGAAGAAGTTGACCTCCATCGAGGCACGGACGTCGTCGACGCTCTCCAGCTCGATGGTGCCGACGTGCCCGGCGCCCGCGTTGTTGATCAGGGCGTCCAGCCGTCCGTGGTCGGCGATCACCGCGTCGACACAGGCGGCGACCGAGTCGGGGTCCGTGACGTCGAGCCGGCGGACGTCGACGCCGGGCAGCCGCTCGCGCAGCGGCCCGGCCTTGCCGGTGTCCCGCATCGTCGCGACGACCTTGTAGCCGGCCTTCTCGGCGAGGACGGCGGTCTCCAGGCCGATGCCGGTGGACGTGCCGGTGACAAGAGCGATCTTCATGACAGAGCCTCCATGATTGCGTGTACACACACATATTAGGGTTGCGTGCGTGCGCACGCAACTGGGTAGACTCGTGTCGTGACGGAGATCAAGCTGAAGCAGGCGGAGCTGGCGGTCGAGGACCAGGCGTACTACCGCATCGTCGGAGTGGGCGCCGCTCTCACCGCACGGGCGAGCGCCCGCCTGGAACACGATTTCCGGCTGCCGGCGTCCTGGTTCGAGGTGCTGCTCTGGCTCTATCACCAGGGCGGTCCCCTGTCGGCCACCGATCTGGGTTCCTGCGCGCTGATCAGCCGCAGCCAGGTCTCCCGCGTCATCGACGCGCTCCAGTCGCGGGGCCTGGTCTCCCGTGCCCCCTCGGCCGCCGACGCCCGATCCGTCGAGGTGACCATCACCGAGGAGGGCCGGGACCTCTTCGAGCGTGCGGACCGGGCCCGCCGAGAGGCGCTGGCACCCGCCCTGTCGGAGAAGCTGGAGCCGGCCGAGCTGGAAGAGCTGGCTCGCATCCTCCTCAAGCTGAAGTACTGACCGTGCCAGGGGTCCCGGCCCTCGCGGGGGCACGGACGCATTCCTCCTGTCGGCGACACTCCCCCGGACGCCCGGCCGGCCCGGCCCGAACTGCCGGACCGGCCGGGCGCCTTGGCGAGTGGCCGTGGTCAGGGGAGGGCGTCCAGGACAGTTCCTAGGCGAAGGACGTGAGGAAGTCCCGTACGGGCAGGGCACGGTCGACTATGCGGGTGTCGCCGATCCAGCCGTAGAAACCCTGCCCGAAGCGCTCGTCGAACTGGGTGGCACCGATGACGAAGGGCTTGCCCAGCGTCGCGATCCCGGTGGACGGCTGCGTGGGATTGCGGGCGATCTTCGAGCCGTCGACGTACAGGACAGTGCGGCGACCGTCGTTGACGACGGCGATGTGGGTCCAGCGGCCCACGGGGAGGGCGTGACTCCACGACGTCGGGTCGGCGTCCTGCTGTTCCGGATAGACGACGAACTGCAGGAACCGCTCCGGCGAGAGGTTGAGGCTGCACGTGGGCTCCAGCGGGGACCAGCCGGTCGTCTTTCCCGCGTCGCCATTGCGGCCCTCCCAGCTGAGGATCCCCATCCAGGCGTGGTCGCCCTCGAAGGGTTCCGGCAGCCGGATGAATGTCTCGATGGTGTAGCCGCGGGTGAACTTCGCGCTGTTCAGGGCGGCATGGGGCCCGGTCGTCAGAACAGCTCCGCGGTCCGGGCCCTTGCCGCCGTCGAAGTGGAGGCTGGCGTGCGCGGGTTGGCCGGGGTGATGGTCCGCCGACCGGGTCAGGACGTCCGGGCCGCTCGTGTTCAGGCGGCTGACGGTCAGGTCGTTCCCACGGCCGGTGAGATCCCGTACGACCGTGCCGTCCGCGACCGGAGCGCCCGCCGCAGTCCCGGAGCCGTCGAAACGCCAGTACGCCACCGTGCCGCGCGGCATCACCGCGGAGGCGGGGCGCGGCTTCGGCGGGACGACCGGGGCGAAGCCCTTGAAGCGCTCGTCGAAGTCGACGCGCAGGCTGAACCGGTCGACGGGGCCGCTCAGTTCGATGGTCTCGGCCTCCAGCGGGGTCCGCTTCTCCGGGTCGCGAGCGAGGAACCACGGTGCGAACGTCTCGACGTCGATGACGCCCCGGACCAGGTCGAAGCCGTAGGTGCGGATCATCCCTGCGCCGCCGTAGTAGCGGTCCTGGTAGTTGGTGATGTGGACGTGGACATCGTTGTCGGCGCCGTTGGACAGGACGGTGCGGCCCGGCGGCCAGTAGTGGCCGCCGAGGGCGAGGAAGATCTGGTCGTTGCCCCGGACGAGGCCGTCCCACAGTCGCCTGCCGTTGTCCGAGAGCTGGGCCTTGCCGTCGTCGTCCGACCAGGCGATGTCGTGCGTGGTGAGCACGGCGGGGAGCGTGGGGTGGGCGTCCAGGACGCCCTGCGCCCAGCGCAGCCCCTTGTCCGACACCCGCCAGTCCAGGGCGAGCACCAGCCACTCCCGGCCCCCGGCGCTCAGCACGTGGTAGCTGTTGTAGCCGTCGGGGGAGGCGCCGCGGAAGGTGGGCATGGAGGCATAGCGCTCGGGGCCGAACGCGGCGAGGTAGGCCGTGGCTCCCCGCTGGTCGTCCGTGGAGGACGGGATGTCGTGGTTGCCCGCCAGGACGCTGTAGGGAACCTTGCCCTGGAGGGTGCGGAAGGTGTCGGCGGCGCGTCCGATCTCGTCCTCGGTGCCGTGTTCGGTGACATCGCCGAGGTGCGTCATGAAGGCGATGTTCGCCTCGGCCCGCTCCGCGACGAGGTAGCGGAAGGTCTCCCGCAGCGGGGCGGGGTCCGCGCTGTCGGCGTCGAAGAGGTACTGCGTGTCGGGGAGGACGGCCAGCGCGAAGCGCGGGCTCTCGGTGTCGAACCGGCCTCCCCAGCCTGCGGTCGCGGCCTGCGCGGGGGTCGCCTCGAACGCCGCTGTCGCCGCGCCGGCCGCCGGTACGGCGACCGCCGCGCGCAGCAACGCCCGTCTGCCCGGCCCGTTCTGCTGTCCTGCCGTGCTCATATGCTCTCCAGGTGAGCGAGGTTGGGGTCAGACGGCACGGTCCTGATCGGCCATGGCCGGGCAGTGGCAATGAGCTGAACGGTGCGTTGTGTTCGCCGCACGATTGGCGCTCGGCACGGCGACCGGCCGCGCGGCACACGGTTCCCGAGGGCACTTCGCAGCGGTTCCGCAGGCACGCGGTTCCGCAGGCGCGCGGCACGCGGTTCCGGGGCGTGCAACCGGAATCACACAGGATCTCTCCTGTCCCAGAACACCCGCCAGTCACACGGGAGTTGATAGAACAGATCATCGACTGCCGTCCCGCCCCCTCCCCCAAGGAGCTCGATGTGACTGTCACCGCCGAAGACATCTACGCCATGGCCCCCTACGCCAGGACTCTCGGCGTACGCTTCACCGCCCTGTCGGCCGAGGGAGTGCACGCCGAACTCGACTTCGTGCCCGAACTGTCGACCGTGGGCGGCGGGTTGCACGGGGGCGCGCTGATGGGCCTGGCCGATGTCGCCTCGGCGGTCTGCGCCGCACTGAACGGCCCCGCGGGCGCCGTTCCCGCCACCACCACCTCCACCACCCATTTCCTGCGCCCCGTGCGCGAGGGAGCCGCGTACGCGAAGGCCCGCGTGCTGCGGGTGGGACGCGACACGGCGGTCGTGGAGTGCGACATCGAGGACGACCAGCGGCGGCTCTGCACCCGGGTCACACAGACGGTCGCCGTGCGGGTGCCGCGCGGCTGACCGGGGACGGGACCCGGATCGGGGTGCCCGTGCCGGAGTGCGGAGTCGGGGGGCGGAGCAGGGCGTCGGCTCACCGTCCCCGGCGAGGACCCCGGCGCAACGGCCGAGGGCCCCGATCGGGTCGTACTCCCCCGATCAGGGCCCCGTCCGCGAGGTGCGTCTCAGCCGTTCGGGCGGAGCGTCCAGATCACGGTCATCTCGCCGGTCACGGCGCCGTCAGCGCGCTGGATGGCGATGGCGACGGGGAACTCGGGGCGCTGACCCGCGTCGAGCTCCGCGACGACGTCGGCGGCGGGCCGCCCGAGCGTCGCGGTGGCCGTGACCGGACCCATCGCGAGCTTCTTGTACGCGATCTCGGCACTGACCGCGAGCGGCACGGCGCGGGAGAGCTGGTCCCCGAAGGCGGCGAGGACGATCGCTCCGCTCGCCGACTCCCCCAGCGTGAACATGGCTCCGGCGTGCGGTCCACCGACATGGTTGTGGAAGTCGCCCTGGTCCGGGAGCGCCACGACGGCCTTCTCCGGAGTGGTCTCCACGAACTCGAGGTTCAGGGTCCGGGCCATCGGCACGGTCGCGGCGAGCATCTCGCCGATCGTCATCTGGTCTGCGCTCATACCGCGATGTTACCCATGGGTAGCAATTCTTGGCCAGCCCTCTCGCCCGGCGCTGAAGTCGATCAACGGTGTCGATCAGCGGTGCGGGCGGGACCGCGCACCGGTACAGGCCTGACGAGACGCGGTGACCGAAACGTTTCACAGGCGCCACTAAGGTGACTGCCCATGTGGCCAGGACAGCAGCAGCCCGGGGGCGAGCAGAACCCGCAGGACGCGAACCCGTACCAGCAGCCGGGGTACCAGCAGCCCAACCCCTATCAGCAGCCGGGGTACCAGCAGACCGGGCACCCGCAGCCGGGGTACCAGCAGCCGGGCCCGTACGGACCGCAGCCGGGGCAGCAGCAGTGGGGTGTCCCGTCGCCCGCGGGCGAGCCCGAGCCGCCGCGCGGGAACGGGAACCGGACGAAGGTGGTCGCGATCGTGGCGGCCACCGCCGTCGTCGTGGCGGCCGGGCTGACCGGCGTTCTCGTTCTCGGCGGCGACAAGGACGACAAGGCCGATGGCGGCGACACGGGCAAGGACAGGAAGCCCTCGACGAGCGCCCCGGCGGACCCGAGCGCGTCGCCCTCCGACGACGACCCGCGTGGCGGTGCGGGCGAGAAGCCGACGGTCGCCGGCTGGAAGGTCGTCGTCAATCCCAAGTGGGGCACGGCGTTCGACGTCCCCGCGGACTGGGAGGTGGCGTCGCCCGGCACCTCGATCGGCTTCGAGAAGGACAACGCCACGGCGGACGACAAGCCGCTCATCATGATGTCGGCGCCCGCCTACTTCAAGTCCAAGTGGTGCTCGTCCGACGACGACAAGGACGGCCGTACGGAGGACACCGCGCTCGGCGCCGCGGGCACCAAGGGCGCGAGCGGTGCGAAGAGCGCCGACGAGGTCGCCGTGAACCAGGTCCCCTGGTGGGTGTTCGGGGGCTACACCCAGCCGGACAAGAAGAGCCTCTCCTTCGACAAGAAGGCCAAGCCGTACACCACGGAATCGGGCGTCACGGGCAGCGTCGCCTGGGCCAGGTCCAAGAACACACCCCAGAAGGGGAAGTGCGCGAGCGACGGCAAGGCGATCACGTTCGGGTTCAAGAACTCCGTGGGTGACTACGTCGCTTGGAACCTCTACGGAGCCACCGGCGTGAAGGACGAGATCCCCGATGCCACCATTCTGAAAATCCTGAGCACCGTACGTCTGCACGGTGATCCGACGGAGTCCTGAGCCGGGATCAATGGGGCAAGTGGCCTGGCGGAGCGGTCGTTTCGGGGACCGCCGTGGCACTCGGGTCACCAGCCCCTCTATCGTTACCGGCCATGTGGCCAGGACAGCAGCCGCCCGGGGGCGAGCAGAATCCGCAGGATCAGAACCCGTACCAGCAGCCGGGGTACCAACAGCCGAATCCGTACCAGCAGCCCGGATACCAGCAGACCGGGTATCCGCAGCCGAGTCCCTACGAACCACAGCCGGGACAGCAGCAGTGGGGAGCCCCGTCGGATCCCCTCGGCGCGCCCCAGGTACCCGGCGGCGGTAGCGGTGGCGGCAACCAGACGAAGATCACCGCGATCGTCGCGGCCTCGGCCGTCGTGATCGCCGCCGCCGTCACCGGATTCCTCGTCCTGGGCGATGGCGGCAAGGAGGACAACGCGGGCGGCGACGCGTCCAAGTCCCCCAAGGCATCGGCCTCGACGTCGCCGAGCGCGAGCGGGAGTGACGACAACCCGCGCGGCGGCGACGAGGAGAAGCCGACGATCGCCGGCTGGAAGGTCGTGGTGAACCCGAAGTGGGGCACCGCCTTCGACGTCCCCGCGGACTGGGAGGTCAAGACTCCCGGCACCTTCATCGGCTTCGAGGACGACAAGAAGGGCGACGGCTCCGTGCTCATCGGCATGTCCGCGCCCGCGTTCCTCAAGGAGAAGTGGTGCTCGTCGGACGACGACAAGGACGGCTACGCGAGCGACACGTCGCTGGCCGCCGCGGGCACCAAGGGCCAGAGCGGCGCCAAGAACACCGACGACGTGGCACGCAATGACGCGGCGTGGTGGGTCTTCGGCGGCTACACCGACCAGAAGACCGCCTCGAAGAAGCTGCTGAAGGTCGGCAAGCCCGAGGCGTACACCACGGCTTCCGGCATCAAGGGCAGCGTCGCGACGACGTACTCCGCGGGCGTCGCGAAGAAGGGCAAGTGCGACTCCGACGGCAAGGCGACCACGTTCGCCTTCAAGAACTCGGTGGGCGACTTCGTGTCCTGGACGTTCTACGGCGCCAAGGGCGTCTCGGAGGAGGTCTCGGACGCGACGGTGAAGAAGATCCTCAGCACCGTACGACTGCACGGCGACCCGACGGACTCCTGAGCCCTGCCCCCGGGCGCACAGGGTTCCGAGCCTCCTGGCCATGGGTTTGGCAAGTCGGGCACCGGGCGGCGATAGTCTCCCGGTGACCTCAGCCGCCGACCTCCCCCGACACTCCCGCCGCCCTTCCTGGGCGGGCCGGAACTACACCCTGCTGACCGCCGCCGCGGTCGTCACCAACCTGGGCAGCCAGGGCGCCCTGATCGCGGCGGCGTTCGCGGTGCTCGACACGGGTGGCGACGGCGGCGACGTCGGCCTGGTGGCCGCGGCGCGGACCCTGCCGCTGGTGTTGTTCCTGTTGATCGGCGGGGCGGTCGCGGACCGGCTGCCGCGGCACCGGGTGATGGTCGCGGCCAACGCACTCAACTGTGTGTCGCAGGCGGCGTTCGCCGTCCTGGTCATCTCCGGTGAGGCACGGCTGTGGCAGATGATGCTGCTGTCCGCGCTCGGCGGCACCGGTCAGGCGTTCTTCAACCCGGCCGCCGAGGGCATGCTGATGTCCTCGGTCCGCGGTGAGCAGGCGAGCCGCGCGTTCGCGATGTTCCGGATGGCGATGCAGGGCGCGGGCCTCGGCGGCGCGGCCCTCGGCGGCGTGCTGGTGGCCGTGATCGGGCCGGGCTGGGTGCTGGCCGTGGACGCGGTGGCGTTCGCGGTCGCCGGGGCGCTGCGTTCGTTCCTCGACGTCGGTCACATACCGCCGCGCGAGCCCGGCGGCGGCCTGTTCGCCGATCTGCGCGACGGCTGGCGCGAGTTCGTCGGGCGGCCCTGGCTGTGGACGATCGTCGCGCAGTTCTCCGTGGTCGTCGCGGTCGTCGGAGCGGCCGACGCGGTCTACGGTCCGCTGGTCGCCCGGGACAGTCTCGGCGGTGCGGGGCCCTGGGGCCTGGCGCTCGGCGCGTTCGGCGCCGGGACCGTCGGCGGCGCGCTGCTCATGACCCGCTGGAAGCCGCGTCGCCTGCTGTTCGCGGGCACCCTGTGCGTCTTCCCGCTCGCGGCGCCCGCCGCCGCCCTCGCGGTCCCCGTGCCGGTGGGGCCGCTGTACGCCGTGATGTTCGTCAGCGGTCTGGCGATCGAGGTGTTCGGCGTGTCCTGGATGACGGCGCAGCACCCCCGCGAACGTAACCTCTTTGTATGGCTGACGACTTGGTACAGCGAGCGCACTGGGGGGACCTCGAAGGGCAGAACTGGGCCGGTCTGGCCCGCCTGTCGACCGAGGAGGCAGAGGGCGAACTCTCTTCTGATGACAGCTTAGAAGGCTCGTCCCGCCCCAGGTTCATGACCGGCAGGGACATCAAGAGCACCGAGGAGCAGGAGAGGGACGGCCGACAGTTCGTCGAGAGCCGAGGCGGACGGTACGTGCACACGTACATGGAGCCGGACACGTCGGCATGGAAGCGCCGGCGCGTACAACTGCCCGACGGCAGCATCGGCTATCGCGTCGTACGGCCCGTGTATGAGGGCGCGTTGGAGGACCTGAAGCAGGGAAAGGCCCCGAACGGTGAGCGCGTTGACGGGTTGATCGTCTACGACATCGACCGTCTGACCCGCGACCCCCGGCACCTCGAAGACGCGATCGAGACCGTGGAGCACTACCACCGCCCGATCATCGACATCACGGGCACCCTGGACCTGTTGACGGACAACGGGCGCGCCATGGCACGTGTGGTCGTCGCCATGGCCAACAAGCAGTCGGCCGACACCGCTCGCCGGGTGCGCCGAAATCACAAGGCACGGCGGGACCGGGGCATCCCCGTAGGCGGGACGCGTCCCTTCGGGTGGCAGGACGACAAACGCACGCTCAACCCGACCGAGGCGAAGCACATACGCGGCGCGGCCAAGCGCCTCATCCTCGGCGCCGAGTGGCACGCAGTCGTTGCCGACTGGAACCGCGAGGGGATCACCACCTCGAAGGGCAACCCGTGGACTTGGATCGGTCTCAGGGACATGATGCGCAATCCACGTCTGTGCGGGTATCGATCACACGTCGTCATCGAGTTCGATGAGGAGTCGGGCCGCGAGATCCGACATCTGAAGATCGCTCACGACGACAAGGGCAAGCCCGTCACGGGACAGTGGACACCGATCCTGGAGGTGTCCGAGTGGGACGCAATCCAAGAGATCATCGGTGACGGCCCGATGCGCGGGGGCGGCCTCAACGCCCGTGTCTATCTGGCCACCGGCACTCTGCGCTGCGGCAAGGAGGACTGCGGTTCCCTGCTGCGCGCGATGAAGGCAGCGCCGAGCCGGGGGAAGCCGGAAGGGTACTTCTATTACGTGTGCCCGGCGAAGACCACAGGCAGGGGATGCGGCGGGGTCAAGATCCCTGGCCCGGAGACGGACGAGCTGATCCGCAAGTTGGTGATCACGAAGTACGAGGAGGAGGCCAGCGAGCGGCAGGCCGTGAAGGTGCCGCAGGAATGGCCGAAGGAAGCCGAGTGGAAGATCATCGGCGAGGACATCGCTGATCTCAGGGTAGCCCGCAGAGCACGGAAGATCAGCGCCGAGCGCTACTACGCCGACCTTGCGGAGTACGAGGCTGAGGAACAACGCCTGAAGAGAGAACGCAACGCGTGGCGCCGTCAGACTCTCGCTGCCGAGGGCGAATCCATCGACATGGCCGAAGAGTGGGATCGAAAGGGAATCACCCTTGCCGAGCGGCGGTCCTACGTCGCCCGAACTCTGACGGCTCTGGTCGTTCAGCCTGTCGGGAGCGGGCGACGAGTACTGCTGCGTGACCGCCTGGTTCCGGTCTACGCCGAGACGTAGCACCAGGAGCGGACGGAGTCCGTCACTTCCTACGGCGATGGTGGCGGGCTCCATCGCGTACGAACACCTCAATGCCCAGAGCAGCGTTCATCCGGCGCCACTGGGCATCAGACCAAGGAGCCGACTTGCGCGCATGCGCCCGAGCCCAAGCCATGTCCTGATCTTCATCCGCTTCACGCTTGCCCGGCACTCAACCACCTCCCTGGACAGCCCGCTCCTCCTGGGCAATCTCGCGGCTCATGGCGATGTCTTCGGCGACGCCAGCAGCCAGCAGTGCAGCCCCGGGGGTGTGGCCAGAGCCGACATAGCGCCAGTTCCGCTCGGTAATCGCGTCAGGCATGTCGACGTGGCTCATGTGGTGCGCCCGTTCGGCGCGGAGTGCCGCGTACGTTGTCGAGTAGGCGCGGGATTTGGTGAGGATGTGGCCGCGGTAGCCGAGGGTGTGGGCCCAGGCCCGGAGGCGGAGCGGCTCGTATTCGGCGATGCCGCCGAGGCGCCAGCAGGTGCGCATGAGCGTGCGGACGTGTTCGCACACGGGTGCCGACTCGACGTCACTGCGGGTGGTGATCGGGTGGTCGGTGCCAGCCCCCGTCTCGCTCGCGCCCTTCGTGACGTACTTGGCGACGTACGCGGCTACGGCGTCGTCGTCCGGGCCAAGCCCGTCAGTCCGTAGAAGCCGGACGTCGATCTGAGCGCCCCAGCGGAGATCGAGTTCGCCGACGGCGGGACTGTGGGGAGTGTGGACCAGGACCCGCCGGGCGGAAGCGCGCACGGCGTCGGTGAGTCGGTCGGCGGTGCCCCAGGCCGGGGGTGCGTCGTCGGGTCCGTTCGGTCCGTCGAGTCGGACGACGGCGTGTACGTGGACGGCCGCTCGTTTCTGGTACTCGGCGACGCGGGCGAACGAGAGTCGGGCGTGATCGGCGAATCGGGACTGTACGAGGCCGGCCGAGGTGGCCAGACGCCTGCGCACGTCGATGACGAACCGGTCCCACAGCTTGGAGGCGTGTGCGTGCCACAGCACGTGGCCTGTGTAGTCGTAGCAGTCGGCGCAAAGGGGTTGGCCGACGAGGGGATCGGCCGTGTCGTGGAAGGCGCCGCAGCCGAGGGGCCGACCGCGCTCGCAGCGTCCGCGGTCGCGACGAGGACGGCAGCGGTCCCCATCACGGTGCACGGGTCCGAAGGACGGCGCGGTGAGGGTGATGAAGAGCCGGGGTCGGTCGCGGACCGTGGTGGGGACGTTCTTGCCGCCGAGGAGGCCGGCGCGGACGAGGTGGTAGGTGTCGCCCGCGTGGAGTCGGGAGCAGGGTGCGCAGACGGTTGAGCGTCGGTTGCGGCAGCGGATGAGGAGCCGTTCACCGGGCTCGTTGCGGGTGTCGTAGTGCTGGATGATCTCGCCGGTCGAACTGTCCAGGGTGGTCGTCGACCCGGACAGGTGCACGGGGTGCGCGCACCCGCCGGTGGCCGTGATCTGGTCGAGCCAGCGGGTGAATTGGGGGTCTTGGGCGATGCGGATGGCGTCTCGGTCTGTTTCGGGGAGCTGACGCAGGCGCGCCGCGCGGTCGAGGGCGGCGCGCCTGTCAGCCGAGGCGAACTCGGGTGTGATGGTGGTGACCTTCCGGGGTGGGCCGCCGAGGCGGCACGGGTGATAGCTGGTGGCGCGCTGTCGGTCATGGGCTTGCTCCTTCGGTGGTCAGGTGGTGGCTCGATGGGTCAGCGGATCGTTCCGGTCCCCCGGCAGACGCGGCAGCGGTGAAGCCGTCCGGTCCAGGTTCTGCGGGCTCCGTCGCCCTTGCAGACGGGGCATCTCACGCGAGGCATGGGCATGGCGTTGCTCCTTCCGGCCGGGCTAGAAGTGGGCGAAGCCGCTCAGGCCCCAGGTCATGAAGCCGTTGATGGTGAGGCTCACGGGGGTCTGGCCGAGGTACATGCCGAACAGGGCGATGCAGACCGCCTCCCAGGCGCGCACATCGCGGGAGCGGACGAGGAGGAAGGTGATGATCCCGAAGACCACCACGAGGGACACGGCCGTACCTGTGCTGATCACTTGTCGTCTCCTTCGAGCGCCGCGAGGGCACGGACGATGGCGGGCAGTGCGGGAGTCAGGGCGCTGTACTTCCTGGAGGTTGCTGCGGCCTCTGCGGTCGAGGTGAGGTGGGAGCGGGCCCGGCTCCAGCCGCCTTCGGGCCCGGAGCAGACGGCGACACCCTGTTCGTTCGCAGTGATGGACTGGGCGACGATCACGGCGTCCTTGTTCAGGTCGCCCAACGTCATCTCTGCCGTGCCGGGATCGTTGACGCGGTGGCAGATCCGGCCGCCGAGCTGCGCCCGCAGAGCGGTGACGCCGGGGCCGAGGTCGGAGCCGACACGTTGACCGGCGACGACCAGGTGCACGCCGAGCGCGGCACCAAGCTGGGCCAGGCGCAGGAGGAGGGTGGAGCACTGCTCGGCTTCCGCCTTGCTCTCGCGCCGCCCGTCGGACAGATACAGCTCCGCGATCTCGTCGACGATCACCACGACCGGCACCGGCCGCAGCTTCTCCGGCAGCTCCCAGATCGAGCGGACACCAGCCGTGCGGCAGACACTCATGCGGTCCTGCATGTCGACGGCGAGCGCGGTGAGTACGGCGACTGCCTCACGGCGGCAGGTGGTCAGGACGCTGAGTCGTTCCGCGAACAGGCCGAGTTCCATGCCGCCCTTGCAGTCGATGCCGACCAGCGCGACGGGCTGCGGGGCGAGCTGGGTGATCAGCCGGGCCAGCAGGGTGGACTTGCCGGAGCGGGTGGCGCCGGCGATGAGCCAGTGCGGGACGAGTCGCAGGTCCATGACCCAGGCGCCGCCGCTCTCCAGTACACCGATCAGGGCGGACAGGAGTGCGGCGGGCGCCGAGGCTAAGCCCGGCCGTGCCAGCGGATCACTTGCCGTTGCGGTCAGCAGCACGAGGCCGCGCTCGGGCGAGGTGACCCGTACCGCGTGCATCTTCCACGCATGCACGAGGGCGTCCGCCGCCTTCATGTAGGTCGCCGGGGTCTGACCCGCGTGCAGCCGGACGGTCGCTGTCAGCCCCATGCGGTTGGCCCGCGGGAACGAGAGGCGAGGAGTGACCGGCCGCAGCGGATCGCCCTTGACGACCAGGTCCCCGAGCAGCCCGCGGGGCGGACGCCTGGAGACGGAAAGGTCGTTGAGCATCGCGACCTTGCGCCAGGTGAACACCACCCGGCACGCGGCAACCGGATACCCGGCGAGGTACCAGTGCCAGGCCGGACGGTGCCGGCGCAGCAGGTCACCGACGACGAGCACCCAGGCCAGCGCGGCCAGCCCGAAGGCGAGTGCGATCGGCCCCATTACGCACCGCCGCCGGTCTTGGCCGGTGTGGGGGTGGCGTGGACGGGGGTGATGGCGTCGGCACGGAAGCTGATGCCGTGCCGGTCGCCCATGGCCCAGGCGAACGCGGTCAGACCGGTGACCTTGAGGATCTGTCCTTCCTCGATGCCCTTCGGCTCACCGGCCACCGCGATCTCAATGACGGAAATCCGCCGTCCGTCCTGCCGCACCGTGACGGCGACGGTGTAGATCGTGTTGCCGTCGCGGTCCTTCTTGACCTCCTGTGTCTCGAAGTTGCTGATCTTCGCTTCGGGGGTGATGGCGCACCGCAGTACGCCCAGTCGTGCCGTGTCCACGGGAATGGACTGCATTGCGTGGCCTCCTTGGCCAGTCGGGACGTCCGACACATTCGGACGTCACTTGTCCTTACGAGTGATGACTATGCGGCTCTGTACGGCGAGGGTGCAACTACTTATGCTGACGAGTGATGTCGCGCGTGCGACGTGCCTACGACCTCACCCGGAGATGCCGAGATGACAGAGATCCAGCGCCCCGGAGCCCTCTACCAGCAGGTGGCCGCCGCGATCCGCGAAGCGATCCTCACCGGCGAGTACGAGCCCGGAGCCTCGCTCCCCTCCGAGGCCCAGCTCATGGAGCGCTACAAGGTCTCGCGTCCCACCGTCCGCAATGCCGTCGCCGCTCTGCGCGCGGAAGGCCTCGTCGACGTCCACCACGGCAAGGGCAGCTTCGTACGCTCCGACAACGGCCCCGCCGCCGCGATCTCCCGCCACATCGGCAGGACGCCGGCCGGGCATTTCAGGCTGTACGGCGTAGCCACGTGGCAGCAGGCCGAGGAACCGCACACCTACCGCACCCACACCACCGAAGCCACGGCCCAGCTGCTGGGACTCCAGACGGAAGAGGCGCTGTTCGGCTGTGACCAGCTGCTCGCCGACCCGGACACCGGAGCGCGCGCGATGCACCGCACCCTGATCCCCTTCGCCACCGCCGAAGCCGTGCCCGATCTCGGCAAGAGGCCGGACGCCGCCCCCGCCGCGATCTACGCCATGCTGACGGCGGCCGGCCACGAGCTGTGGTGGTCGGAGTCGGTACGGGCCCGCATGCCGCTGCCCGACGAGCGCACCACTCTGCGCCTGCCCGACGCGACCCCGGTCCTGCACGTCTCCCGCGTCACCTGCGGCACCGACGACCAGGCCCTGATCCTCGAAGAACTCCGCATCGGAGCAGCCCGCGCCGAACTCACCTACCGGATCGACGCCGATAATTAGCCCGCGTGGCGTGTTCACGGTCGGGAGCCGATGGCGATCGGTCGAATGCGTCTTCACTTCCTCAAGGGCGCGCCTGCGGCGCGCCGGGCAGCCCGGCCGCCCCGGCCGGGCATGCGGCGTGGCCGCCGGTCCCGTCCGGTCGCCCGACTGCCCGCACCGCAGTGAGCCCGAGAAGTTGAGGCGACGAACGGCCGCCGAGGGCAGGAGTCCACGGGGCCGGGGGTCGCCGGCCTCCGAGACTTTAGGCAGCCACCATGGGGCGAGCCTCGAAGAACAGGGGGCCCATCGGACACAACCGCGGGCAGCACCAGTGCATGCCCGATCCGCCTGGCGAGCGTAGGGCCCCCTGTTCACTCGCCCCATGGCAGCTCCCGCCCAAAGTCTCTCCAGCCGACGACGTGCCCAGGTGCACCGCTCACCAGCGGAAACACCCCTCACAGCGCACCGCCGTCACTACGGGCGAGTGCCTCCAGGAGCTGGGCGAGTCGACCCACGGCGTCCGGCATCCCCGCCAACCGCACGACCCCGCGCCCCTCCTCATCGGTCGAGGCGACCGCCCGCACCTCCGACCGCTCCAGCCCGACCCCGAGCATCGCCCGGTTCAGCTGGTCCGTGGACTCACGCGCATCACGCCAGCCCGCCATGTAGTCGACGCCACGCACCCACAGCACGGCCTCAACGTCGGTGATGTCGTCGAGATCGCCGCCGAGCCAGTTCTCATCCGAGCCGGACACCTTCACTCACCTCTACCTAACAGATCGTCAACTCCCTTGATTCCAGGGCCAGAAGCAGACGCAGCACTGCGACCCCGGTACCATCTGGCACCGGGGATCGCAGTGTCCCCAGCCGGATCACCCCAGTTGCTGTCCAGGCGCGGGGGTGATCCGGTCTCGGTATGAGGTTGTGAAGCGCGGCCCCTGAGCGCCGAGCGGGGAACTCAGCGAAATCCTCAGGAGCCACGCCCCGTTCGCCGGAGGAGCTACCTTCCGGCGTCCGACCGTCGAGCGCTCATGAGAGAGCAAGACGCGCAACGACGGCCGGAGATCGTCAAAACAGCGGGCCCCGAGTCGCACCGTCGAGATCGAGGCGGCACCACACGGTCTTGCCGCCTCGGTCCTCCGCGGCCCACCAGACGGCCGCCGCCAAACGCTGAACGATGAGCAGCCCTCGGCCGGTATCCGGTAGGACCGCTTCCGACAGCCCTTCCATCAGGCCCGGCCAGAACGCGTCACCGAGCGGCAGCATCGGTGGTGACGAGTCCTCATCCGTAACCCCGATGAACAGCCACTTCGGCCACACCTTGAAGTGCACGTCCACACGGGTGGAACCGCCAGGACGAGTCAGTGAACGCTCCGGCACGACGTGGTTCACCACGTTCCCGACCAGCTCTGAAACGATCAGCTGAGCGTCGTCCACCACTTCGCCGGCACCCACGCCCCGGAGGAACTCAGCCGTCTGATCACGCGCGACACGTGCCGCGTTGCCGCAGTCGGTGAATAGCGTCAGCGTCAGATAGCGCCCGCCAGTTGAAGGATCCGGCGCGATGAACCAGTGGGCATACGCGTCCAGCTCACTCGCTAAGTGCGCATGTGATCGCGCTCTTCTCGCGTCCATGAACGGGTCCCGTCTCAGGTCACGTCTACCGAGGCCATCCCGGCAGGGTGATGAGGGTGCACCCTTCAACCCACGTGACGCTCCCCCCTCTTGGGGACCCCCCTCATCGGTACACTCGGAGCCAGGACGTGAGTGCAGATCGAGAGAGCCGATCTGACGAAGGGCGTCAGGTCAATCACGATGGGGAAGTGAGATGACCGAGGTAGCTCCGACACCGGCAGCTCTGCCGCCGCACGTGCTCGAACGTGCGGACGTGCGGTCAGCGATCGCCAACCACGACTTCGGCGAAGTCTTCAGACTCGCCAAGATCCACGGCCACATCAGCTACGCCAAGATCTCCGAAGCCGTCGGCTACAAGCGTGAACACATCGGCAAGATGGCCCGCCCCGCGACCGACGGCAAGGGCGTCCGCCCACGGATCACCCAGCACTTCAAGATCCTCGAAGTCGTCGACGGTCTCCGCATCCCCGGCCATCTCGCAGGACTTGCACCCCGCCCATGGGAGTTGGAGCGACCAGCCCCCGCATCCCGAGCCGACGACCCCAGCACCCTGATCGCACAGGGCGGAGCTGGCCTCTGGGACATCGCCGAGATGCTCCGGCGCACCGAGATGTCCAGCATCAACAGCGCAGCCCTGGAATCGATCGAACAGGGCATCAACCAACTCGCCCGCGCATACCCGTACGCCGACGCCGACTCTCTCCACGACCGCACCCGCAACGGTCTCCAGTACGTCACCAAGCAGCTCGAAGGCCGCATGACGCTCCGCCAGCACCGGGAACTACTCGTCGACACCGGATGGCTGTTCCTGCTGAATGCGTGCGTCCAGTACGACCGGGGCCAGCGCGAGGCCGCGAACCTCAGCAAGGCCGCCGCACTCCGCATCGGCCAAGAGGCCGGCCACGGCGAAATCATGGCGTGGGCATGGGAGATTGAGGCGTGGTTCGCCCTCACCCAGAGCCGTTGGCAAGACATGCTCGACGCAGTCGAGGCCGGACACGTCGCCGACCAGACCCATTCCGTCGGAGTACAGCTCTACGCCCACAAGGCACGAGCCGCCGCGCGCATGGGAGACGGCCGCCTGGTCCGAGACTCCCTCGATGCTGGCCGCGCCCGTCTGGACCGACTACCGCGCCCGGACCACCCAGAACACCACTTCATCATCGACCCTGACAAGTGGGACTTCTATGAGATGGACGCCTACCGCCTCCTCGGAGACGACGAACGCGCCGCAGCACACGCCCGCTCAGTGATCCGCATCAGCACAGGCCCCGACGGAACAGAGGTCTCTCCCATGCGTGCTGCGGAGGCCCGCCTCACGCTCGGAGTCGCTGCCGCCCGCACCGGGGACATAGAAGAGGCCATCACCATGGGAACCACCGCACTCGAAACCGACAGGAAGTCTCTTCCCTCTTTACTTCTGGTCGCTGACGAACTGGATAAGGAACTCCGCTTTCGCTACCCGCGAGAATCATCAACACGCGACTTCCATGAGCGCATCATGACCATTAAACACGGCGCCGCAAGGACCGAACTTCCGTTCTGAATGTGCCAGCAAATTATCAACTCGCTGGAGCTACGCCACTACCGGGTTACGCAACTCCTATTAACGTATCCTGCCGAGCTGCCACGCCGAAGTCTTACGAACTTACAGGCACCCCTTCAGGGGTGTACTGAATGGCTACAACGTTAGACGCGCCTAGCCACTCTTCAAGCGTCTGTAGCGCCTGTTTTGAAAGCTCCGTAGTGAAGAGGAGCACCAGATCACCTTTAGCGCGCGAACAAGCGACGTAGAAGAGATTGCGCGCCCGTTCGAATCGCTTAGCCTCCTCATCATCAAGGCCTTCTCGATCGGGAAAATTGGCTAGCATCGCCGGGAAATTATAGCGAGTCCAGCCACCAAAGACGGCCAAAACGCTAGGGTACTCAGCACCTTTAACGCCATGCTGAGTAGAAAACGGCGTCTTTTCTTCCACGTAATGCCTTAGGGCCGACACCTCTCTGTAGCTGACAGCCCTAAGTTTTCCATACTCTTCTACGCGGCGAGACACGGATACCTCTTGCCCGGCTTCACCGTCACTGCAAAGCTGTTCCCACTTCCGTTGACGATCGAGTAGCACCTGAGGCGGTGAGAAATACTTCTGACGCAAAACGATGTCCAGGAGATCGCCGACCGTCCCGGTTGTGCGCGCCCCGTCAATTTCAGCGAAAAGTTCCGACCACCCAACTTTATCGCTGCGCTTCCGCATACGGGGTCGGGTTCGTTTGAGCGCATCGAACATCGGACCGTACTGCCTACTGCGAAAGTAGTCAGAGCAAGGCTCAATGACATCCAGCAGAAAAGCGATGACTTCGTCACGCTTTCTTACATAGTCCTCGTTATACTTGAAAACTTTGTCGACGTTACCGAAGCCCAGCTCTGAGGCAATCGAAGAATGTGTGAGCATTAGAACTTTCGGTTCTTCGTCCCCCTGCCGCCCTCGCATTTCGTCTGCCACCCATCGCAGTGTCCGTTTGAGGACGTCGTCTGGAATCTGGCCTTTCTTTGAACGTGAACCCCTTGAGCCTGCCCAGCCGTTTGTGTGGTACGCCATTACTGAGCCTCTCGCGGCACCAACCACAGGGGCTTGAGGTAGTTCGGGACGCATGTGATTCAGCAGACTCACGACGGCTGCACTAGAACGCCAGTTTGCTTTTTTCTGGATTGGAAGGACGGGCAGGTGATCAATCGATCCGCAGGTCCTGTCGTAAATCTGTTGCCAGTGGTCGCCAAAGAATCCATAGGTTGACTCCGCCGAGGAACCTGAAGTGCTATCTAGCATGGCTTCCGCCAGACCTGCCGGCGTGTCCTGATACTCATCAACGAAGATAATCGGGAACCTGTCGGCGACGAGTGATCGGAACTTCCGGTTAGCGAGTAGGCGAATAGCGAGCACAGGAACGTCATCATGGTGCAGAGTGGCGGTTTCCCCATCGAGACCACGGAATCCCAGATCATAAGCAACCGTGAAACCTTGAAGCGAGGTGCGCCCATCCAATAGAGTTTCCCACCTGGGCAACGTGATGATTTCGCCGAGCAGAGCTTTCCTGAAAGGGGAGATTACCTCCCAGAGGAAACCATGAATCGTCGCGGCGAAAACATGCGGGCTGGCATCCGTGCGCTGAATTATCTCGTTACGAGCAACGTTCGTGTAGGTAATGCAGGCTACACTTTGACCACTGCGCGGCAGGTATTTCGACTTGTCTGCCAAGATATGTTGCAGCGCGTTAATCAGGGATGTTGTCTTTCCCGCCCCGGCGCCAGCTTCCAACTTAAAGTTACTTCGATTGCCCAGCGCCGTGAGGATGCCATTTAGAGCATTCTCACTCTCTTTTTCCGCAGTGAAAGATGCCTCTGCTTTCGCAGTCACTTGACCACCACCTGATTGAAGGATGCTTCGGCCTCCGCAGGGGATTCGTCTATAGCGGCTGACCCCTCTGGCGCTCGATCGAGTAGCCACTCCAGCCCACGCCTGATGTAGCGAGGGATTTCCCAGTTGTCCTCGTCGATTGCGAAAGTTAGAGCGAAATCGCTCTTCTTGTACCTCTTAGCCGACGCCCTGGCTAGCTCCTCGCGCTCCAAAAGAGTGCCTGTCTCATTAAGTCCGAATAGCGCAGGGTTGGCTAGGATGAATGCATCCTCAAACGTTCGACCGCACGGGTCACCTGGCTTCTCAGGGACTTGGTAGGCAAGACCTTTCATTTCACTAATAGGGAGGCTGCTTTCTGCAGTTTTTAGCAGATCAGCCGGCGACATTTCATCCCGAGAGAACCATTTCTTGATGCCCTCGTTCGTTGTTGTTGTACCCTCCTGAACGCAACACGCTTCAAGGTACTTAGGGTCAGGCTTTACCGAATCCAAGTCGGTGATTACTAGGGTTTGCAGCCCAAGAAAATCAAGGAATGGATAGAAAATGTGAGCGTGGGCACCTCCTACTTCCATGATGCTAACGTACTGACTTGAGAGACTTCTGCCATTACTTCCTGCGGGTTCATCAAACTTGGCTATGGCGGCCGGGATGAAGATACGCTCAGTTACGCCTTCGATGAGAATTGCTTTGTCGGCGAAGAAAAGGTCGGCCCTGGTTAGTGTCAAGTACTTATGCAGAAACTCCTTGTCGATTCCTGGAGCCTCAGCAAGATTTAGCACTAGTGAACTTGTCGCTTCTCCGGAATCGACATTCTCACATAGACGAAAATACCTGATGGCGGAGAAGCCCGCTCTGTTAGCGATATGAGCCGAGTGAGTAGTCACCAAGAACTGTGCATTCCAGTGCTGCGCGGAACCATCTGTGCTGGGAAACTTCCTTTTGAAAGTTTCCAACTGCTGGATAAAAGTCTCTTGCATCTGTGGATGAAGGTGGGCTTCTGGCTCCTCGATGAATACTAGATGCGCGCACGCGTCAGTTCCCCGAGCGGAGTATTCTCGATAGTAGCTAAATAGCGTTAGCAAGATCAGCAAGAGATTTCGGCTACCCAGTCCGCTGTACGACTCCGGCAGTTCAACGCCAGAAGTCCCTGGATACTTGATGCTAGTGAAATTCGATAGAAGCCGCTTGGAGTCGAGCGTGGTTCTTGTGGAAAAATTGCGATTACCTAGGCCGGGATATCCGAACTCCAAGACGGTAGGCGCCATTTGGCTGTACATATCTTGCAGATGGTCATTCAGGCTCTCTACAATTCCCTCCAGTGCGCTTTCTGTATCAGTCGCAAAATTCTTAAGGATCGATCCGTCGTCCGCCTTGGCGGCCACCATAAAAAGAGATTCAAGGACTTTGCCGATCTGGTCCTTAGGTCGCTCCTTCTCGTCGTCAAGACCTCGTTGCGCTTTTACAAAGTCAACCTTCACTGCTCGCGCAACTTCCGCAACTGTCACGGCTCGGAAGTTAGTCGCGTCCGTAGGATCAACGGCGATAGCTGAGCGCTCATAAAGGTGAGGGATCCGCGGGCCGATGAGGCTTATTAGGAGAGACTCCTCCCAATCCTCCCCGAGGGAGCCGGGGCAATCCCTGAAGAAGTCTTTCATGGTGCCAGGCTTCAATGCATAGCGAATGCTTACAATAGCCTCATTGCAGCCCGGATCGAGATCGATAATCAATGGCCCAAGAGGGCCATATTCGCTACGGCTGTAGCTAATGTGCATTGTGACTGAAATCTCTGGAATGACTTTACGTGCGGCCTCCTCGTCGCCGCCAGAAAATGCGCGGTACGCCTCCGCGAACTCGACGTACGAGTCCGCCGAGAAGTCCTCCAAGGATAGGTTGACGTCAGCTGTTCGGAGAAACCTGCTTAGAACCTCGGCAAGAGATGTTTTTCCGGTGTTATTTCGACCAACGCAGACGGTGACATCCTCGTTGAGCGAGACGGTTACGTCCCTCAAGAGGCGGAAATTCTTGACTTCGACCTTTGTGACCGATGGCGGGAGTGCCGGGCGTGTATTTTTCGGCTGATTGGATTGTGCTGGAATGCTCACGCTCACGGCCCCTCCTGACAAGACGAACTGCCGAGCTAGTCATGAACTGCTACTGATGCATCTCATGGCTACTGAGGACGCTGGGGACTGTTAGGCCCTGCGTTCCTGTTGAGGCAGTTTGTCACGCTAGGTGAGTGATGAGAGGCACTTTCATCAAAGATCCTGCGCCGAGACTGATGCGACTCTGTGGTTCCGCCGGGCGGCGAGACCGCATAGTGCAGACCCTGCGTACAGGCGCCGGGCGGCCAGTCTCACAGAGGTCTGTGAACGCGGCTTGACATGGATCAAGCGCTCGTTCCTCCCAGGGGAGCCAGCCGACCGTAATAACGGCGGCTTGATGCACGTCATCCTGTCCCGCTTCCACACGCCGGGGGAGAGCAGCCCGGAGCAATGAGACCCGCTCTGGCACCGGATCGTCGGAACAGTGTGAGCTGTGCCTGTTGTCGTGGAAGCATGGTTCGTTCGCTGATTGGGTGTGAGGGGGCGCCGGATGGGTCGGGTGGGTCGTTGGCTGTCGGTGATCTTCGGGTCGTTGGTGGTGTTCGGGTTGTGTGTGCTGCTGGGTGATCTGTTGTTGCCGTGGGATCAGTCGACGCGGATCGGGACAGGTGCGGGAGCCGGCGCAGTCATCGCGGGTGTGTTGGGGGCCTGGGCATCGTCCGTGATCGGGTCTCCGGTTCCGCCGGCTGCCACGGTGCCCGGAACGTCGACTGCCTCGGGTGAGCGGGCGGTGGCCACGCAGGACAATTCCGGGGTGATCATCACGGGGGACAACGGCACCGTTCAGCGATGACGAAGCCACCCACACCAGCCGCATCAGGAGACCATTCTGCTTCCGCGGCCAACAGTTCCGGCGTAATTTCCACCGGCGACCAGGCGCGGATCGAGCTGCGGAACCTTGTGCTGCATCCCAACGCCCTGCAACCGGCGGTCGCAGACGAGGTGTTAGCGCAGCTGAACAACCTGCCCGCACCGGACAGCCGTGTCTTCGAAGGCCGTGACAGTGCGCTCGGGGCTTTGCGGGAGTTGCCGTCGACGGGGACGGGGATCGTCAGCCAGACCGTGCGGGGAATGGGCGGAGTCGGCAAGAGCACCTTGGTCCTGCACCACGCCCACGCGTGCATGGCAGCTGGCCACGGTCCTGTGTGGTGGATCGACGCGTCATCGATCGCAGCCATCACGGCCGGTCTGGCTTCCCTGGCTGCTGCCGTCAACCCGGTGCACGCCGCCCTGCCACTCGATGATGCAGCCGACTGGGCCGTTGCCTGGCTGCAAGGACGCACCGGATGGCTGTTGGTGTTCGACAACGCGGAAGAGCCCGCCGACCTACACCCCTACCTCGGCCGGCTCAGCACCGGCCAGATCCTGGTCACCACCCGTCGCGACCTGCCCTGGCGCGACCTCGGAACGCCCCTACGCTTGGGCACGCTGGAACCGGAAGCCGCCGTGCGGGTGTTGCAGGAGATCACCGGACGCCAAGCAGACAGTGACGCTGCAGGGCTGGCTGATCTGGCCGAGGAACTCGGATATCTGCCCTTGGCCCTGCAGCAGGCCGGCGCCTACCTGGTACAGACCCGCGCCAGCACCACCAGCTACCTCACCCGACTACGGGCCGACCCAGCCGGTGTACTCGCAGCCACCACCCCCGGCGATTCTCAGCAGCGCACCATCGCCCAGTTGTGGAGCGTCACGTTCAGCGCCGTACAAGTTGAAGACCGGCACGCGGTTGAGTTGTTGAGGACATTGGCCTACCTTGCCCCCGATCCCTTGCCCCGCCATGTACTCACTACTGCCCTACCCACGATTCGGGACGTGGATTATGTGCTGGGCGTCCTTGCCGCGTACAGCCTGATCACCCTCACAGATCTCACGGTGACCGTTCACCGCCTTGTCCAGACCGTGCTGCGCTGCACCACCCCCGCACCCGCTCCAAGAGTGCAGTCCCGCGGAATCTGGCGACTGCTACGCCGGCCCCGGCCTCTCATCCCACATCACCCGAGCGAAACCGCCCTGAACCTGCTGCATACCTCGATGCCATCGGGTACTCCCGAGAACGTGCAGAGTTGGCCGCAATGGCAAGAGCTCCTGCCCCATGTGGAAGCCGTAAACACGCACTGCCATGGCACTGAAACGATCTCAAACCTTGCTGCGCTGCTGGGCCAGACTGCGTTCTATCTGACGGCCCGTGGTCAGGCCGCGGAAGCCCTGCCGTTGGAGGAGCGGGCGCTGGTCATCACCGAGGCAGCTCTCGGCCCCGACCACCCCGACACCGCCCTTCGCCTGGGCAACCTCGCCAGGACGTTCAGCGCGCTGGGGCGGCACGCGGAAGCCCTGCCGTTGGAGGAGCGGGCGCTGGCCATCACCAAGGCAGCTCTCGGCCCCGACCAGCCCGAAACCGCCACCTGCCTGGGCAACCTCGCCGGGACGTTCAGCGATCTGGGGCGGCACGCGGAAGCCCTGCCGTTGGAGGAGCGGGCGCTGGCCATCACCAAGGCGACCCTCGGCCCCGACCACCCCACCACCGCCCTTCGCCTGGGCAACCTCGCCGGAACGTTCAGCGCGCTGGGGCGGCACACCGAGGCCCTGCCGTTGGAGGAGCGGGCGCTGGCCATCACCGAGGCCGCCCTCGGCCCCGACCACCCCACCACCGCCCTTCGCCTGGGCAACCTCGCCAGCACGTTCAGCGCGCTGGGGCGGCACACCGAGGCCCTGCCGTTGAAGGAGCGGGCGCTGGCCATCACCGAGGCCGCCCTCGGCCCCAACCACCCCGACACCGCCCTTCGCCTGGGCAACCTCGCCAGGACGTTCAGCGCGCTGGGGCGGCACACCGAAGCCCTGCCGTTGGAGGAGCGGGCGCTGGCCATCACCAAGGCAGCTCTCGGCCCCGACCACCCCGAAACCGCCACCTGCCTGGGCAACCTCGCCGGCACGTTCAGCGATCTGGGGCGGCACACCGAAGCCCTGCCGTTGGAGGAGCGGGCGCTGGCCATCACCAAGGCGACCCTCGGCCCCGACCACCCCACCACCGCCCTTCGCCTGGGCAACCTCGCCAGGACGTTCAGCGATCTGGGGCGGCACACCGAAGCCCTGCCGTTGGAGGAGCGGGCGCTGGCCATCACCAAGGCGACCCTCGGCCCCGACCACCCCGACACCGCCACCTGCCTGGGCAACCTCGCCGGCACGTTCAGCGCGCTGGGGCGGCACACCGAGGCCCTGCCGTTGGAGGAGCGGGCGCTGGCCATCACCGAGGCGACCCTCGGCCCCGACCACCCCACCACCGCCATCCGTCTGAACAACCTCAGTGCGATCCGTGCAGCGCTGGAAGACCTAACAGGGGACGAACCCTAGCGACGCCAACCCCGCGCACCAAAGGTTGGCGACAGGAGCTCAGAAGGTTGCACTCGCCGAGGTGTTGCGCGCTCCACCAGGAGATCCCCGAGGACAAGCTCTCGCGGGTGTCGGCGTACGACTGGTTCGGCTCGATCGCGATGGTCCCGCTGGCCACGGCGCTGGCGGGTCCCGCGGAGCAGGCCTTCGGCCGTACGCCCGCGCTGTGGGGCTGCGCGACGCTGGTCGTGGTGGTCACGGCGGCGGTGCTGTGCGTTCCGGACGTCCGGAACCTGACGCGGCGGACCCGGCCGGTGGCACAGGGCGCCCCCGCTCCGGTGTCCGGCTCGGAGCGCGTGTCAGCCGATGCCGAAGGCTCCGCCGGGCGGCTCGGGTGACGGAACGGCGTTCTCGTCGCGCACCGGAGCGGCCCCGCCGATGAACTTCCGCAGCCCGGGGCCGTGTTCGACGCGCGCGGGAAAGGCGTCGGCGGCGGTACGACGGGCCAGGGCGGCCGTGTCGAGCGGGCGGTGGGAGGCCACGAGCACCGCGTTGCCGAAGCGCCGGCCGCGCAGCACCCCTGGTTCGGCGATGAGGGCGATCTCCTCGAACACCGTCGAGAACGTCGCGAGTTGGGAGCGGAGGAACGCGAACGGCGCCGCGTCCGCGAGGTTGGCGAGATAGACACCGTCGGGGCGCAGCACCCGCTCGGCGGCCCTCGCGTAGGCCGTGGACGTCAGGTGCGCCGGTACGCGCGAGCCGCCGAAGACGTCCGCGATCAGGATGTCCGCGGAGTCGGGGGCGGCGGCTTCGATCCAGGTGCGGGCGTCGGCGCCGTGCACCTCGATGCCCGCGCCGCCGGGCACCGGCAGATACTCGCCGATCATGGCCAGCAGGCCCTGGTCCGCCTCCACCACGTCCTGTCGGGAACCGGGCCGGGTGGCCGCCACGTAGCGCGGCAGGGTGAGCGCCCCGCCGCCGAGGTGCAGCACGTCCAGGTCGCGTCCCGGTTCCGCCACCGTGTCCAGCACATGCCCGAGCCGCCGTGTGTACTCGAACTCCAGATGCGTCGGCTCGTCCAGATCCACGTACGACTGGGGTGCGCCGTCCACCGTCAGCAGCCACGCCCTCTCGCGGTCCACGTCGGGCATCAGCTTCGCGGTCCCGTGATCCACGGCCCGCGTCACGGGTATCGGCTCGTCCACGGGTCCATTGTGCCGTCCTCACACTCCGCCGGCGGCCGGGGAGTCCGGCACCCTCCCCGCACAGGGCGCGCCGGCGCCCGCTCCCGGCCGGGCAGCGGAAACGGGTGCCCGCCATCTCGTGGCGGGCACCCGTGTCGGCATACCGGGCCGGGCGTCAGCCGACCGACGTCACCGTCCCGGCGCCGACCGTCCGGCCGCCCTCGCGGATCGCGAAGCCGAGGCCCGGCTCCAGCGGCACCTCGCGACCGAGCTCGACCGTCATGGTGACGGTGTCGCCGGGCCGGGCGACGGCCCGCTCGCCGAGGTCGACGTCGCCGACCACGTCCGCGGTGCGAATGTAGAACTGCGGCCGGTACCCGGTGGAGACGGCTGTCGTACGACCGCCCTCGCGCGTCGACAGGACGTACACCTGCGCCGTGAAACGACTACTCGGTACGACGCTGCCGGGCGCGGCGACGATGTGCCCGCGGCGGACCGCGTCGCGGGGCACTCCGCGCAGCAGCAACGCCACGTTGTCGCCGGCCTGCGCCTCCTCCATGGGCTTGCCGAAGGTCTCCAGGCCGGTGACCACCGTGTCGACGTCGGCGCCGAGCACCTCGACGCGGTCGCCGACGTGGATCGTGCCGCGCTCCACGGCACCGGTGACGACCGTTCCGCGTCCGGTGATGGTGAGCACGTTCTCGACCGGCATCAGGAACGGCGCGTCGAGATAGCGCTCGGGCATCGGCACATAGGTGTCCACGGCGTCGAGCAGCGCGTCGATCGCCGCCGTCCACCGCGGGTCCCCCTCAAGGGCCTTGAGGCCGGACACCCTCACGACGGGAACGGAGTCGCCCCCGTAGCCCTGCGAGGAGAGCAGCTCGCGGACCTCCAGCTCCACGAGGTCGGCGAGCTCCTCGTCCGCCATGTCGGATTTGTTCAGAGCGACCACGATGTGGTCGACACCCACCTGCCGGGCGAGCAGCACGTGCTCGGCGGTCTGCGGCATGATCCCGTCCAGCGCGGACACGACGAGGATCGCCCCGTCGAGCTGGGCCGCGCCCGTGACCATGTTCTTGACGTAGTCGGCGTGGCCCGGCATGTCCACGTGCGCGTAGTGCCGGGTGTCGGTCTCGTACTCGACGTGCGCGATGTTGATGGTGATGCCGCGCGCGGCCTCCTCCGGCGCCCGGTCGATCCGGTCGAACGGGACGTAGCGGGTGGAGCCGCCGGAGCCGCGCTCGGCGAGAACCTTGGTGATGGCGGCGGTCAGGGTGGTCTTGCCGTGGTCGACGTGACCCATGGTGCCGATGTTCAGGTGCGGTTTGGTGCGCACGTAAGCCGTCTTGGGCATGGCTGTACCTCGAAGCCTCTGCAGTGTCAGCTGAGCTGAGCGATGGCCCCGGCGCGAACGGGCCGGGACGGGGACCCCCAGGAGTTGCCGACCCTCCCCCTGCGGGGTCCGCCGGACAATCCGGGAAGGGTCAGCTTCGGGCGCCGTCGACGGCTGCCGTGATGATCGGGACGGCAGCCTTCGGCGCATCCGCGACTGCGGATGCTGCGAGGAGGAAGGCGTACCGGAACATGAGGAGATCATTGCCGACGCGTCTGCCCACGTCGAATGGTTTTCCGCGCTCCGTGGACCGGTGCGGTGCGGGCGGTGCAGGTGGTGCGGGCGGTGCGTCAGGGGCCGCAAGGGCGCGGGGTCCCGTGGAGGGTCGTCGGCGGCTCGCAGCCTCAGGGACCGATGTTCTTGAGGGCCTCGCGCACGGACAGCGGCGCGAGTCTTTCCCGCTCCGCGGCGACGAAGTCCCGTACGGCCTGCGGGTCGGTCTTGGCGTATTCGCGCAGACACCATCCGATGGCCTTGCGGATGAAGAAGTCGGGATGCCCGGACCGGCGGACGCAGTATGCGAAGAGGCGCCCGGTGTCGGTGGCCTCCTTGTAGCGGAGCTGGTGGAGCAGCGCCGTACGGGCGACCCACAGATCGTCGTCCTCGATCCAGGCGTCCATGTCGGTCCGCAGTGCGGGATCGGCGGCCACCAGGCCCCCCACCACATGCGCGGCGAGGGCGTCGACCGTGTCCCACCAGGAGACGGTGGAGACGAGATGCCGGGCCACCGGCAGGAAACCCGATGAGAGACGCGTCACATGGCGGCGCAGGTAGTCGACGGCGAAGTACTGGTACTCGCGTTCCGGCAGCTTCCAGCAACGCAGTGCGAGGGCCGTGCAGTCCTCCTCGTCGGGACGGGGGGTGTCCAGGAGCACGGTGCGGGACAGGGCACGGCGCTCGGGCGTCGTCAGCCCGAGGAAGGGGGCGATGTCCTTCATGTACGCGCGCATCGACGCGGCCCGCAGGGGGTCGGCGCCGGCCGGGTAGACGGCGGTGAGCCGTTCCAGCACGGTGTCCGCGAGGGTGCTGTCCGGCACCGCGAACCGCGCACCTGACGTTCCGGAAGCTGTGACGCCCATGAGACGAACCATACGGCGATCACACACACGCGTCGGCTACTGTCACCGGATGCTCGATGCCACCACCCGCTCTGGGGGCACCGCCACGGCCACTCCCCAGGCCGCCGCCACGGAGCTCACCGTCGCCGGCGACCTGGTCGTCGCCTCGGAGATCGCCGTCGCCGCACCCGCGTTCCTGACCGTCGCACGCACCGGCCCGGCCGCGCGTTGCATGAGAGCGCTGCTCTCGCCCTGGTCGCGGCTCTCCCTGCTGGTCGCGCTGCTCGCGGCGGCCGCGTCGAGCGTGCTGCTCTTCGAACCGCAGCGGCTGCTCGCCGGCGGCTGGCCGCCCCAGCTCGGCGGCGCCGCGGCGTCCGTCGCGTTCGCCGTGGCGTACGGGCTGTGCACCGTCGCGTTCGTGCCCCGGCCGCTGCTCAACCTGGCGGCCGGCGCCCTGTTCGGCTCCCAACTGGGCCTGGGCACCGCACTGGTGGGCACGGTGCTCGGCGCCGGTGTCGCCTTCGGGCTCGGCCGGATCCTCGGACAGGACGCGCTGCGGCCGCTGCTGCGGGCCCGCTGGCTGAGAGCGGCGGACGGTCAGCTCAGCCGGCACGGCTTCCGCTCGATGATGGCGGCCCGGCTGTTCCCCGGTGTGCCGTTCTGGGCCGCCAACTACTGCGCGGCCGTCTCCCGCATGGGCTGGCTGCCCTTCCTGCTCGCGACGGCGCTCGGCTCGATCCCGAACACCGCCGCGTACGCCGTCGCCGGCGCCCGCGCGTCGTCGCCGACCTCCCCGGCCTTCCTGATCGCGATGGCCTTCATCGCGGTCCCCGCCCTGGTCGGAGCGGTGGTGGCCTGGCGCAAGCGCCACCACCTGCGCGGCCACTGAGACACGGCGGCCGCTACGGGCGTACGGCCTCCAGAATCATCGCGTTGGCCAGTCCACCCGCCTCGCACATCGTCTGCAGCGCGTAGCGGGCCCCACGGGCGCGCATCGCGTGCACGAGGGTCGTGGTGAGGCGGGTGCCGCTCGCGCCGAGCGGGTGGCCGATCGCGATCGCTCCCCCGTGCACGTTGACCTTGGACAGGTCGGCTCCCGTCTCCTGCTGCCAGGCCAGGACGACGGCGGCGAAGGCCTCGTTCACCTCGAAGAGGTCGATGTCGCCGAGGTCCAGCCCGGCCTTGCGCAGCACTTTCTCGGTGGCCGGGATGACGCCGGTGAGCATCAGCAGCGGGTCCGAACCGGTGACGGCGAAGCTGTGCAGACGGGCGATGGGCCGCAGGCCGAGGCGGGCGGCGGTCTCGCTCGACGTGATGAGCACGGCGGACGCGCCGTCGTTGACCGGGCTCGCGTTCCCGGCCGTGACCGACCAGTCGATCTGCGGGAAGCGTTCGCCGAAGGCGGGGTCGTAGTAGGCGGGCTTCAGTCCGGCGAGTATCTCGGGGGTGCTGCCGGGACGGACGCTCTCGTCCCGGGTGACACCTTCCAGGGGCGCGACCTCGGCGTCGAACAGACCGCCGCTCCACGCCTCGGCGGCCTTCCGGTGCGAGTCGACGGCGAAGGTGTCCATCCGCTCGCGGGTGATGCCCCACTTGGCGGCGATGAGCTCGGCACTGATGCCCTGCGGCACCAGACCCTCGGGATAGCGCTCGGCGACCCCGGGCCCGAAGGGGTCCGCGCCCGCCGGCACGTTGGACCACATCGGCACACGGCTCATCGATTCCACACCGCAGGCCACGACCATGTCGTACGCCCCCGACATGACGCCCTGCGCGGCGAAGTGCACGGCCTGCTGCGAGGAGCCGCACTGGCGGTCCACCGTGGTCGCGGGCACCGTCTCCGGGAATCCCGCGGAGAGCACGGCGTACCGGGTGGTGTTCATGGCCTGCTCGCCGATCTGGTCGACGGTGCCGCCGATGACGTCGTCGATCAGCGCCGGGTCGACCCCGGAGCGCTCGACGAGGGTGCGGAGCGTGTGGGCGAGGAGTTCCACGGGGTGGACGTGGGCGAGGGAGCCGTTCGGCTTGCCCTTGCCCACCGGGGTGCGTACGGCTTCGACGATCACGGCGTCACGCATGGGATGCCTCTCAGGTCTGTGAGGTCGGGGAACCGGCGACCGGACGGGTCCGGCCCTCGGTCAAGGCGAGTGAGTTTGATTTTCCAACTCTCCAAGTGACCCAAGAGTAACCGAGTGGGTTGGAACTTCCAACCCACTCGGTAGACTGATGCCATGAAGGACGCCCGCCCCTGCTCGATCGCCGCGACGCTCGCCCTCGTCGGCGAGAAGTACTCCCTGCTGGTCCTGCGCGAGGTGTCGCTCGGCGCCACCCGCTTCGACCAGCTGGTGCGCAACACCGGCGCGCCTCGCGATGTGCTGACGACCCGGCTGAAGCGTCTCGTCGAAGCCGGGCTGCTGGAGAAGGCGGAGTACAGCGACCGCCCCAAGCGCTACGAGTACCGGCCCACGCGGGCGGGTCTCGAACTGGAACCCGTCCTGCTCACCCTGATGGCATGGGGCGACCGGCACCTCCAGGAGGACGGCTTCCGGCCCATGGTGCTGGAGCACACCTGCGGCCACGAGCTGGTCCCCCAGGTGGTCTGCCGGGAATGCGGCGAAGAGGTCGAGCACGACGCCCTCACGGCCCACCCGCAGGCCCCGGGCTGGACCGTGACGGGGCCCGCGGTCAGAGCCGGGTGACCTCGTAGGTGACCGGTCACCTCGTACAGGGCCGGGTGACCTCGTAGGTGAACGGTCACCTCGTACGGGACCGGTCACCTCGTCCGCGGGAAGGGAGGTGCGCCCGAATCGCCTCTCCTCGCGTGGACGCGACCGTACGCCCTACTCTGCCCTCTCGTAGACATCGAGCCGTCCGCACATTCCGAACCGGCCCCGCGCCGCAGGACGTTCGGCTCGCACGACGGCCGCGGCGAGATGCGAGGCGTCGCCCCGCTCCAGTCGGTCGAGCTGGTCCCCCGTGGCAGCGGCGGCCGCCTCGGCGCCACGCCGCCACCGTTCGCGCCACTCCGCGAGGAGTGGCCGCACCAGGGCAGCGGCGGCCCGGTGGAACGCCGCGAGCGGCGCGGGTCCGTCCGCGTCGCGCAACGCCCGGTACCCCTCCAGGGCGAGATCGCGCCGGGCGCGGGCGAAACGCGCCTGCTCCTCCTCGGGCGCGTCCGCCGGGACGACGACGGCCGCAGCGTAGGTCCCGGGATCGGTCAGGTACTCCGGAGGCAGGGTGATGACCGCGTCACCCGCCTCCGGCAGGCCGTTGTTCTGCATGAGCACGGTGATGCGCAGGTCCTGCTCGTTGACGAGCCGGTGGATCGTGCCCGGCGTGAACCAGGCGACCGTGCCGGGCGCGAGCGGCGTCACCTCGTACCCCGATGCGGTCAGCGTCTGGACCGAACCGTGCCCGCCGGTGACGACGTACGCCTCCGAACAGGTCAGGTGCAGATGGGGAGTTCCGCCGCACACGCCGTCCGCCGAGGGCCAGTCGTACACCCGCAGGTGCGACACGGCGACGGCTCCCGGGAGCCCCGGGAAGCCGAGCCCCGGGAAGCCGGGAGTCACGGCGCTCACCAGGGGTGCTCCGCCAGGTACTTGACGATGTCCTCGCGTTCCCAGCCCCCTTCGGCGACGACCACCCGGTAGCGGCGGGCGAAGGTGTCGCCGGGCGCGAGTTCCAGTTCGTCGAAGAAGGCCGGGGACGGGGCGACCGCGGCGAAGGGGTCGTTGCGCACGAACCAGTGGGCCGGGTGGGTGCCCCGGGATCCGGAGTGGTCGTTCTCGGGTGCGTGCGCGAAGACCAGGGTGGCGTGACCGTCGGAACCGTCGTGCTCCGCCGAGTACGCGAGCCAGGGTGCCTGCCGCCCCATCAGCCCGGGCCCTTCGGAGTCCGGTCCGATGACCCGGCCGTCCCGGAAGGCGCGCGGCCCGCGCCAGAACAGGCCCGTGTAGCCGGCCATCTCGCGCCCCGCGGTCGTCGGACTGCCGAAGCGCAGGGGCTCCTCGCGGCGGTTGGTGACGGCGGAACTCCAGGTCAGCGCCCAGGAGCCCGCCCCGGGATCGACGTCGTGCACCTCGACGCGGCGCTCCTCGTCGGCCCACAGCTCACCATCGTACGGATGCCAGGTGAGCCGCTCGGAGATGACCGCGCGACCCCCCTCCGTGGCGACCTCCTCGAAGGCGACGTGCGTCATCGACCCGACACGCTCGGGGAGTTCGAGATACCCCTCGCCGCGGACGTAGGTGTTGCCGCCCCACAGGTTCTGGCCGGAGAGGTGCGAGGCCGTCATCTGGAGGCCCTTGTGCCAGCGGTGGTCGTTCGGGCGGTAGTCCGTGACGACGTTGCCGGCCAGTGTCCGCAGCGGATGCAGATACGGCTTCGGGGACTCCCAGGCGGCCTCGGGACGGTAGACGTAGTTCAACAGCTCGACGCCGGTGGAGACTTCGCTGATCGCGATGCGCTCCCCGTGCGTGTGGACGATCCGCAGACCGGACTCCGACGGCTCGCTCATGCCCGGGCCTCCGCACTGGCCGTCACGGGAGCGGCCCCCTCGGGCTGACCGGTCCCGTCCGGCGCATCCGGCCGCAGGACCCCGTCCACCACCTCCGACGGACCGGTCCCGCCCACCACCTTCGACCGACCGCTCCCGTCCGGCGCCACCGCCGGACCGGTCCCGTCCGTTGCCTCGGGCTCGGCGGGTGCCCAGCCGGGCGCGCCGCCGTGCAGCGCCGTGTAGTACGGGTCTCCCGGACCGATCTCCCCCGCGCGGACGGTCGTGTCCGTGAACGCCGACTTGTAGAGCGCGGTGATCAGCTCCAGGCTGGTCCGCCCGTCGGCACCACTGCTGCGCGGCCGTTCGCCCGCCCGCATGCTCGCGACGAGGTCCCGGAGCTGCGCGAGGTGCGAACTGGGCACGTCCGCACCGAAATCCCGCCAGGCCGCGACCTCCGCCTCCGAGACATCGGGGACCGGGGTGATCCGCCAGCTGTCGTTGCTGTGGCCGTACAGGTGGGTGAGCTCGACGGTGGCGCGCTCGCAGTCGAGACGGATGCGGCTGACCTCGTCGGGACTCAGGACGCTGTTGACGACGGTCGCCAGGGCGCCGTTCGCGAAACGGACCAGTGCGGTCGAGACGTCCTCCGTCTCGATGTCGTGCACCAGCCGACCGGTCATCGCGCGCACCTCGGTCCACGGCCCCAGCAGATCCAGCAGCAGATCCATCTGGTGGATGCCGTGTCCCATCGCGGGCCCGCCGCCCTCGGTCGCCCAGCGGCCGCGCCAGGGTACGGCGTAGTAGGCGGCGTTGCGGTACCAGGTCGTCTGGCAGTGAGCGACGAGCGGCCGGCCCATGGCCCGCTCCGCGATCAGGCGCCGTACATGCCGGGCGCCCGAGCCGAAGCGGTGCTGGAAGACGATCGCGGCGTACGGTCCGCCGTCCGCGCCCTCCTCCGCCTCGACGGCGTCGAAGTCGGCGAGCGTCGGCACGGGCGGCTTCTCGCACCACACCCAGGCGCCGGCCCGCAGCGCGGCGACGGTCTGCTCGCGGTGCAGGGTGGGCGGGGTGCAGACGGCGACCAAATCGGGCCGCTGCTCGTCGAGCATCCGGTCCAGGTCGGTGTACGCGTGCGGAATCCCCGCCTCGGCGCAGAACCGCCGGACCGCGTCCTCGGCGATGTCCACCGCGGCGACGATCTCCGTCTCGCCCTCCTCGGCGAGCCGGGCGAGTGCGGGGTGATGACTCCCGCGTGCGATGGCACCCGCGCCGACGACGGCGGCCCTGATGCGGCGGCCGTCGAGGGGCTCAAGGGGGGTGTTCACGGCACGGCCCGTTGAGGCCTGGCGGTCGATTGCGGTGCGGGATGCGGTCATCTACCTGATCAGCGCTCCATCGGACGTGAGTCAGACGTGATGTCGGACGTGATGTCGGACGTGATGCAAGACGTGATGTCGGACGTCGGCCAACGCGTGCCACCCGCCACCGAACGGACGCGATCCGGCGACAGCAAGCGCTTTCCCCATCGATGCAACGTAAGCGGCGGCCGGGCGGCCGGTCAACACCGCGGTCACCGCGCCGTCACTCCCCATCACGCCAGGGGCCGGACCGAGGCGGGGCGAGGCCGGGGCGAGACCGGCGCGGAGGCGGGGCGGGGTTGGACCGGGGGCGGCACCGGACCGGGGCGGGGCCAGGTCCGGCGACCGACCACCCCGGGGGCCGATAACCATCGATCACCAGGGACAACCGCGCTGGCACGCCGACGCCGGAAGGCTGCCCCTGCACGGCTGCGAAGCCCCTGTGGCCGGGCTGTCGCACGCGGACGCTACGCTGCCTTCTACACCCGTGATCACTTCGTACCGCGATACGGCGTGCCCGTCGCCCCTTCCACGACCAGCACTTGGACCACGTAACTTCATGTCTTGGTTTGAATCCCTCATCCTCGGACTCGTCCAGGGGCTGACCGAATTCCTTCCCGTCTCCTCCAGCGCGCACCTGCGGCTGACCGCGGCGTTCGCGGGCTGGGAGGACCCCGGTGCCGCCTTCACCGCCATCACGCAGCTCGGCACGGAGGCCGCGGTACTGATCTACTTCCGCAAGGACGTGGGACGGATCCTGTCGGCGTGGTTCCGCTCGCTCACGAACAAGGCGATGCGCAGCAACCACGACGCGCAGATGGGCTGGCTGGTGATCGTCGGCTCGATCCCGATCGGTGTCCTCGGGATCACGCTCAAGGACCAGATCGAGGGACCGTTCCGCGATCTGCGGGTCACAGCCACCATGCTGATCGTGATGGGCATCGTCATAGGCATCGCCGACCGGCTCGCGGCACGTGACGAGACGGGCGGGAAGCACCGGGCGGCCAAGCAGCGCAAGGTACTCGAGGACCTGAACACCAGGGACGGCCTGCTGTACGGCGTCTGCCAGGCGATGGCGCTGATCCCGGGAGTCTCCCGCTCAGGCGCGACCATCAGCGGCGGTCTCTTCATGGGCTACAGCCGTGCGGCGGCGGCCCGATACTCCTTCCTCCTCGCCATGCCGGCCGTCCTCGCCTCCGGCACCTTCGAGCTGAAGGACGCGGCCGCGGAGGGCCATATATCCTGGGGCCCCACCATCTTCGCGACGATCATCGCCTTCGGTGTCGGTTACGCGGTGATCGCCTGGTTCATGAAGTTCATCTCCCACAAGAGCTTCATGCCGTTCGTCTGGTACCGGATCGCCCTCGGCATCGTCATCATCGCGCTGGTCAGCACGGATGTCCTCAGTCCACACGCTGCCGAATCCGCGGGCTGAGAGTCGCTGTTCCCGAGAGTTCTTGACGCAAGAGGCGAAGGTGAAGACCTCGGCCGCGCAACGACGCTAGCCTCTCGCGCCATGCACGAGATGAAGCCGATGAAGTCCCCGATCCTCCAGATCCGACCCATCATCCCCGTGCAGGAACAGGGCGAGCGCATCTGCTCCATGGCCACGCGAGGGAAGTGCGCGCATCCGCTGGTCGCCGAGGTGCAGGTGCTGTTCGAGGACGGCACCCGGCCGCGCTGGAACGTCTGCGGGGAATGGCTGACCGGCCATCCCGATGCCATCACCCACATCACGAACAAGGGTTTCGCGCCGCCCGCCGAGGCCTGACAGCCCTCCGCCCCGCCAGACATCACTCCAGCGGGGCGGTTTCGAGTAGCTGACCACGCCTACAGACGCGAATAGTTGCCCACACTCTATGTGCCGCCACTGACACCCTTCTGGCTGGGTGAGCTCCCCCCGTCGGCCAGTTCCGGGTGGGCATCGAGAGGAACGGCGACGCCCTGTTCCGAGCGAGGCTCCGCTGACAGCTCGACCCCCCTGCGGCAGACTCACCAACCCAGTCTGCGACGAAGGGGTTGTGATGGCGGAGTTGGACTACGAGATGCTGCAAGCGCGGGCTCTCGACAACGTGGACCAGTCATGGAGCGCGGCCGGCGCCGACAACAGGGAGGCCGAGGCCCGCCTTCTCGCCATCGCGCAGATACAGGCCCTGCTCTCCGTCGGCGCTGCGCTGCGAGAGGTCGCCGAGGCGGTCCGGGAGCAAAGGTAGCCACGGAGAATCGCCCCCGTTCCCCCGCCGTTGTTGCGGCGAGGAGGCGGGGGCGACGTCGTTCAACGTTCACCCGGGCCGACAGCCTCTGAGCTGAATGAGCCGTAGGCCGTCTGGCCGAACAGTTCTGCGGACTCCGGTGGGGCGTTTTAGCGTGGTCTCCCCGACTGGAGGTGGAGCATGCCGAAAGAACCAACGCTGGGCCGGTTGGGCATGGAAGCGCGAAGTGTGAAGTTCCCGGATGGCAGCCGCGGGGTCATCCTTGTAAAGGCGGGGATCCCCCAGAACGAGGCGGATGCGCTCGCGGCGCAGGTGTGGGCGGAACGGCCGGAGGCGGGCGGGCAGCCGAAGACCTGAGGGCACGCGAAAGTCCCCGGATCGCTCCGGACCGGCGGAGGTGGAACGGCGGGCGTTCACTACGCCATGTGCCGGCCGCTGCCCCAAGGCAGTGCGAGCCGGTCGCCTTCGGCGCGGGGCAACATAGACATTGGACTGACGGGTTTGACGGTTGATTGTGCTGCATGGATGAACACTGCCCTGCCTGCGGGAAGCCTCGTGTTCGCCGACACGGTCGAGCGCTGCTCACTTGCGGCGACGCTGCGTGCGGATACGAACTGCGAGCGCGGAAGCTGCGAGGACGGGTGTACGGGAATCGTGGCGGCGGGCCGCCGAGGAAGGCCGAGGCCACGTATAACGCGATCCACGTTCGGGCCCGGCGCGCATTCGCAGGCATGCCGTGCGAACTCGCAGACGACACGTGCCGAGGCAGGATCGAGATGGCCCTGCGAGTGGACGTCCCTCCGCAGTTGCTGTCCCAGTCCCCCGAAGGGGCGCCGTACTACACCGGGTTGAACACGGAGGACGCGTACCGTCCGCTGTGCCGATCGCACCACGGGCGAGAGGGTGCGCTGCGTGCTGCGGCCCATCGATCGCCAGCCATCGCGGCGGGCGTGATCCGCGACAGACTCCAGAGGGAGCACGACTGCGTCGGCGAGAGCTGTAAGCCGTGCCGACTTCTGGTGGAATTCGACTCTGTGCCGAAGCGCTCGTCGCAGAACGGGCAGGGCGGTTCGGCCATGGTGTTCCTCCTGGGGTGGGCGGGCAGCCGGAACCGCCACCCGCGACGGGGACCCGGACGGGTCAGGCAGGCTCGGCTGCGCGCCGTAGAACAGCCGGGCCGTCCTGTGCGGCGAGTGCGCCCGCCTGCCACCGCCGTCACGGAATCACAGTCCGGGGGCCGTCGTCTCCGGGACAACTGAAGCCGCTGGACAAGGAGTTCGACGAACGGCGGGGCGTCGGTCGCGTGCGCCGTGACGAAGGGCATACGGGTTGAGTAGCCGTCCGGTAGCGCAGTGTCAGTCCTTGCCCCTAGGCTGGTGCGCATGTCCCCCGATTTCACTCCGTCTGGTTCCGTGCGGTCTGCCGCCGCGTTAAACGAACAGATCCGCGCCCTGTGGACGCGGGCAGGCGGCTCCCTGTCCGCACAGGAGCGGGCGGAGTACGAGCTGTTGGTCGTGAAATGGGCCGAGGCGATTCGCGGGGAGATCATCGAGGCGGCGTAGGGTCGTTCGCGATTCCGACATACACGGGTCGACTCATCACGTGCACAACCACCGCAGCGATACGTCGACTTGGGCGCCCCTGGAGCAGCCGGGGCTCACCGCCCGCCGGACACCCGCAGCACCGCCCCCGTCGTGTACGACGCGTCGGGCGACATCAACCACGCGACGGCGGCGGCGATTTCCTCCGCCCGGCCGACGCGGCGCAGCGGAATCGACGAGGCGGCACGCTCGGCGCGGTCCGGGTCGCCCATCGTCGCGTGCATCTCGGTGTCGATCATGCCGGGCGCGACCGCGTTGACACGGATGCCGTCGGGACCGAGTTCCTTGGCGAGTCCGATGGTCAGCGCGTCGACGGCCGCCTTGCTCGCCGCGTAGTGCACGAATTCGCCGGGACTGCCGAGTGTGGCCGCCGCGGAGGAGACATTCACGATGACGCCGCCTCCCAGATCTGCCATGGAACGGGCGGCACGACGCGAACACAGCAGCGTGCCGAGCAGGTTGACCTCGATCACGCGCCGCAGATCGGCGGGGTCGGCGTCCGCGAGCCGCCCGAGCGGTCCGGTCACCCCGGCGTTGTTCACCAGCCCCGTCACCTGCCCCAACCGGTCCTCGGCCGTGTCGAAGAGCCGCTCGACGTCGGCCTCGTCGGAGGTGTCCACGCGCACCGTGACACAGCGCGCCCCGGCCGCGCGGACGGCGGTCGCGGTCCGCTCGGCGGCCTCACCGTCGCTCACATAACCGACGGCCAGGTCGTGCCCGTCCGCCGCGAGACGTGTACAGGTCGCGGCTCCGATCCCCCGGCTGCCACCCGTGACGATCGTGACAGGACGTGCCATAAGGGCCTCCAAGTGCGGCGGACGAGTCATCGACGGATCGGCGGGGGTCGTCGACAGGCGTGGAGAATATCCCCGCGCAACCTCTTGGCGTGGCAACCCTCGTAGCCAACACTGAGCCGATGACGCAGCGTGTGGAGCTCGCGACCGTGCTGGACCGGTTCGCCGTGGACGCAATCGTCACCGCGTACGCGGTGGCAGTGGACGACGGCGACTGGGAGGCGTACCGAGGGCTGTTCACGTCGGACGGACGCGCCGACTACCGCTCCGCCGGCGGCATCGACGGCGATGCCACCGAGGTCGCCGGATGGCTTGCGCAGAGCCTGGAACTGTTCGCGATGCGCCAGCATTTGATCGTCAACCGGCGCGTGCGGTTCGGCGTCCTGGATCAGGACACCGGCGACACGGCCGAGGTACAGGCGGACTACATCAATCCGATGCGGCTCGCGGGGCAGGACGGGGACTCCACCGCGCCCGACTTCGTGTGCGGTGGCCGGTACGCGTTCGGCCTGCTGCGCACCGACGACGGCTGGCGCCTGCGCCAGGTGGTCGTCCAGGAGAAGTGGCGCCGGTTGCCGCAACCCCGGCACGCGCCGACGAACACGTGAGCCATCCGCTCCCTCGTCACGCGGCCGCGCCCTGTCGAGATCCCGTGCGCCGAATTCCCCCTGTCGGAGATCGCCGCCGACGCGCACACTGGAGAGACCACCGGGGAGGGAGGCGAAGGGATGAAGAGGCCCGATCGTTTGTTCGGCGGATGGCTGGTCTCCCCCTGGCGGCGCGGCGTCGTCGCCGCACTGGCGGGTGCGCTGCCCATGTTGGCCTTCCCCGCCCCGTCCTGGTGGTGGTTCGCGTACATCGCGCTGGTGCCCTGGATCCTGCTGGCCCGCTCGGCTCCCACAGGCAGGCGTGCCGCCTACGACGGCTGGTTCGGCGGGCTCGGTTTCATACTGGCCGTGCATCATTGGCTGCTGCCGAGCCTGCACATCTTCACGGTGCTCATAGCGGCGCTGCTCGGCGCGCTGTGGGCCCCGTGGGGCTGGCTCGTCCGGCGGTTCCTGGCCGGGGTGCCGTCACCGGGCCAGGTCGGCGGCGCCCTCCTCGTCCTGCCTTCGGGGTGGCTGATGGTGGAACTCGCCCGGTCCTGGCAGGGCTTGGGCGGTCCCTGGGGTCTGCTCGGATCGAGCCAGTGGCAGGTGGAGCCCGCGCTGCGGCTGGCCTCGGTCGGCGGGGTGTGGCTGCTCAGCTTCCTGGTGGTGGCGGTCAACGTCGCGGTCGCCGTGCTCGTCTCGGTGCGTGAGTCCCGTATGCCCGCCGTGGCCGGACTGGTCGCGACGGCCGCCGCGACCTCGGCCGCCTGGGTGTGGTCGCCGCGCCCGGATGTCGACGGCCGGGTACGGATCGCCGTCGTGCAGCCCGGTGTCGTGGACGGCGGCACGAGCGGCGACAAGCGGTTCGCGCGGGAGGAGGCGCTCACCCGGGAACTCGCGGGCCAGGGCGCCGACCTGGTCGTCTGGGGGGAGAGCAGCGTCGGATTCGACCTGGCCGACCGGCCCGATCTGGCCCACCGCATCGCGACGCTGTCCCGCGAGGTCGGCGCCGACATCCTGGTGAACGTCGACGCGCGCCGATCCGACCGGCCCGGCATCTACAAGAGCTCGGTCCTGGTGGGACCACAGGGTCCCACCGGCGACCGGTACGACAAGATGCGGCTGGTCCCGTTCGGCGAGTACGTGCCCGCGCGTTCCCTGCTCGGCTGGGCCACCTCCGTGGGCAAGGCCGCCGGCGAGGACCGGATGCGGGGCACGGAGCAGGTGGTGATGAACGTCGGGCACGGGCTGCGTGTCGGCCCGATGGTCTGCTTCGAGACGGCGTTCCCCGACATGAGCCGCCATCTCGCTCAGGACGGCGCCGAGGTGCTGCTCGCCCAGTCCTCGACTTCGAGCTTCCAGCACAGCTGGGCGCCCGAGCAGCATGCCTCGCTCGCCGCGCTGCGCGCCGCCGAGACGGGCCGCCCCATGGTGCACGCGACGCTCACCGGCGTCTCCGCCGTCTACGGCCCGAGGGGTGAGCGCATCGGCGTCTGGCTCGGCACCGGCGCGAGCGGGGCGATGGTGTACGAGGTGCCCCTGGCCCGGGGCGTCACGCCGTACGTCCGGTTCGGTGACTGGCCGGTGCACGCCGCCCTGCTGGTGCTGGCGGCGCTGTGCGTGACGGAGGGCGCGCGTACGTTCAGGCTGCGGCGGACTGCTCCTGAACCGCTCGTACCACCCGCTCGCACAGCTCATGAGTCGCCAGCGCGTCCCGGGCGCTGAGCACCTTGCCCGCGCGCACGGCGTCGAGGAACGCGAGGACCACCTGCTCGATGCCGCGCTGTCTGGCCACCGGCACCCAGTCCCCGCGCCGTCGCACGGTCGGCTGCCCCTTGTGGTCGATCACCTCGGCGAGGTTGACCACCTGTCGCTTGGTGTCCTGGCCCGAGACCTCGAGGATCTCCTCGTTCGAACCGCTCAGCCGGTTCATCACACCGAGTGCCGTGAATCCGTCCCCGGCGAGCTGGAGCACGACGTGGTGCAGCAGCCCCTCCTCGGTACGGGCCCGCACCGTCACGTCGTCGACCGGACCCGGCACCAGGAAGCGCAGGGTGTCGACGACGTGGATGAAGTCGTCGAGGACCATGGTGCGGGGCTCCTCGGGCAGCCCTATGCGGTTCTTCTGCATCAGGATCAGCTCGCGCGGGTGTTCGACGCACTGTGCGTATCCGGGCGCGTGACGCCGGTTGAAGCCGACGGCGAGGCTGACGTTCCGCTCCTCCGCGAGCCGCACCAGCCGTTCCGATGCGGCCAGCTCGTACGCGAGCGGCTTGTCGACGTACGTCGGTACGCCCGCCTCCAGCAGGCGCGTGACGATCTCGGGGTGGGCGACGGTGGCCGCGTGCACGAACGCCGCGTCGAGGTCCTGGTCCAGCAGGTCCGCCAGGTCGGTGTGGCGCTGCGCCCGCGGCAGGTGAAGGGTGTCGGCGACCCGGTCGAGCGTGGCCGGGTTCCGCGTCTGGAGATGCAGCTCGATCCCGGGCTGCACACCGAGCACCGGCAGATACGCCTTCTGCGCGATGTCGCCGAGTCCGATGCAGCCGACCTTCACAGGGGTCTCCTTCAGTTGCCGACGCTGGTCCCGTCGGAAGCATACGGCCGCTGCGGCGACCGCCGATCGGCGATTCCGTCGAAGCTCCGCTGCAAGAGCGCGGGCCACGTCCTGGAGAAAGCCGTGATCTCCGTGTTCCGCAGGGGCGGTACCGGCGCGGGTTGATCGTCATGTTCATCCGGGCCACCTGGAGGGCCTTCCGGGCGATGGCGGCCGTTCGGGGTACCCGCGTCCGCCGAGCACGCGGCCAGGTCGGCGCCCCGCCCCGCCCCGGCCAACCTGGACTCCGGCCCGCCTCGGCCATCCCGGACTCCGGCCCCGCCCCCGTCGCACCACGCACCCCGGCAGCGGGTCAGCTCGCCGATGTCGGTGCCCGCCGGAGGAGCGGAAGGATCACTCGTGTGGGGCATCCTGCGCTTCTCCGCTCCCCAAAGGGGCCCGGAACCCAGCAGAGTTGCGTGGGTGTATCGAACGACGACGACCGCAACGCTCCTGGTCGCCGTGGCAGTCACCGCCCTCTCGGGCTGTGTGACCGTCCAGCGGCCACCCGCCTCCGGCTCCCCTTCCGCCCCGTCCGGGAACGCCACACCGCATCCGGAGACGCAACCCCAGATCGTGCAGGCACCGGCTCAGGAGGCGCTGGAACGCGTCGGTCCTTCACACAAGCCTTCACCCGACACGGCGTCCCGGCACCGGGCGGCTCCCCCACCGCAGGCCGCGCCACCCGCGGCCCCTCCACGGCACGCCCACCCGGCCCCGCGTCCCGAACCGCGCCACCCGAAACCCCGCGTCGCCGGCCCGCCCGGCACCCCCGACGTGCCGAAGCGCAGGCGTGCGGATGTGTGCGCCCTCGGCAGGAAATACGGGGGGTGGAACGCGGACAGCCCGGAGGCTGTCATCTGCAGGAGAATGTACGGACACTGACGGTGCCTGCGCGCCGGCTCAAGCGCGGCAGCGCACCCCGGGGAGCCGGCGCTCAAGGCCACGCGCCCTCGCGGGACGGGGTTCAGGGCCGCTGTCTGGGCGGTCCCAGAGTCTCTCCCCCGGGGCCGCCGAAACGGTCGCGTCCACCGGTCTCCGCCGAGGTGCCGGCGCCCTGGAGCCTCAGCTCCAGGCGGCCGATCGCCGCGCGGACGCCGTCCCCGTAGCTGTCGTCGCCCAGGGCGCCGACCGCGCCGCGCGCGCGGCGCAGATGAGTACGGGCGGCCTCCGAGCGACCGAGCTTCACATAGTCGGCGGCGAGGCTCAGATGCAGCGAGGGATAGAACACGCGCACGGCGAGGGACTGGTGGGGCTCGGCGACCCCGCCGTCGCTCAGTTCCTCGGCCGCGGACAGGGCCCGCAGGTCCCAGGCGAGTTCGTCCGCGGGGTCGTCCTGGGTGTCGGCCATGTAGTGCGCCAGTGTGCAGCGGTGCAGGGCGTCACCGCCGTCGCCGATCTCCCCCCACAGATCCAGGAAACGGCCCCGGGCCTCCTCGCGGTCACCGGCGTGGTGCAGCATGACGGCCTGTCCGATCCGGGTCATCATGGCGTCCGGCGCCGCCTGCTCCTGTTGCTCCGCCACCGCGTCCTCCAGGCTCGTCACTGTCCCTCACGACGCTAGCCGGAGCCACTGACAATCCCGCTCAGGCGCCCCCGTACGCCGCTGGGCCAGGCCGGTGACGGTCCTGCCCAGCGGCTCGGCTGTCAGCCCAGGTCCGGGATGCGCCAGTCGATCGGCTCATGGCCCTGGGCGGCCACGGCCTCGTTGATCTGCGTGAACGGACGCGAGCCGAAGAACTTCTTCGCGGACAGTGGTGAGGGGTGCGCCCCCTTCACTACCACGTGCCGCTCCTCGTCGATCAGCGGGAGCTTCTTCTGCGCGTAGTTGCCCCACAGCACGAAGACCGCCGGGTCGGGGCGATCGGCCACCGCGCGGATGACCGCGTCCGTGAACTTCTCCCAGCCCTTGCCCTTGTGCGAGTTCGCCTCGCCGGAGCGGACGGTCAGCACCGCGTTGAGCAGCAGCACGCCCTGCTCGGCCCACGGCATCAGATAGCCGTTGTCCGGGATCGGGGTGCCCAGCTCCTCCTTCATCTCCTTGTAGATGTTCCGCAGCGAGGGCGGGGTCTTCACGCCCGGGCGGACCGAGAAGCACAGGCCATGCCCCTGGCCCTCGCCGTGGTACGGGTCCTGACCGAGGACCAGCACCTTCACCCGCTCGTACGGTGTGGCGTCGAGCGCGGCGAAGACCTCCTCCCGCGGCGGGTAGACGGGACCCTTGGCGCGCTCCTCCTCGACGAACTCGGTGAGTTCCTTGAAGTAGGGCTGCTGCAGCTCCTCACCCAGGACGCCGCGCCAGGACTCGGGCAGCATGGCGATATCGGTCACGTCAACTTCCTTCGATGTGCGGTGACTTCCAGACCACAGAACCTACCGTCGCCCACTGACAATCGGTTCCGGACCCACCTCGAAGGCCAGGGGTGCCGGGCGCTCGGGCGGCGCACCGCCGACCGGTTGCCGGTGCCCCAGCAGGGCGCCGCCGACCGGTTGCCGGGGTCTCCGGCAACCGACCCGGGTCCGCTACCAGCTGGTCTTGCGGCTCAGCTCCCACATCGTCATGATCGTCGACGGGTCCAGGGCCCGCTCGCCGCCCGAGATCTCCTCGCTCTCGGCCACGTACTGCCTGCCCTGCCACAGGGGCAGCAGCCGGGCGTCGTCGACGAGGATCTGCTGGGCCTCCTCGAACTCCTTGACCACGGCGGCACGGTCGCTCACACCGCGCGACTCGGGCAGCAGGTCGTTGGTGATCCGCGGGGCCGGATAGGGCGTACCGAGCGCGTTCTGCTCGCCGACGAAGGGCGCAATGAAGTTCTCGGCGTCCGGGAAGTCGGGGAACCAGCCGCGTCCGAAGACCGGGTACTCGCCGTTGCGGTAGCCCTCTTCGTACGTCTTCCAGGGGCGGCTCTTGAGCGTGACGGTGAACAGGCCCGAGCCTTCGAGCTGGCTCTTGAGTTCGCGGAACTCCGGAGCGGTCTCGGAGCCGTAGCGGTCGGTCGTGTACCAGAGGGTGAGCGGGACTCGCTCGTTGATGCCCGCGTCCAGCAGGATCTTGCGGGCCTTGGACGTGCTGGGGCTGCCGTATTCGTCGAAGTAGCCGGTGGTGTGCCCGATCAGGCCCGCGGGGACCATCGAGTAGAGCGGGTCGACGGTGCCCTTGTAGACCTTGTGCGCGATGGCCGGCCGGTCGACGATCTGAGCGATCGCCTTGCGGACCGCGGGCTTTCCGGCCCACTTGTCCTTCGGGTTGAAGACCAGATAGCTGATCTCGGTGCCCGCGCCGTCGACGAGCTGGATGTCCTTCCGGGAGCCGCGGCCGTGGAGGGCGACGATGTCCGAGGCGGCGAGGCCCCGGTAGGTGACGTCGATCTTCCCGTCCCGCAGGGCCCCGACCATCTGGGCCGAGTCCTGGAAGTAGCGGATCGTGACCGCGCTGTTCTTGCGCTGGGCGAAGCCGTCGTAGTGATCGTTCCTGACGAGCTCGGCCTCCTTGCCCTCCGTGTAGGACCGCAGGCTGTAGGGCCCGGAACCGAAGACCTTGTTGTCCTTGCGCAGGGCGTCGGCGGGGTAGTCGTCGGGGTCGACGATCGACATCGCCGGGGTGGCCAGGACGAACGGGAAGGTGGCGTCCGGCTTGTTGAGGTGGAACACGACCTCACGCTCGCCCAGCACCTGGACCCGGTCGAGACTGCCGAGCAGGCCGGCGGGGCCGCCGCGTACACCGATCTTCCTGATCCGGTCGATGGAGTGCTTGACGGCCCGGGCGTCGAGCGTGTCCCCGTCGGAGAACTTCATGTCCGGACGCAGTTCGCAGCGGTAGGTGCGATTGGTTCCGTCCGTGAACGCGCACTTCTTGGCGGCGTCGGGCTCCGGGGTGACCGCGCCGGTTGGATAGCCCAGCAGCGTCTGGTAGATGTTGCGGAACAACTCCCACGAGCCGTCCCAGGAGGCGGCCGGATCCAGCGTGCTGGGGGCGCTGGTGGTGCCCACCACGATCGGTCCTTTGTCTTCGGACGATCCCGAGGGAAGAACCCCGCATCCGGCCACCAAAGTTATGGACGTGATCGCCGCCAGCTGTCGCAGGCATCGGTTCCGGTTGGACACGCGCTCGCTCCTCGATCTGCCGTACCAAGGGTCGGCAGACCATACCGCAGCACCCCGCCGCGGGAACCATGTTCGCAGCAGGGCACTTGATCAGCACGTTTGTGACTACGTTGTCAGAGTTCTGTGATTCGCTCCACGCACCGGATATCGGACGCTCTGTCGCTCGGCGCGGGCGCCGGTCTTGTCAACTCCCGACAAAGGGCCGGTCGGTCGTCCCCACGCGCGGGGCTCGGGGCCCCGGCGCGCGGAAAGCGTCCGACCGGCCCTCGCGTCACTCGACTCCGGCGTTGAGGAACATCCCGCCGTCGACCACGAGCGTCTGACCGGTGACCCAGTCCGACTGCTGCGAGGTGAGGAACGCGGCTGCCCCGCCGATGTCGGAGGGCACGCCGAGCCGGCCGAGCGGGTAGGCCGCGGCGGCCTCCGCCTCACGGCCCTCGTACAGTGCGGCCGCAAACTTCGTCTTCACCACGGCGGGCGCGATCGCGTTGACCCGCACCTTGGGCGCGAACTCGTGCGCAAGCTGCACGGTCAGGTTGATCATCGCGGCCTTGCTGATGCCGTACGCGCCGATGAACGGCGAGGGCGCGAGACCCGCGACGGAGGCGATGTTGACGATCGCGCCGCCGTTCTCGCTCTGCCAGGCCTTCCAGGTCTGCTGGGCGAAACCGAGCGCGGAGACGACGTTGGTCTCGAAGACCTTGCGCGCCACGTTGAGGTCCAGCTCGGCGATCGGCCCGAACACCGGGTTCGTACCGGCGTTGTTGACCAGGAAGTCGACGCGCCCGAAGGCCTCCATGGTGCGTTCCACGGCGACGGCCTGGTGTGCCTCGTCGTGGGCCTTGCCGGCCACACCGATGACGCGGTCGGCGCCGAGCGCCTCGACGGCCTCCTTGAGGGCGTCCTCGTTGCGGCCGGTGATGCAGACCCGGTCGCCGCGGGCGACCAGGGCCTCCGCGACGCCGTAGCCGATGCCGCGGCTCCCGCCCGTGATGAGCGCGGCCTTGCCCGAGAGTTCGGGGAGTGTTGTCATGTGCGTTTCCCCCGGCCTTAGTTGAGCGGTCCGCCGGCCACGTACAGCACCTGGCCGGAGACGAATCCGGCGGCCTCGCCGGTGAAGAAGGCGATGGCGTTGGCGATGTCGTCGGGGTTGCCGACGCGCTGCACGGGGATCTGGGTCGCGGCCGCGGCCTGGAAATCCTCGAAGTCCATGCCGACTCGGGCGGCGGTCGCGGCGGTCATGTCGGTGACGATGAAGCCGGGCGCGACGGCGTTCGCGGTGACGCCGAACTTGCCGAGCTCGATGGCCAGGGTCTTGGTCAGGCCCTGGAGCCCCGCCTTGGCGGTGGAGTAGTTGGCCTGGCCGCGGTTGCCCAGCGCCGAGGACGAGGACAGGTTCACGATGCGGCCGAACTTGGCGTCGACCATGTGCTTCTGGCAGGCCTTGGCCATCAGGAAGGCACCGCGCAGGTGCACGTTCATGACCGTGTCCCAGTCGGACACGCTCATCTTGAACAGCAGGTTGTCGCGGAGGACGCCCGCGTTGTTCACCAGGATGGTCGGCGCGCCGAGCTCCTCGGCGATCCGCGCGACGGCGGCCTCCACCTGGGCCTCGTCGGAAACGTCGCAGCCGACCGCGAGGGCCCTGCCCCCGGCGGAGGTGATCTTCTCCACGGTGTCCTTGCACGCGGCCTCGTCGAGGTCGATCACCGCGACGGCGCGGCCTTCCGCGGCCAGTCGTACGGCGGTCGCGGCGCCGATGCCGCGCGCGGCACCGGTGACTACGGCGACGCGCTGCTCAGTGGTGGACATTGCTGGTTCTCCTCGCCCTTGGAAAAGCCGGCCCAAGCCCGGCCAAGCTGTCTCGACACCCTTGCGGAGTCTTCGGGGGTCCCGAAATACCCGCGGCTCACACGGTACGCCCGTCCAGTGAGCGACCGCTTAGTACCTTCAGCAGACGTGACGCTAGAAGCCCTGGCACTCGGTGTCAACGGCACACCGCGCGCGTGTGATCCATTACCTGACCAGCAGCTCGAGCAACCGGTCCACCTCGGCGCGCGGATCGGCGGTCAGACCGGTGTGCACGGGGCCCGGCCTGACGACCGTCGAGCGCGGCGCGATCAGCCAGCGAAAACGCCGTCCGGCGTCGTCGCGTGCCGCTTGACCAGCGGCTTCTCCCCCGGAACAGACACCCTCGACGGCGCGCAGCGCGGCCCGTACGCCCACCACGTCCGCGTCCGGGTCGAGGGCGAACAGCCGGTTCTCGTCCAGATGGGTACGAGCCGCGACGAAGGAGTGCGCGCGGCAGTACACCAGTACGCCCGCATTGAAGCACTCGCCGCGCTCGGCCCGTGGCACCACGCGCAGCAGCGCGTACTCGAAGACGTCCCGCTCGCTCACTTGTTCCCCTCGATGACGTCGATGCCCTTGATCCGCTCGTGGATGACGCCGGCGCGCGCCAGGAGCGGCCCCGCGTAGGCGCGTCGCAGCGCGTCCGCCGAGTCGAAGCCCGGCTCGTCCACCAGCCAGGCCTCGGGGATCTCCGCAGTGACCTCGGCGAGCAGGTCCTCGGTGATTAGTGGGGCCAGCTCGGCGGCGGCCGAGGCGATGTCCGGGCCGAAGGGGGTGAGCGCGTGATCGGAGACGTCGTACGGCTTGGCCGCCGAGGCCTCGGCGCCGGGCCAGTGGTGGTGCCAGATCATCGTGGCGCCGTGGTCGATGAGCCACAGGTCGCCGTGCCACATCAGCAGGTTGGGGTTGCGCCAGGAGCGGTCGACGTTGTTGACCAGGGCGTCGAACCAGACGACCCGGCCGGCCTCCTCGGCGCTCACCTCGAAGGCGAGCGGGTCGAAGCCGATGGCGCGGGAGAGGAAGTCCATCCCGAGGTTCGGGCCGCCGCTCGACTTCAGGAGTTCCTGGACCTCCTGGTCCGGTTCGGCGAGCCCCAGGACGGGGTCGAGTCCGATCGTCACCAGGCCGGGCACCCGCAGGCCGAGCCGGCGGGCGAGTTCACCGCAGACGACCTCCGCGACGAGTGTCTTGCGCCCCTGTCCCGCGCCGGTGAATTTCATGACGTACGTCCCGAGGTCGTCGGCCTCGACGAGTCCCGGCAGCGAGCCGCCCTCACGCAGGGGCGTGATGTAGCGGGTGGCGTTCACTTCCTTGAGCATCGCCCCAGGTTACTGGGGTGGCCCCGTCGATCGGGCGCGGCCCGGGGCGCGGCCAGGGGGGTCGGTGCGCGGATCGCGGCGGCTCTCCTGTCGACACGCTGTCGATCCGGTCAAGAACTCTCCATCCCCTGAACAGCGCGCGCGGAAGGACCGTACTTCTGAGCAGATCCACATCACGTCCGTTGAAGGGAAAGCCAGCATGACCAGCGAATCGCTTCACCCCGCACCGGCACCGGCCAGGCGCACCGTCGTGGCGGCGGTCGGCGCGGCGGGGCTCGCCGTCGCGCTGACCGCGTGCGGGGCGGACGACAAAGCCTCCGACACCGTGGGTTCCGACAACGGCGCGGCCGGGAACGCGGGCACGGAACTCGCCAAGACGGCCGACATCCCGGAGGGCGGCGGCAAGGTCTTCGCCGACCAGGGCGTCGTCGTGACCCAGCCGACGGCGGGGACCTTCAAGGCCTTCTCGTCCAAGTGCACCCACCAGGGCTGTGCGGTCAAGGGCATCGCGAACGGTGTCATCAACTGCCCTTGCCACGGGAGCCAGTTCTCCGCGACCGACGGCAGCGTGAAGAAGGGGCCCGCGACCAGCGCGCTGGCCGCCACACCCATCACCGTCGAGGGCGACTCGATCAAGCTCGCCTGACCGCTCGGGAGGTCAGCGGCGCCGCCGTTTGAAGCAGGCGAGCACGTCGTCGGTGGTCGTGATCGTTGCCACCAGCGCGAGCGTGTGCCGGATCATGGCGGGTGTGTACTCGGAGGGCACCCCCGCGATGGCGTCCGCGGGCACGACGACGGTGTAGCCGCGGTTCACGGCGTCGAACACGGCGTTGGGGATGGCGATGTTGGCCGAGACTCCGGTCACCACGAGGGTGCGACAGCCCAGGTTGCGCAGCAGCGGGTCGACGTCGGTGCCGGCGACCGGCGACAGACCGTGCAGGCGGCGTACGACGAAGTCCTCCTCGGCGACCTCGATGGGCGGCGCGATCCGCACCGCCGTCGTGCCGGTCAGCTGCTGCACGGGCAGCCGCTCGGCCGCGCGGAACAGCCGGGCGTTGCGGTTCGCGCCGCGGCCGTCCGGGCGCCGTTCGGCGACCGCGTGGATCACCTGCACTCCGCTCTCGTGCGCGGCGTCGACCAGCCGGGCGACATGGGTGAGCGCCCCGGACGACCGTGCCTCCTTGGCGAGTTCCGGTAGCGCGCTGTCCTGGCCCACGACACCCTGTTGGCACTCCACGGTGAGCAGCACCGTGCCGATGGGGTCGAGGAGTTCACTGAGTTGCTCGAACGACGGCATGGCTCTCCTTGTCGTCGTGGGTCGGGGCGGGCGAGCGTAACGACCATTGCGTGAGGAAGGAAGACGCCTCATGCTTTTCTGACGGTACGTCAGACAACTTCGGCCGCGCGGAACGGGCCGGCCCTCGGGCCGGTCCGGACACGGCCGACACGACACGAGGTCCGGCCCGGGACGGGCCGCCGGCACAGCTCGGCACGGACAGGACCGACACACAGAAGAAGAGGGGACCGCATGGCCGTCACCCAGCGCAGAGGCCGGAAGATCATGATGACTCCCGGTGAACTGGACGAGTTCCTCACCACCCAGCGCACCTGCCGCGTCGCCTCCGTCTCGAAGGACGGGGTCCCGCATGTGAGTGCCCTCTGGTTCACCTGGGACGGCACGTCGCTGTGGTTGTACTCGGTGGTGCGCAGCAAGCGCTGGGTGCAACTGCGGAACGACCCGCGCGTCGCGGTGGTGATCGACTCCGGCGAGGAGTACGGGGAGCTGCGGGGCGTCGAGCTGTCCGGCACGGTGGAGTTCGTCGGCGAGTTCCCTCGTACCGGAGAGCTGTGCGCCGAACTCGACGTCCCGGAAACCCTGTTCGCCCGCAAGAACTTCGGCCTGGAGGAGATGCCGCACGACGGCCGGCACGCCTGGATGCGGCTGACACCGGACGCGATCGCCTCGTGGGACTTCCGCAAGCTCCCTCCGATGTAGCCGAACCACCCGCCACCGCTCCTTACTTGACGGCCTCCCCGGCCCTGCGCAAGGCGTCCACCGCCGCCCTGATCGACGGCCGGCGGTCGGCGTCGGCCCGCCAGACGACGTAGACATGGCGGCGCACACGCTGCCGCACCGGCACCGTGACGACGCCCTCGGGCATCGGATGGCGTCCGAGGAGCGGGGCCACGCACACGCCGAGCCCGGCGGCCACCAGTGCGAGCTGGGTGTGCGTCTCCGCGGCACGGTGCCCGATGCGCGGTTCGACGCCCTTGGAGCGCAGGGTGAACATCAGCCACTCGTGGCAGAACTCGCCCTCGCCCCAGGTGATCCACTCATCGTCGGCGAAGTCCCCCAGGTCCACCTCGTCGCGGGCCGCGAGCCGGTGCCCGACCGGCATCGCCACGTCGGCCGGGTCATCGAGGATCGACGCCTTGACCAGGCCGTCGGGCAACGGCATCGGCTTGTTGTGCCAGTCGAGCACGACCGCCAGGTCCAGGTCCCCGCGCACCACTCCCGCGACCCCGGCCTCCGGCTCCAGCTCGCTGGAGCGCACCCGCAGTCCGGGGTGGTCGGCGCGCAGTTCCGCGAGCGCCGCCGGGAACAGTCCGCGTGCCGCGGTCGGAAACGCCGACAGCCGCAGCTCACCGACCACCTGACCGCGCTGCGCCTCCAGATCGGACTGCGCGAGCTCGACCTGGGACAGAATGCGCGCCGCGTGCTCGGCGAGCAGCCGCCCGGCGTCGGTCAGGCGCACCCCCCGACCGTTCTTGGCGAGCAGTTGTTGCCCCACCTCGCGCTCCAGCTTCGCCATCTGCTGGGAGACGGCCGAGGTGGTCACGTGCAGCCCCTCGGCCGCGCCGCTCACCGAGCCGTGCCGGGCGAGGGCGTCGAGAGTGCGCAGGCGCTCCAGATTCAACATGTAAGCAATGCTACGAGATAACGCTTGGGAAATCTCGCTTGTGCTAAGAGATCGTTCTGTTCCATTCTTGGCCCCATGAGCACCGTCGCCACTCCTCGACCCGGCGCGCCGACCGGCGTCGCACCCCGCCGCCGCAGCGCCCTCGACTGGCGGATCCGCTTCGGCGTCCTCTCGCTGATCTGGGGCTTCAGTTTTCTGCTGATCAAGGTCGGCACGGACAGCTACGCGCCGTTCCAGGTCACCTTCGGACGGCTGCTGTTCGGGACCGCGGTGCTCGCGGCGGCGATGGCGGTGAAGCGGGAGCGGCTGCCGCGCGGGGCCAGGACGTGGGGACATCTCGCGGTCGCGGCCCTCCTGCTGAACGCACTGCCGTTCTCGCTCTTCGCCTACTCCGAGCTGACCATCCCGTCCACGCTCGCGGGCATCTGCAACGCGACGTCGCCGCTGTGGGGCATGGCCCTCTCCCTGGTCGCCCTCTCCGAGGACCGGCCGACCCGGCGCAGGGTCGCCGGTCTCGGCATCGGCTTCCTCGGCGTCCTGACGGTCCTCGGTGTCTGGCAGGGTTTCCACGGCCTGGACGCCACGGGCACGGCGATGGCCCTGCTGGCCTCGCTCAGCTATCCGATCGGCTGGATCTACGTCCGCCGGACGCTGGCCGGCACCGGCCACTCGCATCTGTCGATGACCGGCGCGCAACTGCTCCTGGCCACCGCCCAACTGGCTCTCGTCACCCCGCTGTTCACCACGCTGCCGAGCCATGTCGCGGTGGTGCCGCTGCTCGCGATCGTCGCCCTGGGAGCCCTCGGCACCGGTCTGGCCATGCTCCTCCAGTACGGCATCGTCGCCGAGGTCGGCCCGACGACGGCCCAGATGGTCACGTACTTCATCCCGGTCATCGCCACCGCCGCCGGTGTCGCGATCCTCGGCGAATCGCTGGCCTGGTCGACGCCGGTCGGCGCGGTGATCGTCCTGGCGGGCGCGGCCCTCACCCAGGCGAAGCCGCGCCGCTGACGCCGAGGACACCCCCCGTCACGTCCTCCACGGCACCCGCCCGCACGGACCCCACGACACCGGCTGTACGGGCCCCACGACATCGGCATCGGCCGTCCACGCTCCCCGGACACCCGCCGCCCCGGCCCCGACGTCGCCGACGCCTCAGACGTAACGGCGTGCGGGTGCCGGTCCCACGGCGGCCGCGACGGCGTCCGCGAGCGGCTCGATGTCCTCGGACCCAAGCGTCGAGACAGTGATCCGGATGCCCTGCGGCGCGCTCATCCGGAAGCGGGCGCCGGGCGCGACCGCCCATCCGGAGTGCAGCAGCCGGGCGACCGCACCGGTCTCGTCCGGCACGGGAATCCAGACGTTCATCCCGCTGCGCCCCCGCGCCTCGACCCCGCGCGTCTTCAGCGCGTCGATCAGCGCGTGGCGGCGCCGCCCGTACGAGGCCGCCACGACCGCGGCGTCGACCGTTCCGGAAGTCCACAGATGGACCACGGCCTTCTGGAGCAGGCGGCTCACCCAGCCGGGCCCGAGCCGCTGCCGCCCGTGCACACGGTCGACGGTGACGGGGTCCCCGGTGAGCACGGCGAGGCGCAGGTCGGGCCCGTACGCCTTGGCGACGGAGCGCACGAAGGCCCAGCTGTGCGTGACACCCGCGAGGGAATGCAGGGGCAGGTCGACGATCCGGTGGCCGTGGTCGTCCTCGATGAGCAGCGTCTCCGGGTGTTCCCCGAGCACGGAACGCAAGGCACGCGCGCGTGAGGCGGTGATCGCGGCGCCGGTGGGATTCTGCGCCCGGTCCGTGACGATCAGGGCCCGCGCCCCGGCCGCCAGCGCGCGCCGTACGTCCTCGGGAAGCGGACCCTCGTCGTCGACACCGACACCGACCGTGCGCAGCCCGAGCGCCGGCGCGAGGTCGAGCAGGCTGCCCCAGCCGGGGTCCTCGACGGCCACCGCGTCGCCGGGTTTGAGATGCGCCATCAGGACGCGCTCGATGGCGTCGAGTGATCCGGAGGTGACGACGACGGGTCCGTCGGGCACCCCGTCCGCGTCGAGCCCGGCGCGGGCGAGGCGCTCCAGCTCCGGTTCGACGGCGTCCTCCCCGTAGTGCACGGGATACCGGTCGGACCGCAGGGCCGCCGCCGCGAAGGCCTCGGCGAGGGCGGGCAGCAGGGCGGGGTCGGGATTGCCGTCGGCCACGTCCCGCACCCCCTCGGGGACCTCGACACGAAGGTACTCACGTCCTGTGGTGGCCGGCTTCGGGCGCACCCGGCTGCCCCGGCGGCCGGCGGTCTCGATGACCCCGCGCTCACGCAGCGTGCGATAGGCGGCCGCGACCGTATTCGCGTTGACCCCGAGCTCGTCGGCCAACTCCCGCATCGGCGGCAGCGATTGACCCGGTTCCAGCTCCCCCGACCCCACCGCTCGCTCGACACTGGCCGCAATGTCGGCTGCGCGGCGCCCTTCGATCCGATACTCTCCTAGCACAAAAGAGATTATGCACTAGTGCAATGGAGAAGGCAATGCCGGAGACGAGCACCCAGCCGAGGACGACGCAGTCCGCTGCCTACACCCCGACCGACCGCACCGTCCCCACCCGCTCCAAGGAGCGCGCCGCGTACGACCACGAGCTGGTGCACGCGATACTCGACGAGGGTTACGTCTGCCATCTCGGCTTCGTCCGCGACGGCGCGCCGGTCGTCCTGCCCACGCTGTACGCACGGGTCGGCGAGCGGCTCTACGTGCACGGCTCGACGGGTTCTCGCCCCCTGCGGATGACCGGCCAGGCCGATCCCGGGCTGGCCGTCTGCCTGACCGTGACGCATGTCGACGGGCTGGTGCTGGCCCGCTCGGCCTTCCACCACTCGATCAACTACCGCTCCGTGGTGGTGCACGGCATCGCCCACCAGGTGACGGACCCCGAGGAGAAGCGCGTGGCGCTGGACGCGCTGGTCGACCACGTCGTCCCGGGCCGGTCGGGCGACTCCCGCCCCGCCAACGCCAAGGAACTCGCGGCCACCGCCGTGATCAGCCTGGACCTGGACGAGGTCTCCGCGAAGCTGCGCGGCGGCGGCCCGAACGATGAGCCCGAGGACCTCACCCTCCCCCACTGGACCGGCGTGCTCCCGCTCACCAAGGGGTACGGCGCCCCGATCCCGGCGGACGACCTGGCACCGGGCATCGAGCTGCCCGGCTATCTGACGGCCCTGTGAGCGCGCGAGCCGACCAGGACGTCACAACCAGGACGTGAACGGATGTGCCGGGTGCGGGCCCGCGCGGGGCCCCCCCCCGCACCCCGGGCGGCGCCCGCGGGGCACAGCCAAAAGCCGGGAGTAGG